>NZ_JBEUMS010000006.1:0-344103 GCF_040543805.1 Arcicella rosea
TTATTCAAAAAATATCAACCCAAATCAAACTATATTACAATTTTAAGTACTTTAACTTTCACAAAACTCAGGGCAACCTATTTTAGGCAATGACACTAAAGGATAAAAAGCTTAAAGATTTTTCAAAACATTTGTTGGTTCAGTAAAGTTGAAAGTAAGTAGAACAAGTGAAACAAACGATGAAACTATACCATTAAAGCATTAAAAACCAATGCTTTAAATCCAAAATTCATCATTCACAATTCATAACTCTTACTGTATGATACCAAACGTATTTAATTTCGACTTTACTGAACCGATTGTTTTTTTCTGGCTGTGCATTGTCATATTTGTCATTGTTATTTTTCGCTACTTTTTATTAGCAAGTATTTTCCATGTTTACTTTTATCTCTGGAAACCTGAAAAATGGCAAATTAGAAAACTCAACAAAAAACAATATCCGCCAAAACAATTTCGAAAAGAAATGTTTTGGTCATTAATCACATCTTTGATTTTTTCAATTATCGGAGCATTTTCAGCAGTACTCTGGCAAAAAGGATTTACTGCTATCTATCTTGACATCAACGCCTATCCACTCATTTGGTTTCCAATAAGTATTTTGCTTTCAATGTTTATTCATGAAACCTATTATTATTGGTTACATCGTTGGATGCACCAACCGAAGATTTACAAAATTGTACATTATGTGCATCATGAAAGTAAAATCACTTCTGCTTGGACAGCCTTTTCTTTTCATCCTATAGAAGGTATTTTAGAAGCCTTGATTATGCCCGCCATTGTGATTTTTCTACCGATGCACATTTACGCCATTGTGATTCATCTCACGATTATGACGATTACGGCTGCCATTAACCATTTAGATATAGAAATTTATCCAAGAAATTTGTTCGGAAATTTATTAGGGAAATATATGATTGGAGCTACACATCACAGCCATCATCACAAGTATTATCGTTATAATTACGGACTATACTTTACTTTTTGGGATAAATTAGGCAAAACCGAAAGCCCAAATTTCACGAAGGAATTTGAAGAAAGGGAAGAAATGTAAACAAAAATAGTGAAGGGTTAAATTTGAGATAATTATCTGCTCAAATTTAACCCTTCACTATTTGCTAGAGAAACAAGATGAAGATCTCAGTCTTTTATCTTGTTTCTTATGTCTTTTTTCTCTACAAACCTATCTTAAATCATTCACCTCAACGCCCGGAAATTTACTTTTATCAAATACAAAGTATTTATCATCTACAGGAACGTTAGGTACAAAATTGCTTACTTTAAAAGTTTGACGCTTGCCGCTTTTATCAGTAACAGTCCAGCTTTTTACAGATTTATCTTTTTTGTTCAATTTAATTTTTACTTTCGAAACTTGCGTACCTTTTTTCTCAGGTGAAAGTTCAATTACTTCATAAGACTCTCCACCTTCTTTTACTTCTTGAATAAACACATAACGAAATCCTTTTTTATCAAATGAATAAATTTTTGAAGGATTCAAATCATTATCAGACGGTTCATAGTCAGAAATATTCACTTCATTTGTTTCTTTGATATAAGTAGAAACTTCTTTGCCGTTATTATAAATCTCCTGTCCACTCGTTTTTAAACGATATTTCTGTCCTTTTACCGTAATATTTCCTTGTAATACTTGTGTTGAGCCATCAGCACCATACGAAAATGAAGCACTAAATGCTTTCATTGATTTGTACTTTTTCTGCATTGCATCGATAATCACTCCAGCCTTTGAATCTTGAGCTTTTACCCCTACTACATTCATTATTAGGCAAATGGCAAGTAAAAAAATGTTTTTGTTCATCATTTTGTAATATATTTTATTTTGCTTTCGTTTGGACAAAACAAGTAAGGTTTGGTTTAACACAACCATAATAAAAACACAAAGGTGCTTAAAAAGTTCATAATTTCCATGAATCCAAGTATTGATTTAATGATTTAACAACCTTATTTTTTAATACTATCGAATTTAAAGCGGTGTACGTCGCTTTCATGCAAAATTTCAAATTAGAAACTTTATCTTTGCATACAAGGTAATCTAAGTCCAAATCTTAAGAAAAAATATGCAGTTTTCATTCAAGAAATTCCTCCCACATTTGTATGCAGTAATTGCTTTAGTTGTGCTTGCAGGAATTTACGCCTCTCCAGCCTTACAAGGCAAAAAATTAAAGCAACACGACATTACGATGTCTTTGGCTTCTTCTCATGAATCTACCGAATTTACAAAAGCAACTGGCATTGTGCCTTGGTGGACAAACTCGATGTTTGGCGGTATGCCTGCTTATATGATTCACGGAGCTTACCCAAACAGTATTGGTTCTACCGTTGGCGGTGAAATTATGGGATTTTTACCCTCACCAATCAACGTTATTTTCTTAGAAATGCTCGGAATGTACATACTCTTAATTGTACTGGGAGCAAATATTTGGCAATCAATCATTGGTGCCATTGGTTATGCCTTCTGTACACTCAATATGGTGATACTTCCAGCAGGGCATACTTCTAAAGCCATTGCCTTGGCTTATGCACCAATGGTTGCCGCTGGTGCTGTTTTGTGTTTTAGAGGCAAATATTTACTGGGTGGCGCATTAACAGCTCTTTTTATGAGCTTAGAAATCTATGCCAACCACGTACAAATTACTTATTACTTTGGTTTGATGCTATTTGGCTATGTAATTGTAGAAATTATTAACCATGTAAAATCTGGCAAAATCAAATCTTTGGTTTTTGCGCTGTTGGCATTGGGGCTTGGTTCATTCGTTGGTGTTGCTAACCACACTATGAGGCTTTGGAATAATTATGAATACTCTAAAGAAACCATTCGTGGTAAATCTGAATTAACGACTAATACACAATCTAAAGGTGGTTTAGACCGTGACTACGCTTTCAGTTATAGCTACGGAATCGGTGAAACAGGTACTTTATTGATTCCTAATTTTTATGGCGGAACAATGGGTGGAAGTTTAGGTGGTAAAAAATCTGAAACTTTAAAAGCAATGGTAAATGCAGGTATTCCTGAAGAAAATGCCTTGCCATACACCGAAAGAGGCCCTGCTTATTGGGGCGACCAACCTGCCGTTGGTGGACCAGTTTACGCTGGTGCTATCATTTGTTTCCTTTTCGTTTTAGGAGCATTTTTAGTAAGAGGTTCACTAAAATGGTGGCTGGTTAGTACAGCAGTATTTTTTACAATGCTAGCTTGGGGTAAAAATTTCCCTATTTTAAATTACCCAATGTTCGATTACTTCCCAATGTTTAATAAATTCAGAGCAATCACGATGATATTTTCGCTTACTCAATTGGCGATGGTAATATTAGGCGTATTGACTTTGAAACAGATTAGCGATAATAAACCAACATTTGAAGAACTTAAAAAACCTTTAATATACAGTTTGGCATTCACTGCTGGCTTGTGTGTTATTTTTGCACTGGTTCCAAGTTTGTTTTTCAATTTCAAATCTGTGAATGATGAAGCGATGCAAATTACGGGTGATAAAGGTGTGGATGCTCAGATTTTAAGAGCAATTGTACTTGACCGTGAATCGTTGATGCGTTCTGATGCTTTTCGTTCTTTAGCATTTATTTTATTAGCTGCTGGGCTACTTTGGGCTTGGGTTACTGGTAAAATTAAAGAATCATTATTCTATCCAGTTTTGATATTACTTATCTTGATTGACTTATTCGGAGCTGATAAACGCTATTTCAACAATGATAATTTCGTTTCAAAATCAGAATACGAAGAAATATTTACACCAACTGCTGCCGATGAGCAAATTTTGAAAGATAAGAGTATTTATAGAGTATTCGATGCTGCAGCAGCAGGTGGTTTCAGTAGCGATGCTACTGCTTCATATTATCATCAGTCAATTGGTGGTTATCACGGAGCAAAATTGCGTCGTTACTCAGAGATTATTGAAAACCAAATTGCAAAAAACAATATGCAGGTTTTAAATATGTTGAATACGAAATATTTTATTATTCCAAATCAGCAAACGGGTCAGCCAGTTGCACAACAAAACCCAGAAGCTTGTGGAAATGCTTGGTTTGTAAACTCATTTAAAATAGTAGCGAATGCAGATGAAGAAATGAAATCTTTAGACAAGTTTGACCCTAAAGGCATTGCATTTATCGACAAACGTTTCGCTGACCAAGTAGCTAATTTAAAAATTCAACCTGACAGTATTTCAAATAAAATTGCATTGACTTCTTACAAGCCAAACGCTTTGACTTACCAATCAGACACTAAAACAGACCAATTAGCTATTTTCTCTGAAATATTTTATAGAGGAAATCAAGATTGGAAAGCTTATGTAGATGGACAATACAAACCACATTTAAGAGCAAACTATATCTTGAGAGCAATGGTTATTCCAGCTGGAAAACATAAGATTGAATTCAAATTTGAACCAGAATCAGTAAGTAAAGGAAACAAAGTTGACCTTATTATGTCTGTAATTTTGGTGGGAGTATTAGGATTAGCCATCTTTTTTGAAGTAAAGAAAAAATAGCTTTTGGATTTCGGGTATCGGAATTCAGATTTTATATACATATTAATTATCACATTTTGAATTTAGAAAATTTAACCTCAGAAGTAAGCAAATTAGCTCGTCAGACGGGAGAATTTGTTAGAAAAGCAGCCTCAGAGTTCAGTAAAGACAGTATTGAATATAAAGGCTTGAATGATTTGGTTTCGTATGTTGATAAACAAACTGAGGAACTTTTAGTAGCTGGACTTTCTAAAATACTTCCTGAAGCTGGATTTATTGCCGAAGAAGGAACAGCTGAACAAGCTGAAAATCATGACTTAGCTTGGATTATCGACCCAGTTGATGGTACAACTAATTATATTCATGGAGTACCCGTTTTTGCGATTTCAATTGCTTTAATCAAAGAAAGTAAAATTGTATTGGGCGTTGTCTATGAAATCAATAGAGATGAGTGTTTCTTTGCTTGGCTTGGTGGAGGAGCCTATTTGAATGGTAGTCCAATAAAAGTATCGTCAGCCAAAACTTTAGGTGAAAGCTTAATCGCAACTGGTTTTCCATATTATGACTTTGAGTTAATGGAAAATTACATCGGCATTTTAAAAGAATTAATGCAAAAATCTCATGGTTTACGTCGTTTTGGTGCGGCAGCTGTAGATTTAGTTTATACAGCTTGTGGACGATTTGATGGATTTTTTGAGTACAATTTAAAACCTTGGGATGTAGCCGCTGGTACTTTAATTGTGCAAGAAGCAGGTGGATTTGTAAAAGACTTCAAAGGTGGAGATGATTTCGTATTCGGACGTGAACTAATTGCAGGTTGTGCAATGTTTCCAGAATTAGAGGAAGTGATTGTTCGTAATTGGAATATCACAAAGTCTTAAATTAAAATAAAGACTGTCATGGAAAATATCATCATTGCCATCATATTTTTATCTGCTGTAGCTTATTTAGGCAATATCGTTTTAAAAAACTTTAGCTTAAAAAATAAAGCAGGTTGTTCAAAAGGCTGTGGCTCTTGTGGAGCAATTGATTTTGATAAAATTGCGGCTGAGATGGAAAGTAAAAACTAGCAGCATTCGCATAAAAAAAACCTCTAAGGAAAATTCCTTAGAGGTTTTTTTTATGCGAATGAAAAACGAAATTAACCAATCGCTACTAATTCAATATCAAAAATCAAATCTTTTCCAGCTAAAGGATGGTTCGCATCTAAAGTAATCGTTGTTTCAGTTACTTCTGTTACGGTTACTGGCATTACTTGACCAGAACCATCTTGGTGCATATTTAATTGCATTCCTACTTCATAAGGAATATCCGCAGGAATTTCTGCTTTAGGAAATACTGCTAAATAATCAGGATTCACTGGTCCATAAGCTTCTTCAGCAGGGATATGAACAGTCTTTTTCTCACCAATAATCATTCCGGCAATGCCATCATCAAAACCTTTGATAACCATTCCAGTACCTAATTCAAACTCTAAAGTTTCACGTCCTGCCGAACTATCAAATACAGTTCCGTCCGTTAATCTTCCTGTGTAATGGACGTTTACTTTATCGCCCGCCTTTGCTTGTGCCATTTTATCAATTATTTTTAAAAATTTCGGTAAAGGTCGTAATTTTTATGGAAAAACTGGACTTTGTTCAAACGAAATATTAACAATCAAGTAAAGATATAAAGCTAACTTGGTCAAATAAATAGCAAAGTATTTTAAAAAATTTATTTGTGATAGACATTATAATTCAGCCAATCGCTCAATTGCTGAAATCAATGTATCTTTGTTAAAAGCATAATTGAATGTATTTACTCTTTGTTGAAATTATCGGTTGGATTGGCTCAGTGCTTATCGTTGGAGCATTTGCTTTAAATGCTTTGAATAAGATTTCATCCACCTCTATCAATTACCAATTAGCCAACCTATTTGGCGGGATTTGTTTTATCGTCAATACGCTAGAACATAAAGCATACCCTTCCGTTTTTGTAAACGTTGTGTGGGTCGTAATTGCAGTTACTGCCATTTTAAAAGCTAGAAAAATATGAAATTCATTGATTTAAGTCATGTTATTGAAGAAGGAGTTGTTACTTATAAGGGACTCCCCGCTCCTGTTATTTGTGATTTTTGGACACGTGAAGAATCCAAACAATGGTATGAAGAAGGTACTTCGTTTCAAATGGGAAAAATCGAAATGGTTTCTAACACTGGAACATATTTAGATACGCCTTTTCATCGCTATGAAGATGGAAAAGATTTATCAGAAATCCTGATTGAACAAACTGCTATGTTGGATGCCGTTTTAGTAAGTATTTCTTATAAAGAGCAGCTAAGTATTGATAAATCATATTTTGAAGGATTAGACTTGAAAGGTAAAGCTTTACTCGTTCATACAAGTTGGGATGAAAATTGGAAAAGTGATGCCTATTACTCAGGAAACCCCTTTTTAACTGCCGATGCTGCTGAATATTTAGTTTCGCAAGGAGTAAAATTAGTTGGTATTGATTCTCATAATATTGATGATGTTTCAGGAAAATCCAGACCAGTTCATACGATTTTGTTGAAAAATGAAATATTAATTGTAGAACATTTATGCAATTTGAATGAAATTCCTGTGAATACTCCATTCAAATTTTCAGCAACTCCACCGAAAGTAAAAGGCATGGGAACTTTCCCTGTGAGAGCTTATGCGGTGATTGAAAACCTTTAATTCTCCTTGAAACCAAGATATTTACTACCAGTTGTTATTTTTGCTCAATTTGCGGGTACTTCTTTATGGTTTGCACTCAATGCAGTTCTGAAAGATTTACAAATATTATATCCAAACTCATCCAACTTTCTGGGAAATATGACCTCCGCAGTTCAGTTTGGTTTTGTAGTTGGCACAGCTATTTATTCAATTTTCACGCTGAGTGATAGATTTTCACCTGTAAAAGTATTTGTCATTTCAACACTCATCGCTGCAGTTTTCAACCTTTTAATTGTTTGGATTAAGCTTGATATTAAAACACTTTTAATCATCCGCTTTTTAGTTGGTTTTTTCTTGGCTGGAGTTTATCCTGTCGGCATGAAAATCATGGCAGATTGGTATGAAAAAGGCTTGGGCAGAGCTTTAGGTTATTTAGTGGGTGCTTTAGTTTTGGGTACTTCTTTTCCACATTTTATCGCTTATTTTTCCTTAAAGATTCATTGGGAATCTGTTATTATTGCCACTTCTGTCATCGCTTCAATGGGTGCTTTGATGATGTTTTTATTGATTAAAGATGGACCATTTCGGAAAAAAGCTGGTAAATTCAACCCTAAAAGTATTGTAACATCCTTTAAAAATCCTTCGTTTAGAACATTCTCATTGGGCTATTTCGGACACATGTTTGAAGTATATACTTTTTGGGCTTATGTACCAATCATGATTCAACAATACAATCAGCATGCTAATTTTCACTTCAATACTTCTTTGTGGGCATTCTTAATTATTGCTTCTGGGCTTATAGCTTGTGTACTTACGGGAGAATTTTCTGCTAAATTTGGAAGTGCAAAATTGGCATTTTTGTGTTTATCACTTTCTTTAATATGCTGTCTTCTTTCTATTAGTTTTTCTCAAGTCAATCCTTTTGTATTCATTACAATCATGTTGATTTGGGGAATGAGTGTAGCTGGCGACTCCCCACAATTCTCAACCTTAATTTCACAAAATACTAATCCTGAATATCGAGCTTCGTCAATCACAATCGTAAATTGTATTGGTTTTGCCGTCACGATAATTAGTTTACAAATTTTACAATTCGCAAGCCAATACATCCCAAGTAATTATATTTATTTGATACTAAGTTTCGGTCCAGCTATCGGTTTGACAAGTACTTTTAATCGTACTTTTCTGGTTAAAAACAATGCTTAATATATGGATTTATTAACATCAGACACACTAACTATCGCCAAAAACCTGTTGGGTTATCGTTTGGTTCATGAAAGTGATGAAGGAATTACTGCTGGAATCATTGTAGAAACAGAAGCTTATTTACAAGACGATCCTGCCTGTCATGCTTATCGAAAAAAGAGTGCTAGAAATGCGCCAATGTTTGGCGCAGCAGGAACAATTTATGTGTATCAAATCTATGGAATGCACTTTTGTGTAAACATTGCGACCAATCAAAAAGATATTGGTGAAGCCGTTTTGATAAGAGCTTTAGAACCAATTGAAGGAATTGACTTGATGGAGAAAAGACGTAAAAGTAATGTTTTGAAAAATCTGTGTTCTGGTCCGGGGAAATTAGTACAAGCAATGGGTATTCATAAAGGAATGAACGATTGGCATATTTTAGAAGGTAACTTAAAAATACTTCCTCCACTTTCAGATTATTCCCAAACGTCAGTCGTAACTACCACTCGAATTGGTATTACACAAGGAGCAGAATTACCTTATCGGTTTTACTTCAAAGGAAATTCGTTTATTAGTAAGAAGTGATTGTTAAAACAATCCTTGATACGAAATCAAACCAATGGCCATTACAGCTAAGATTAAACCTATTTTATTAAGTAAGGTAAATTTCTCTTGAAAGAAAATAAAGGCAACCAATGCCGAACCCACAATTACGCCAATGTTATAAATCGGTAAAACGAAAGCTCCATTATTTTGATAAGCATCAAGGGCTTTCAGCAAATAATAGAAAGATAAAAAATTAGGAATGCCTAATGGAACAGCCGCTACCAAACTTTTAAGTACCAATTTTTCTTTTCCTTGCATTATTCTAATTCCCAAAACGATTCCTCCAATCAAAACAGAACCCACTAAAATGGTCAACGTAAAAGGAATTGTCGTTCCTGATGCCGTTACGTACTTGGCATTCAAGTAATTAAAAGTTGTATTCGTAATGCCGTACATTACAAATACTGCAATTGGTAATAGCCAATCTATATTTTCTTTTTTGTTACTGCTATCACTTTCGCTCTTTTTAAAAGTACTCAGCACTACAGCTACGATGGCTAATATTAATCCTAAATAATTTAAAGTATCAAAACTGCTACTCATTTTCAAAACAACTAAACTGAAAATGACTGGAACTACCAACGACATATTGTTTGCCAAAGAGGTCATCGCCATGCCAATACGTTGCGTAGAAATACCTGAAAGCATAAAAGTAATAACGAAACCTACGCCCAAAAGCATCGCTAAAAGTGTTGAGGTTTCAGATAAGTCTAAACTAAAATGCTGATTTTCTGGCAAAAATAATAAACCAGTAATGATACAAACAGGATAATTGAGAATGATAGTCTGAAAAGTATTGACGCCAAATCGTGGATGTAGTCGAAAATTGATTAACAATAAAACCGAGAAGATGATACTGAGTAATAAATCTATCATATCGAAGAATGGTTAAATGCTCTTAAAGTTGATGAGTTCTTAGTTCTAATTATTCAAATTTAAGCATTGTAATATTATGTTTAAACAAATACTCCCGAATTCAGGGATGAAAACTATCATTTCCTAAATTCGGGAATACAAATTATTCAAATAAACTACTATTAAGCTTTTTTAACCAAGTCTTCTAATAAATCAACCCACATCGGTGAGTTATTTAAGCTTTCTACTAATTGCCAATGTTGTCCGCCAAATTCTTCAAACATTTCACGGTACTCTTCACCGATTTCGATAGTTGTTTCTAAACAATCGGCTACAAAAGCTGGTGAGAAAACTAAAATTTTCTTTTTGCCCTGCGCTGCCAATTCTTTAATCACAACATCAGTATAAGGCTGAACCCAAGGGTCACTTCCTAATCTTGACTGAAAAGTAGTCGTATAAGTACCTTCTTTCAAGCCCAATTCTTTTACTAATAATCGAGTTGTTTCATGACATTGCGCTCTGTAACAATGTTGATTCATCGAGTGAATAGTATCGCAACATGAACCAAACTTACAAGTATTTCCAGTGCAATCTCCTTTGGTAATTTGGCGCTGTGGTAGACCATGATAACTAAACATGAAGTAATCATAATCTTGTTTAGCCATATAATTACGAGCCGCCGTTGCGAAGTATTCTATAAATTTAGGATGATCGTAAAAAGTATTAACAAAACTTATTTCAGGAATAATCTGCCATTCTTTTACAATGCACATGGTTTTTTCATAGACCGAACCTGTACTTGCAGAAGCATATTGTGGAAAAAACGGTACTACAATAATTTTCTTATAGCCCGATTTTTTAAATAATTCTAATCCAGCATCCATACTTGGACTTTGATAACGCATTGCCAACTTCACATCATAGTCTTCGCCCAATTGTGCTTGCAACATTTTCTCAATGTCTTCCCCGTAAAACTTCAATGGCGAGCCTCTTTCTGTCCAAAGTTCTTTATATACTTTAGCCGATTTAGGTGCTCTGAATGGCGCAATGATAAGATTCACCAACATCCATCTAAAAGCATAAGGAATATCGATTACTCTTCCATCCATTAAAAATTCACGTAAATATTTACGGACATCTGGCGTATTTGGCGAATCTGGAGTACCCAAATTAACAATTAATACGCCTGTTTTAAGTTTCGTTGCTACTGGTTTTTCAGATAACACTTGTGGTTCTTGTACTTGCATTGTAATAATTTATGTTTCTATTATTTACGCAAAAAATCGCTAAAGAGATTGTTTAAAGACAACATTCAAAGTGCAAATTTGTTTGATTTTAATGTTTCTACCGCTTTTTTGTGAATTTTATTTTAAGAAACATCTAGTTTAATCCTTCCAACCTACTGGTTTGGAAGGTGTTCTGTATAAATTATCTAAACACTCTACGAACTCATTACATACTCTTGTACCTGCTGGACATGAATATACTTCTCCTTGAAGTTTCACATAGGCTGGTCGTTCTCCTTCTGGAATTCCAACAGAGCGGTCGATATAAAACACTTTTTTTCTTACTGAATGTACATCAAAAACGCCAAGGATTTTTTCACTAGGATTGGTTACAGATTTAATATTATAGCTAAAACGTGTTTCGGCAGGAACATCAAACAATGTCCCGTTATTTTGTGTCTGTGCAACAAGTCCTTGATAATAATTATAAACACTTTTAGTAATAGAACGCTGTTCAAATTGAAGATAATAAGGTGTTGTATCATCAAAAGGTACTCTCGCTACTTGTTTGCCAGTTATTCTTTGTCCATTTAAGTATGAATCAGAAAAAATGTTAAGTGCCGTTGAAAAAGTAATATCCCAACAGGTTCTATCGCATTTATAATTCAGCGTCACATCGGTAGGTTGTGGCGGGAACATGCAAGTTTTTTTAGCAAAATCATAATATCCATTGGTGCATGTTTCACAAATAAAAGCTTTTTGGTAATGTTTCCAGAACCATTGGTAATTATCTCCAAGATTGGGTGAATCCTGAAAATCTACATAAATATTAAAACCTCCACGACGAGCATCACCTTTTACATAATTATCCATTATTTCAAATTTTGTAATCAGGTTTTCAATTTCAGGTACTGGTCGCATGGTTTCGGGCGAAGAAACATACTTTTTACCATCGCTGGTTTCAATCGTTAGCTTGTAAGTACCACCTACTCTTCCTGCAAATGTTTCAGAAGTTTGATAATTGCCCGTTCCTTTTGGGTCAGTTAAGTTTTCTATTAAGCCTTTTTCGTCTGTAAAATATACTTTAGCTTTCAATATTGGCTGAAAACTTCCTCCTGTAAGTTTGTTGGACGACATATACAATTTCACTTTATGCAAACCGGGTTGGTCTGATAAAGTGGCTTCAACCGAGAAAAAACTGTTAGTTGATACTTGTTCAAAATCAGTGATTGGTGTGATGCACGAAATCACCAAAGCACATATTAATAAGGTTAATATCGGAAATCTAGTTTTCATGATAAATCTATTTTCAGCCTTTCTGATGGAAAGGAATGGAAGTCTTATTTATAAAAATTTAAAATTGTAGGTCAATGATACCAATGGATTGGCAAATACACTTAATTCATAAGGTTTTAAACCATTCCCTACAGGTTTGAAGAAAACGGAGTAAGGATTTTTTCTTCCATAAAGATTATAAATCGTAAAAGTCCAACTTCCCTCCCATCGCTTTTCTTTTAAACTAGGATTGGTAATCGTCCAAGAAAAATCTAAGCGATGATAATCAGCCATTCTATCATTATTACGAGCTTCATACACAGGATATTTCTTGTTGTCTAACTGAAAAAAACCAGAAGGTGACGAAAACGGGCGACCAGTATTATAAGCAAACGTAAATGAAAAACTATGGTGAATAGTTGGCTGAATATTCATCATGATGTTCAAACTATGCGGTTTATCATAATTTGAAGCATACCAATTTCCATCTGAAATTTGTTGAAGTTCAGGAAAATCACCTCTAACTTGTTGCAAAGAACGAGCATAAGTATAACTCATCCAGCCACTCAGTTCGCCTCTTTTTTTTGTAACCATCAATTCTAAACCATAAGCTTTTCCTTTTCCAGCAATCAATTGTGTTTCTATGGCTTTACTTAATTGCAAGTTGGCACCAGAAATATAATCTACTACGTTTTGAGTAGAGCGAAAATAAGTTTCAGCCGACAACTCCCAAATATTATCTTTAAACGTTTTGAATACTCCTAGCGAAGCAAAATCACTTACTTGAGGTTTGATATATTCATCAGAAGTTTTCCAACGAGCCGTCGGTAAAGGCGTAGTATTATTCGATAACAACTGTATAAATTGTTGCATTCTGTTATAACCTAACTTCAAGGTACTGTTTTCACCCAAAGAGTATTTTATGGCTAAACGAGGCTCAAAACCACCATAGGTTTTCTCGACAGCACCACTTGAAATGGTTTCTTCACCAATTTGCGAAGAAATCGTTCTAGGTTCGTTATCCAAGTATTTTCTTATTGTTGTTGGTCCAAAACTCAAATATTGTGCATAACGAATACCAGCCTGAATGGTCAGTTTTTCATTGGCTTTGTATTCATCATCCACAAACAACCCTAATTCTAACGATTGTTCTCTTGGTAAAAGCACCGTCGAAATTCTTGAACTTATATTCTCGTTCAGCTTTCCGGGCGAAATCTGATAATTAATCCCACTTACACCGAAGTTAATTTTATGTTTTTCGTCTGGATTATAATCAAAATTGACCTTCAAACTTTTGTAGTCTATATTATTTCGTAAATCAATTCTGTTCACACTATCTGGTGCATACGTTTTGGTTTTATAATTACTCAAAACTCCGACCACATCCAAACTCATTTTGGTATTAAAATAATGACTCCATCTTGATGAAAAATTCAAATGTCCATAATCAAACTGTGTTTGTTTGGCTACCACATTTTCTAAACTAAATAATGAATCTACTTGATAAAAATCCTTGCTTACATAAGTTGAAAACGAAAAGGTATTATTCTTATTCGGTCTGAAAAATACTTTAGTAGCTAAATCATAGAAATTTGCACGAGTGTTCCGCATGTTATCAGGACCAATCCATTTAAACCAAAAGTCATTAAACGATAATCTTCCAGCAACCACGACCGATAGTTTTTCTTTAATAATAGGAATCTCGGCCATTGCTCTGTTAGAAACGAAACCTATCCCGCCCGAAAGTTTAAATTTCTCTAAACTTGGGTCAGTCATTTTTATATCTAAAATAGAAGCCGTTCTACCGCCGAATCTTGAAGGAATACTTCCTTTATAAAGTTCTAATTCACGAATAGCATCCGAAGCAAAAACTGAAAATAAACCAAACAAATGAGTTGGGTTAAAAATAGGAGCATCATCAATATAAATTAAATTTTGGTCGATATTTCCACCTCGCACATTGACACCATTTGAACCCTCACCAACCGACGACACCCCCGGCAAAGTTTGTAAAGAACGCATAATATCTACTTCACCCATCATTGCGGGCAATTTTTTAATACCTTTAATACTCAACAGTGTTACGCCTAAGGACGGTGTTTGAATACTTTTTCGAGTAGCTTGGCTAGAAACAATTACTTCTTCCAAGGTTTTTGATACATCGTCGAGTGCTAGGTCAAAGGTCATATTTCCTTTTAGCGCTACTTTGGTTCGATAAGGTTTATAGCCAACATGACTAAACTTAATCACATAATCGCCTTTGGGTAAGTAAACATTATACCTCCCCGTTGTATCTGTAATAATGCCTGATTTCCTAAAATCTAAGAAAATCGTTACTCCGACGATAGGCTCACCTGTTTTGGAATCTGTTATTTTCCCGGTTAAAAGAGGCAGTTTAAATTCTGCATTTTGGGCAACAATTTGTGTAGGCAATGTTATGTAAGTGCAACAAAAAAGTAAACACTTCATTGAAAGTATTCGTAAAAATTGTTTCATAGTTTAGTTTAAAAATAGTCTGAGTTCAAAAGGGTTAGCCCATTTTACAAAGAACGGCATTTTAACGCTAATCTATGGCATGTCCTACCTAAATAAATATCAATATAGTACTATAAAAAAGACGAAATGTATAAAAATCAAGATAAAACATCGAAATAATAGCGTCGAAATCAAATCCTGCCCGACTTGTTTCAACGCTATATTAATCAATCTGTACTCTATCTTGATTAATTATACTTGAACCGTTAAGCTGATAATTTATTTTGATGCAGCAAACTTAGAAAAATTAAAACCATCAATCAAATCAATAAATATTATTTAGAAATAGATAAAAACTATTAATAAGCCCAATTACTAAGTGAAAAAAGGATTTTTTTAAGAAGAAAGCACAAAAAGACCGAGATTTTATAGAAGCGAAGAATAGTGAATCCCCAAAAAGTATAACATTTAAGCACTAAATGTTAAGCATTTCATGGAATTGTGAAATTTGTTCCCTAATTTTGCACCTGAAAAATAAGTAATTTATTAATCAAAGAAATCTGTAAACAACGCTAGAGTATTTATTAATATTGTAAGCCTTTAATAATTAATCTCTAATAGTCATTTAACTAATTCTTTCTTAGTAGATTAAATACTATTCCAAATTCAAAATCACAAAACAAACTTATTATAATGGCATCAGTCAGACCAGATGAAGTATCAGCCATTTTGAGAGAACAACTCTCAGGAGCAAAATCAGAGGCTGAACTTCAAGAAGTAGGTACCGTATTACAAATCGGTGATGGTGTAGCCCGTATTTACGGACTATCGAAAGTACAGGCGGGTGAATTACTCGTTTTTGATAACGGCTTAAAAGCCCTAGCGCTGAACCTTGAAGAAGATAACGTAGGTGCGGTATTATTAGGGGATTCATCTGAAATCAAAGAAGGAGATACTGTAAAACGTACGGACGAAATCGCATCTATTAAAGTGGGCGACGGTATCTGCGGTCGTGTTGTAAACACACTTGGCGAGCCTATTGATGGTAATGGACCAATCACAGGTGATTTGTACGATATGCCTTTGGAACGTAAAGCTCCGGGTGTAATCTTCCGTCAACCTGTAACTGAACCCCTTCAAACAGGTATCAAAGCGATTGATGCGATGATTCCAGTAGGTCGTGGACAACGTGAATTGGTAATCGGTGACCGTCAGACAGGTAAAACTACTGTTTGTATCGACACTATCATTAACCAAAAAGAGTATTTTGACGCAGGAAATCCAGTTTACTGTATTTATGTTGCTTGTGGTCAGAAAGCTTCTACTATCAAACAAATCGAACAAACTCTTCGCAAAGCGGGTGCGATGGACTATACTGTGATTGTTGCCGCTGGTTCTTCTGACCCAGCTCCAATGCAGTTCTTTGCTCCATTTACTGGTGCTGCTATCGGTGAATTCTTCCGTGATACTGGTCGTGCAGCTTTAGTTATCTATGATGACTTATCTAAACAAGCCGTTTCTTACCGTGAAGTTTCATTGTTACTTCGTCGTCCTCCAGGACGTGAAGCATACCCTGGTGACGTTTTCTATCTTCACTCTCGTTTATTAGAGCGTGCTGCTAAGATTAACTCATCTGATGAAATTGCTCGTAGCATGAACGATTTACCTGAATCTATCAAGCATTTGGTAAAAGGTGGTGGTTCATTAACAGCTCTTCCAATCATCGAAACACAAGCGGGTGACGTTTCTGCCTATATTCCTACAAACGTAATCTCTATTACGGATGGACAGATTTTCTTGGAATCTAACCTTTTCAACGCAGGTATTCGTCCAGCTATCAACGTAGGTATTTCGGTATCACGTGTGGGTGGTAACGCTCAAATCAAGTCGATGAAAAAAGTAGCAGGTACTTTAAAGCTTGACCAAGCGCAATTCCGTGAATTGGAAGCATTTGCTAAATTTGGTTCTGACTTAGATGCTGCAACGAAATTGACTATCGAACGTGGTCGTCGTAACCTTGAAATGTTGAAGCAACCAAACGGTGCTCCTCAACGTGTTGAAGAACAAATCGCTATGATTTTCCTTTCAACTAAAGGTCTTCTTGATACTGTAGCTGTAAGTAAAGTTCGTGAATTCGAAAAAGATTTCATTAACGTTATGAATGCTACTCAAAAATCAACGATGGATGCTTTGAAAGCAGGAAAATATGATGATTCTTTGACAGATGTCTTGACTAAAGTATCGAAAGAAGTAGCGCCGAAATATGCGTAAAAAATAATTTTCAATTTTGAATGATAGAATGATAGTGATTTTACAATTTCAATTAACTCACTATCATTCATTCATTCTATCATTCATTTATTAGAAAAGAGAATGGCTTCATTAAAAGAAGTAAGAAACCGAATAGTATCGGTAAACTCAACTCAGCAGATTACCAAAGCCATGAAAATGGTGTCGGCGGCAAAACTTCGCCGTGCGACAGACGCAATCACTCAGATGCGTCCCTATTCAAAAAAATTAACTGAAATGATTGCTACCGTTTCTGCAAATGCAGAAGGTGCAAAAGAAAACCCATACACTATCGTTCGTAATATCAATAAAGTATTAGTTATTGTTGTTACTTCAGACCGTGGTTTATGTGGTGCTTTCAATGCCAATGTTGGTAAAGCAACAGTAAGCTTAATCGCTGAAAAATATGCTGAACAACAAGCGGCTGGAAATGTTGAAATTATGGCACTTGGCAAAAAAGGTGGTGAATACCTTTCTCGCCGTGGATATAACGTAAACACTCAATATGCTGATATTTTCACAAAATTAAGCTTTGCTAATGTTCGTATCGCAGCAGAAGCAGCTATGAAAGGTTTTGAAGAAGGTAAATACGATGTTGTTGAATTGGTTTATAACGAATTCAAAAACGTTGCTACTCAAATCTTAAAAACAGAACAAGTAATGCCTATCGTTGAGAAAAAAGACGAAAAAGTAAAAGCATCTTCTGTTGATTATATTTTTGAACCTTCCGAAGAAGAAATTATCAATGAATTGATTCCTAAAGCATTGAAATTGCAAATCTTCAAAGCAGTTCTTGAATCAAATGCTTCTGAGCATGGTGCTAGAATGACAGCAATGGATAAAGCAACAGATAATGCTGGTGAATTATTGAAAGAATTGAAATTACAATACAACCGTTCACGTCAGGCAGCTATTACTAACGAAATCCTTGAAATCGTTGGTGGTGCAGAAGCTTTGGCAGCGGCATAATATTATATATTTCTTCAAAAAACTCATTCTCAAAAGGAATGAGTTTTTTGTTTTTATACCAATCCACGATAAAGTATTTTATTGAGCTATCAATATTTACTGTTTATCGAAATTTTATGTACTTAACAAAAAGCTAAAGTATTCTTGAAAAAACTCTACTTATATTTGTAGCTTACATCATAACAAATTTTCTTCTCATGAAAAATTTTATTATTTCAATTCTAGCAATTTTTACTTTAAATACTTCATTAAATGCTCAGGGAATTAAAACCCCAGCACCAAGTCCAACGCAAACGATTAAACAAGATTTTGCTTTATCAAGTATCGAGATTACCTATTCAAGACCAAACATTAAAGGCAGAGTAGTTTTCGGAGATTTAGCCCCTTTTGGCAAACTTTGGAGAACTGGTGCTAATGCTGCAACAAGAGTAACTTTTGGCGAAGATGTAAAAGTAGGTGGCGTAGCATTAAAAGCTGGTACTTATGTTTTATACACGATTCCAAACAAAGAAGAATGGGAAGTTATCTTCAACAAAGGCATTAATAACTGGGGAATTGATGGTTACAAAGCTGAAGAAGACGTTGCTAAATTCAAAGTAAAACCTAATGCTTTAGCGAAATCTATTGAAACATTTACTATCGAAATTGCGAATGTTAACCCTTCATCGGCAGAGATTGAAATTAGTTGGGAAAAAACTTCAGTTTCTATTCCTGTAACGGCTGATATTGATGGTAAAATCTCAAAAGCTATCGAAACTGCAATGACAGTTGATAGCCGTCCTTACTTCCAAGCAGCAAGTTATTATTTTGAAACTGGTAAAGATTTGAATAAAGCTTTAGCTTGGGCTGATAAAGCAATTGAACAAACTCCTAAAGCATTCTGGATTATGCACTTAAAAGCAAAAATTCAAGCAAAATTAGGAAATAAAGCTGTAGCCATTGAAACTGCAAAAAAATCTATCGAATTAGCAAAAGAAGCCAATAATATGGATTATGTAGCGTTAAATGAAAAGTTAATTGCTTCAATGAAGTAATTCTCATTGAATTCTTTTTTAAACCTGTAAGTGTATCTGGCACTTACAGGTTTTTTTGTTTATAATGTTATAGAAATCAGAAAATAATGATACCTTTGCAGGACTAATTTTAAACGATTCTTTCAGAATCCAGTAAACATGAAGCTAAGACAAATTTTCTGCTAATTCCCTTTCTCGGCTCTGCAAAATCCAGTCTTCATGGATATTGCCCTCCGAAAGGGCAGTAATTTCAAATCATTCATTTTCTGTTTAAATGTTTTAATTTCTGGAAGATAAAATCAATTGTGTATCTTTAAAATACTCAATCAGATTAATCTTAGCCTTAGAAATCCTAACAAAGCAAGCAAGATAAACGTCCTATAAAACAATGTCAATTTAAGATAAGGCTCGCAACATTTCTTATGAATATTTTACCCTTACCAACAAGTCTGTGAAAGAGTAAAGAACCTATCTTGTGTTCTTTAATATTCATGAAAAAGTCTGAATTTATTTAGACTTCTGAATAACATTCCAATATTGATTATTAAGATATTATGCATACTACAGAAGAAGTAAAAGAGACAGCCGTATTGGTGGCTGTACAAACACAAAAGCAAACAGCAGAACAAACAAAAGAATATTTAGATGAATTAGCTTTTTTGGCTGATACTTCACAAATCAATACGCTATATACTTTCACACAAAAATTAGAAAAACCTGATACTCGTACTTACGTTGGAAAAGGTAAAATGCAAGACATCATCGCTTATGTAGTAGATAATGATGTTGACATGGTGATTTTTGATGATGATCTTTCGCCCGTTCAAATCAGAAATATTGAAACGGAATTTGCGAAGTTCCAACATGAAGTAAAAATCCTAGATCGTAGTTTATTGATTCTGAATATTTTTGCGATGCGTGCTAAAACCGTTCAAGCAAAAACTCAAGTTGAATTGGCACAACAACAATATATTTTGCCAAGATTAACTAGAATGTGGACCCACCTTTCTAAACAACGTGGTGGTGTGGGTATGCGTGGTCCGGGCGAAAAAGAATTAGAAACTGACCGTCGTATTGCTAACGATAGAATTGTTTTCTTGAAAGAAAAGCTTAAGCAAATTGACAAACAAGCTTTTACTCAACGTAAAAACCGTGATAGAATGGTGCGTGTTTCCTTAGTAGGTTATACAAACGTTGGTAAATCTACCTTGATGCGTAGATTAGCAAAAGCAGAAGTATTTGCTGAAAACAAACTCTTCGCAACGGTTGATGCTACAGTAAGAAAAGTAACTTTTGATACGATTCCTTTCTTACTTTCAGATACGGTAGGTTTCATCAGAAAATTACCAACGATGTTGATTGAATCGTTCAAATCTACCTTAGATGAAGTTCGTGAAGCAGATATTTTATTGCATGTTGTTGATATTTCGCATCCAAATTATGAAGAGCATATCGAAGTAGTAAACTCGACGCTTACAGAAATTGGTGCTGCCGACAAGCCAACGATTCTTGTCTTCAATAAAATTGATTTATTCTCTTCAGAAGAAATCGTGATTAATGACTGGGAAATTGGTTCTGGTAATGAACCTGAAAATCAACAAAGCAGGATTGAAAAAGTAACCGCTTTCTTGAAGAATTCTTACATGAATAATCCTCAGCCTCAAACGGTTTTCATTTCTGCTGAACAAAAAGAAAATATCGAAGAACTCAGAGAAACAATTGTAAAGGCTGTCAAGGAAAAACATATTCTTATTTTCCCAAATTGGTTGAATGAAGTACATTATCCAACCGAAGAACTTGAAGAGGAAGAAGAGTAAAGCGAATATTAATCGCTTACCTTGATTATTAAAGAGTTTTTAGAGAAATTTGTAATGACGGAGCTTCCAAGAAATAAATTCTTGGAAGCTCAACAAAGACGCCATAGTTCAACGGATAGAATAGACGTTTCCTAAACGTTTGATGCGGGTTCGATTCCCACTGGTGTCACTAGAGTGATGAGTTGTGAATGATGAATTGTGAATTTAATAGATATTTTAATTAGGTAGCATTAAAGTGTTCTGGTACTATTTAAAACAGCGACCTAGGTTTACTCAGCATTCATTCTAAACTCGAAACTCATTCACATACAACTGTTTTACCGACTAATTTCATACAATTTGAAAACCATTTCAATCGCTCTGTGTACATACAATGGATCTAAATTTTTAAGAGAACAACTCCAGAGTATTGTCAATCAAAAGCTTCTGCCGAATGAAATTATTATCACGGACGATTGCTCTACTGATAACACAGAAAGTATTGTGAATGAATTTAAAAGCTCTCTCAATATTACTTTTATCAGGAATATCGAACCGCTGAAAGTTGCTAAAAACTTCGAAAAAGCTATTTCTCTTTGTACTAGCGATATCATTACTCCTTGCGACCAAGATGATATTTGGCATCCTGACAAATTATCGACTATCCACAATTTTTTTGAAGAAAATCCCACAAAACTTGCTGTTTTCTCTGATGCAACATTAGTTGATAGTCATGGAAAAGATTTAGGACAACGCTTTTGGCAAAAAGTGCGTCTTGATACTCCACAAATTGAAGCTTGGAAACAAGATAAAGCTTTAGACATTACCCTTCATGGCAACAGAGTAGCTGGTTGTATGTTAGCTTTTAGAAAAGAATTACTTTCTTTTGCACAGCCTTTTCCAGCTTTTCGTCCGCCAATGATTCACGACGGTTGGCTTACTTTAATCGCTTGTATGCTGAATAGCATTTCTTTGATTGAAAAACCTTTAATTTCCTATCGTCAGCATGAAGCACAGCAAGTAGGAACAAGAGCTGTTGAAGGTGGAAAGGTTTTGACCTTGAAAGAACGATTGGCTCGTCCAAGAGCTGAGAAAATTGCGCCTTTTCTTCAAAAACGAGATGAATATATTTATTTAAAAACCATATTATCAACCTATTTAAAAGCAACCAATAACCCAATCATCCATAATAATTTCAAAAAAATTGATGCAATTATTGCTTTTTATGAAACTAGGGCTCAACTTTCGGTTTTTCATCTAGCTAGACTTTTTCCTGTGATGAAATTATTGTTTGCTGGTGCTTATCACCGTTATAAAGATCAAGAAGCTTCTTGGAAAGCACCTTATATTGCTGCTTTAGGAGATGTATTGGAGTAAAGAAAAATTCTTTTATGAAATTAATATATACCGTTTGTACTGCTAGTTATTTATATCAAGCTTTTTCGCTGGGTGATTCTATCAAAAAGACAAATCCTGATTATGAATTAATCATTTGTCTTACCGATAAAATGCCTGAGGTTAATTTCCCAATTCCATACAAAATACTTCCTGTAGAAAGTATCAACTTTCCTGCTTTAGAAGAGTATAGTCAAAAATTTAGCATCATCGAATTGGCTTGTGCTTTCAAACCTATTTTTGCCTTTTATTTGCTAAAAAGCTATCCTTCTTTAGAAAAATTGATTTATCTGGATACAGATATTTATCTATATGATTCACTTGTTGGCATTGAAAAAAATCTTGACGAACATGATATTATTTTAACACCACATATCACGAAAGCCATTCCTCTTTCTGAACGTTGGAACGAAAAACAATACTTAAATGCAGGTTTGTACAATGCGGGCTTTATAGCTTTCAAGCGTACTGAAAATTCTTTGAAGTTTTTAGATTGGTGGCAAACGCATTTAAACAAATATGGTTATCTCGACTATTGTAAAGGCATGGGAGCCGACCAACTTTGTTTGAATTTTGTACCTGTCTTTTACGAAAAAGTATTGGTAGATTATAATCCTTCGCTCAATATAGCTTATTGGAATTTACAGGAACGTGAATTAAATTTCGTTGATGGAAAGTACTTCGTGAACCAAAATACTCCATTGGTTTTCTTTCATTTTAGTGGTTACAATCCAGATAAACCAACATTAATTTCTAAGCATTTCAAATTACCCAAAAATAGAAGCCAGAAGGCTTTGAAGCAAATTATTAAAGAATATAGAACGGAATTAATCAAAAACCATTTTAACGATTTAAAAGGGATTATTCCAGCTTATGGCATTTATACTGTTCCTCCAAAAGAAAAACATCCTATCGTAAAATTCATTGAAAAGTCTGCTTGGAAGGTGATTAATTATGTAGAAAACTATTAAGGTTTTCTACATAATTAATATTTTGGCATCTGCTTTTATTTAGTTTTTTCGCCCTCTTTGATATTATCTATAACTTGACAAGCAGCAACAACAAATCAACAGAATAGCCTAACGAGTTGATAGGCTTAGTCCTATAACTCATTGTCTTGAAGACTGTTAATAATGAGTAATTGATGTAAAAGCATGGTAACAAAAAACAAAACAATGCTCATAAAAAACTCAGTGTCTCTAATCATAAAAAGAAACACTGAGTAAGCACTTTCAACCTTTAACATTTATTGAGCAAACCTATATAATACATCTGAAAATACCTTTTTAGGGTTAGAACCTACGCCTGCTACTTTGATGGCATATTGTGTACCCGCTACTAAATCTTCAAACAAAAACGTTTTGGCAGTTGATGACTCTACTTGCCATATACTATCTTCCGTTACAGGAGCTTTGGTAATCTCAAAAAGATACGACTTCGCCCCTTCTATTTTATCAACACTTGCATACAAACTAGCTGCTAATGGTCCGTTTTCAACCTTAAAATTACTTGGCTTAGCCAAGATACCAATCGGTGCTTTACTTTTCTGAATTTCAAAACCTGAACCTAGTGCAATCAAATCATCATTCTTACAATTAGCTTGAATGTATAAGGCTAGCAAACCCAATTGTTGTTCCAACTCTTTACGAGCATGGTTTTTCTTTAGTGTTTCTTGCCTACCACCCGTTTTACTCACAATCAAAGCATCTACATAAGCATTTCTGCTTGCTGTAATTTCCGCTAAAGTTGGAATGGGATTAGGAAAATTTACATTTCCTGTAAGTTTGCTGATAATAACTTGGCTTTGCGTGTCTAAATCGTCGTCTCTAAGCCTAGAAAAACTGATAATCACTTTTACTGTGGACATATTGGTGGGGATTATATAGTTGTAAATTCTTAAAAAAAATAGGAATACCGATACTAATCTCTCTAAAAAACTGAGTCATTCTTCACGTTTTAAAGATAATAAATAAACTATTTCAGATAAAAGAGATTACTGATTTTTTTATTAATTATTTATTATACGGTATTTTGACTTGTGTTTTATCCTATACTTAAACAAAAAAAGTCAAATCAAATATTCTTTACAAAGAGATAAACAAACAATAAAATCATCCAGAAATGACCTTAAAAGCAATAAAATAGTTTTAAAATAGTATTTTGTAATCTTACAATGAAGCATTGCATGAACGCAAAATCATTTTGTAAGCTTACAATGAAGCATTGCATGTATGCAAAATCATTTTGCAAGCTTACAATGGAGCATTGCATGTACGCAAAATCATTTTGTAAGCTTACAATGAAATTATGGAGTCAACAAAATGACGTTGTAAGCTTACAATAAAGCATTGCAAGGATACAAAGTGATTTTGTAAGCTTGCAATAAAGCATTGTAAGGATACAAAGTGATTTTGTAAGCTTGCAATAAAGCATTGTAAGGATGCAAAATGACTCTGTAAGCGTGTAATAAAACCTTTAAAGTTTGAATTATTTCGTTGCTCTAGCTCAAAGAGATTTTGAAGTCGTCATTTGAAAGGAAAGGAGTTGAGCTATTTTTTGATGATGTATTACTAAAATTTAATAATTAAACTGGTGCATTATTCATTAATATGCCTAATAATAGTTTTATTCAAATTCTTTATAAAAATTATATTATTGATATTAATACCATTAATAAAGCACCTTTTAATGTTTTCCTTATCAAGTTAAATCTAATCCAATAATATTCTTGATTCTTTTAATTTCAAATTTAACTTGTTTTGAATGAATATTCCAATCATAAAAATTTTGTTTTTCTTTAATTTTATCCCATACATTATCTAAATAGTCAATAAAAATTTCAGAGCGAATTAACCTTTTATGAATACTCTCTTCGTCTAAAATTAGTTGTCTAATTTTTTTATCAAAAATTGGAGTATCTACTATAATTGCGTCAATATAGGTAAACATTGTTGGTAAGAAATGTAAATGATAAGAGCCTGTGGTAGTTATTCTAAGTGAAGAGGGAAGTTTATCTTTGTCATAAGAAATACCACGAGTAGAAGGTTCAATTAAGTTTTTAGAAATTAAATAACTTAATGATGTATCTATTTGATCAATTGTATAACCAACTCCCTGAAGATGGTTTGATAAAGAAATCACTTCAATAAATCCATTGTTTTTAATAGAGTTTATACCTTGATCTAAAATCGTTAGAATTATTGGAAGTAAAAAATGTTCTTTCTCTTCTTGATAATGTACATCAAATAGATTAACTATGTAGGAACTTTCTGGATGAAAATACACTCCATTGCCAAAGATTACAGCACGCAAAAACTCATGCAAAGCAATTATGTAAGATTTCCTCCCTTCTTGAATATTTTCTGAATTCTTTCTAAGAATTTTCAGAGTATCAATATGCCCACTTCCAAGAAAATTTTTAACAATATCTATTGCATATCTGATGTTACCACATGAAATATTTTCAATAAAACGATATAATTCACTATTGGTATCTAATGAATAAATTAGAACTTGTAACATTTCCTTTAAATTCTGTGAATTAATACCTATGGTTCCTTCAAATTGAGATAAAGTATATTCCCCATTAGAAATTTTCTGAGCAAATTCTAACCTTTTTTCTATGACTAAATCTACTCTTGGTGGAGGTATTGTAAATGCTTTTGGATGATAACCACTTAATGCACCTTTCTTTAAAGAATTATGAAATGTTTCAGGTCTTAAAGAAATGAATACGGTTACTGGTTGCCAGCTATCTGCAATTTCTTGAGATATGAGAAATGCAGTTTGTTGAGTATTATAATCTCTCTGGTCACAATTATCAATGAAAATAACAATCTGTCTATTTTGGCTTTTAGCAATTTGAGACAAAGACTTTTGTAAATGCTGAATTTTATTTTTTTGTTTTTCTTCAAAAAACTCTATCGTCTTCTCTGTTGCTCTTTCTGAGTTCACATCAAATAGAGGTTTGTAAATACCTTTTTTAAACTTTTCATATTCACCAAAATAAGTATTTTTTACTGAATTATATTCATAGATATCTATACTATACTCTTCATCAAGCAATCTAATTATTTCATCTACAATTGCATCTTTAATATCTGATTGAAGAATAATTTTAGTCCCTAAATCAACTTTAAATGTAATACACTTTTCAAATACATCTTTTGCTTCTACATTAATTAAATTGTTTATAAAAGAGGATTTGCCAACGCCAACATCACCTATTAATAGTATTGGACGCTTACTTATACTTTGTGAAGCAATTGATTTTAAGTCTCTATCAATTCCTGCTTTTGACATTGCAGGTTTAATAGAAATATTTTCTGAATTTTTTTCAAATAAGTTTTCATATCTTGTTTTCAAGATTTCTCTGCTTACAGTTGAATAATTTGATATTGCTCCAGCACTACAATAACACTCTTTAAGAAATATAGGCTCTAATTCTTTATATTTTACAATATCTTCTAGTACAAGGTCACTAAGTATTTGTAAATCTGTTTGAAGTGAATTTCTATTTTTTACACCAGGGTAGCCGTTTATTTTCGAAGAAAGTTTAGGAGGCAGCTCTGGCAATATGTTTCCTAAAAGTTTATTTTTAAGATTCTTTGCTTCTATCCCTGATGGTGAAAGGTAGTTCCAGAAATCTAAAAAATTATTCTGAATCTGCTCTAGAGATGAAAATGTGATACAATATCCTTGTAGCGGAGGTATTCCATCAAGTCTAACAGCAATAAATATTACAAACTGAACTCCATTTGATACAATTGCAATTTCTACCCCTCTTTTTTGACAATAATCTGCAACTTGTTCTATTGCTTTTTTTAGTCCTATATTATCTTTACACAAAGATATTATAGAGTAATAAATATCTTTTTTTCCTGCTGGTATTTCAAAATAATTACTTTCTCTCTTTGCTTCGACAATTGCAACTGGTCGTGCAATTGAAAGAGTATAATCAGCATATTCTCCGTTATAAGATTGTTCTGTTTCTATATTAGATTTATCCCAATTTAAGCAATCTGTTAGTATAGAATCAATAAGATGAAATCTTGTGGTATCTTCATTTCTATTAAATGTTTTGACACCTTGATTCCATTCTATTAATTGATTTAATTTTAATCTACAATTGTCAAAAGTCTGATTCATTAAATATTGAGTTTTTATACAAATATAATGCTATTGTATTAATTATTAATATAACTTATCTCCTCGTTTTTTGCCCTTGTTGGAGTTATCTCCAGCCGTCAGGCTATGGTGAAAAATACCAACAAAGGCGGAAAAACAAATTGATGGGTTTGATTTCTTAACTCATTATCTTGAAGATTGTTAATTGGCGAGTTGCTGACGCAAGGCTTGTTGGTGAAAAACACCAACAAAGGCGGGAACGCATCAACATAATGAATTTACAAATAGGTTTATTATTGATATTCATATTGTTAGAGAAAAATTCTAACAATGGCATCAGTATAAAATCCCGAAGGGATGACAGGATTATAGAAAATACATTTATACAAAACAATAACTCCAAAGGAGTGATACAACTGAGATTTGCAGATTGTTTAATCTATTTTTTATGTTATAGAATACGTCATATCACCCTTTCAGGGTTCTGTTAAAGACGTTTCTATTATTGCTATAATAATGACATCCCTTCGGGATTTATACTTTTAAAGTACATACTACTAAACATTCTTTTCCAATACTTTTATCTCTATTTCCATAAAGAAAAAAGTATAATAAAGACTTATACCAAAGAAAATAACGTTTATTTAAGTTCTAAATCCATTTAACGAATTCTATAATATATGATTGACATTTTTATTACAACTCTTGTTGTACTCATCTGCTGGACTTTCTCATATTACCATTGGAAAAGTATCCAAAAGAGTAATCACTTTTGGATACTATTTAGCTTCTATGTATGTTTTGCCATTTGTTTTTTTTACACTATGTGGAGCATGTATTTTTATTTACAAAATGAAAATGGAAAATCTTTCACTGTAGGAGTTTTTGCTTTAGAACTTTTTTTATTAGAATTATCCATTGGCTTTGCATTATTTAGTTGGATACTAAAAAAAATAGCGTCAAAAAAGTTTAATTGAATTTCCCTTTCGTTTATGTTTGTGACAAGTTTTGCCTAGACCAACAAGGGCGAAAAAACAGTAAAATCCAAGCTTTATGATTTGTTATGCTGAACAAATCACAAAACTTGGGTTTATTTTTATGGGTTGGGAATTATAATTTAGTTCTACTCAGTACTTTTAAATTCAATCGCCGACACTGACATTACAATTTGTGAATCTTTTGCTTTATCATTTTTAAAGACAAAATACACATCATGTTGTCCTGAGTTTGCTGGAACTGCAATTTTTAATGAATTAGGAGCTGGTCTCGCTGGTGGAGTTGTTGCTGCAACTTGTCCATTTGTAGAAGCTGCCGTTGTTGGAGGAGGTCCCATTCTCACTTCACGAGGTTCAATCGTTTCACTTTTACCGATTAAAGCACCTGTTGGTGAATCTAATCTCAATTCCACAAAACCACCTGATGCTCCTACTCTTGTTTGTGCTTGTGCCGTTAATTCAATCTGACTGATTTCGTTTAAATCAATGTTTTTGTAGCCTAAATAAGCATTATTTCCAACTAATGAAAACGAACGCATTGGCGTAATGGTCAATTGAGTTCCTTTAGCTTTATCCGCCAATTCTGGATTCAATTTGGCATTTCTCAATACAATAAGGTCTTCAGATGCCAAAGATTTCATTACTTTCGTGCCTTTATCTTTATAAGCTGCACGCAAGATATATGAACCATTTTCTTTTTTACCTTCTGGAATTTTAGTCATATATGAACCATTGGTAGGCAATGAAGTAGCCGTTTTAGGTTCGTTGATATTCAAGATGTATTCAACGATGATATTAGCTTCTGCTTGTGAAATCTGAGGATGAGCCGCCATCATGTGGTCTCCCCAAACTCCGCCACCACCTGCAATTACTTTTTTAGAAAGATAATCTAATGCTTTTGTATCACCCTTATATTTCTTTGCTACATCTTGATAACTTGGACCAACAGATTTTTTATCAATCATGTGGCAAGATTTACAATCGCTTTTATTCATCATTCTTTCGCCCATTGAAGCAAAAGCTGAGGCATCAACGCCACGATGATTTTGTGAAGCTTCGATTTTATCATAACCAATTGCTAAATAATCAATACTTACTGCTACTTGGTCGGGTTTGATTTTTCCATTTTTCAAATCTCCGTCTTCTTTATCAGCTACTTTTACTTCGTACTCAATCGCTTTGTTCGGGAAGTAAAAAGTTTTGTTTCCTTTTTTAATATCAAAAGCCACCGCAGGCGATTCATTCCCTACTTTTACTTCTAAAGATTCGCTGTTTTCTTCGCCTTTAGTATCTTTTACCGTAAGTGTTACATTGTAAGTACCTGCTTTATCAAAAGTTACGCTTGGGTTTTCTGTTCTTAGAACTCTTTTGCCAGCTTTGCTTTTAATTTCCCATAAATAAGTCAATTTATCACCGTCATAGTCGATTGTTCCTTTTGAAGAGAAATTTACTTTTAATGGAGCAGCTCCCGTCAAATTATTAGCCGAAGCTACCACTTTCGGCATACGATTTCCGCCATTGTATTCTACTTTTACTAAACGAGCATTATCGTTTCCTCTGAACCAAGCCGAACCATATTCTAAAACATACAAATCACCATCTGGAGCAAAATCCATATCAATCGCACTACCGAAATCAGTACTCGGCATAAAACGCTCCATAGATTTAAAATCTCCCTTTTCATCCATCGTAACCGACATAATCCAGCCACGCATGAAATCAGTAATCAACCATTTTCCTTCATAATAACTTGGAAAAACTCTTTGTCCATTCGGAAAATCAGCTTTACGAAATACTGGGCCACCAGTAGCACTTCTTCCTGAACTTCCAACCAAAGGAAAATCTTCAGAAATACCATAAGGATACCAAATAAAGGCTTTTTGTGCAGGAGGTAATTGTTTTAAACCTGTATTGTTCGGAGAATCGTTGATTGGATTGGCAGGGTCATATTTTGAATTTGGACGAGCTTTTTTCGTTTCAAAATCCCAATCTGTATATACTTTATTGTCGCCAATGAAGTATGGCCAACCAAAGTTACTTGCTTTTTTAGCTTGGTTAAATTCATCATAACCTCTTGGACCTTGTTCGCCATCGTTAGAAGCATCAGGACCAACTTCTCCCCAATATAAATAACCCGTTTTGCTATCAATCGTTGGTCTCCACGGATTACGATGTCCCATTGTGTAAACTTCTTTCTTTACCAAACCATCGCCATTATTAGGCAAAGTTTCATATAAATTTCCTTTGGGAATCGTGTAAGAAGCATCAGGCTGTGGCGTAATTCTTAAGATTTTACCTATTAAACTATTGGTATTTCCTGCACCACGTTGATCATCCCAATACTCCCAGCCTTTACGTTCGTCAAGATTGGCATAACCATCCGAACCACTGTTTGAAGTATTGTTTCCAACTGTCAAGAACAAGTTTCCTGATTTATCAAAAACCATTCCTCCGCCTGTATGGCAACATTCTTCTCTTTGGGTTGGTACTTCTAAAATTACTTTTTTAGAACTTTCCACCAATTCTTCCCCATTTAATTCCCAACGAGCTAATACATGTTGCGTTTTGTTTGGGTCGGCATAGTACATATAAATCCAATGATTTTTCTCAAAATTTGGGTCGTGAACTAAACCCATTAAGCCTTCTTCGGCTTCACGTTTTTGTCCTTTGGCATTGGTGTACTTGGTATTCACAGGAATCGTCGCTAAAGTTTTGATAGCTCCTGTATTTGGGTCAAATTGTTTTAAAGCACCTTTTCGCTCAACAAACAGTACTCTTCCGTCTTTCAAGAGTGTCATTTCCATCGGTTCGTCAAGCTTATCTGCTAAAACGACTTTCGTAAATCTGTTTTCTTCTGGAGCATTTTGAGCGAAAGAAAGATGAGAGAAAAGCGAGCTAAAAAGCAAAGCCGATGCGGTTATTTTTATGCTTTTGGATAATAAAGATATATTCATTATGCAATTTTTAAATAGTTAAATATGTCGGCAAATTGCAAAATAAACTTAGAATAATATTAGAAATTCGACAGATGGGGGTATTTGTTCGATTGCTTGCTTTATCTGTAGGATATATAGTAGGGGTAGTTTTGGCGACAGATGAAAAACACCTACAAGGGTGAGATTTTATCAAAGTCCTAATTTATCCATAAGAGGTTTTTCGTAATCTCCATCTTCCGCAGGATACCTTAGAACATTATTGAATTTCCCAGACTTTTTTGCTAAAGCCCAAATTAAACTTTCACCTGCTGGAATATTGTCAATCTCTGTTTGAAAAATTGTGTCTTGATAAGCCTTATCTGCATCAATTACTTCCCAACCATTATCCTTAAAATGTTGAATTAGGTCGTCCAGAAATAATGCACCTACTAAATTATGGTGTAAAAGCATCACATGATTGATATGTCTATTAGTCATTTGATATGAAAGCGAATCATAAAAAATGGCTCTATTGAAGAGATGTTGTTTATAAAACTCTCTAAAGCCTGTAATATCTGCCTTAGGATTTTCTTTAAGTCTTTTAACTAATCGGCTGTCAACATACCAATCAGAAGCATCAATTGTTACGTGTCCATTTTTATAGCCTTTTTCTTGTAAGAACTGCCTAAAGCCATTAACCTTTTCTGGCGTATTACCTTCCTTCAAGTAAGGGAATCTAAAATAAGGCAAGTAGTTTGAATACTTGTTGATAATTGCATCATTTTGGGTAAGTTCAAGCTTGAAACTTTCAAGGCTAATGTTTTTACTGTTTAAATTTGGATGAGAAATGGTATGGTTAGCAATGAAATGACCAGCATTATTCCAAGATGATAATACATATTTACCTTTAGCAGTAGATTTATTACCTCCAGCCGAAAACAAGATTGCTTTCAGCTTATGCTTTTTCAAATTATCAAGCAATAGTTGATTCCACACTTCTAATTTATATGAGCCGATATCATCGATAGAACCATCATCAAAAGTAAATGATATGGTTGGCTTAGCGTTAACTTGTCCAACAGAGTTCTTAGGGGAACATATTATTAATCCCAAAATCGTTAATACGCCAAAAGTTAGTTTTGTATAAATGTGTTTGTTCATGGGTGTTGTTATAACGAATCCATTCGATTTTAGAGCTAGTCAATAGGCTCCCATAGTTCAATTTTATTTCCTTCCATATCAAGAATATGAACAAACTTGCCATAATCATACGTTTCTATGTTGTCAAGAATTGTTACCCCTTCTTTTTTTAATTCTTCAACCAATCCCTCCAAATCAGCGACTCTATAATTAATCATAAATTCTTTTGTAGAAGGCTCAAAATATTTTGTTTTCTCGGCAAAAGGGCTCCATTGTGTAGAACCATTTTTAGTGGAATCTGATTCTTCTTTCCACTCAAAGGTTGCTCCATACTCATTGGTATTTAAACCAAGGTGAGTTTTATACCAATCTCTCATTTTGTTAGGGTCTTTGCATTTGAAAAAAATGCCCCCAATGCCTGTTACTTTTTTCATTTTCTGTTAAATTATCGTCTTAAAAGATTACTCTTCTTAATATTCTGAAAGATACCTCGAGATGCCAAGTATAAGTAAAGATAAAAGGATTTATAATCTGAGGGAAAAAGAGGATTAATATTCTTACTATATTTCTATATGACCTGCAAAATATGGCAAAATGCATAATTGATGATTTGCTCACGCACGTCTTGTTGGTGAAGTAATACCAACAAGGGCGATAAGGTGTAAAAATTCATTTTAATTATGTCTCTATTCAAAAAGCTGGTCATCTAAAAGCGAGTTTAAAACTGTCCACTTAGTTGTAGGTCTATCAATATTAAGCTCTTCGTAAGTGACAATTTCTGGATAATGAGAGCGATACTTAAAGGTCTTTTTCAATTCCATAATTTCCACATTAATAACATCGGCAGGATCGACAATTTCCTTTAATTCTTTGTATAAAATAAGAAATTGATATGCACCATAAAAAGACGAGAAATCCCAATAGTAGCTATTGAAATTAGAAATTGAAAAATTGAATGTCTTATTGTTGTCATACCAAACCGTTCTCATCATTGTACGAGGGTTAAAATGTACAAATGTCGAGCTGGCTCGATACATGAATTCATAAAATTCTGAAAGTCCTGTTGCTAAAGCTAACTGTTCAGTTGGGGGTAATTTGTTCTTTGTTTTAATACCATTCCTATGTAAAATTTCGTTTATGGCAGTCAATTTTTCGTTTTGAGTCTCTAATTTTTCAGCGTTTAGTGTCGGCTGAAAAGGTCTATACTTTTGGAGAAAACTAAATTGTTTTGCAATATCATTGCTCAACTGTACTTGAGAAAGCTTAATTATAAGGTCGTTTCTATCAGCTTCATTGATTTTTTCTTTTAAATATTTTAACGATATAAGTTCTTCACAAGTCCCTCTAAGATTACTTAAATACAAAAATGAATTTTCACTATTTACATTTTGATTAATCAGGATATTTATTTCTAAAGCCTTAATAAAAGAAGCCATTGCAAGTAAGTCAAAAATAGATTTACTTTCAAAGTTATAATACTTTAAAAACTTTTCATTGATTTTATCAAAGGTATCTTTATAAAGTGATTTTTCTGACATTAGAATAATCGCCAACGAATATATAATCCTACACTCTCAGTTTTTCTTTATGAATTTATATAGTATAAATCTGAATTCGTTGGTATCAATTGTTTTACACAGATTTATTTTTGAAAATACATAACTATTTTTAAACATCAAACTATTTATTAAAGTAAAACTACAATACCCTAAAACAACCCTTAAATAAAAAGCCTCCCCATCAGAAAAATCTGATAGGGAGGCTTTAATATTAAACCAAATCCAAATTCTTAATAACGATAATGTTCCGCTTTGTATGGACCATCTACTGTTACGCCGATATATTCTGCTTGTTCAGCTTCTAAAGTTTCTAATCTTACACCGATGTGTGATAAGTGTAAACGAGCTACTTTTTCATCCAAATGTTTTGGAAGGATATATAATTTCTTCTCGTATTTATCAGTATTTGTCCATAATTCTAACTGAGCCAACGTTTGGTTACAGAAAGAGTTAGACATTACAAATGATGGGTGACCCATTGCACAACCTAAGTTTACTAAACGACCTTCAGCCAAAACGATTACGTCTTTTCCGTCGATGTTGTATAAATCTACTTGTGGTTTGATTTGCTCTTTTGTATCTCCGTAAGCTCCGTTCAACCAAGCCATGTCAATTTCGTTATCGAAGTGACCAATGTTACAAACGATAGCTTTATCTTTCATTGCTTTGAAGTGACGCTCACGAATGATGCGTAAGTTACCAGTTGCTGTAACAAAGATGTTAGCACGAGTAGCAGCTTCGTCCATTGGAACAACTTCAAAACCGTCCATTGCAGCTTGTAAAGCACAAATTGGGTCGATTTCAGTTACTAATACTCTACAACCAGCACCACGTAAAGATTCAGCAGAACCTTTTCCAACATCACCATATCCTGCTACAACCGCTACTTTACCAGCCAACATTAAGTCGGTAGCACGACGGATTGCATCAACTAATGATTCTTTACAACCGTATTTGTTATCGAATTTAGATTTAGTAACAGAGTCGTTAACGTTGATAGCTGGTAAATATAAAGTACCGTTTTTCAAACGCTCATACAAACGGTGAACACCCGTAGTAGTTTCTTCTGATAAACCTTTGATGCCCTCAATCAATTCAGGATATTCATCGAATACCATGTTGGTTAAATCACCACCATCATCCAAAATCATGTTCAAAGGCTGGCGATCTTCTCCGAAGAAAAGTGTTTGTTCAATACACCAGTTGAATTCCTCTTCGTTCATACCTTTCCAAGCATAAACTGGGATTCCAGCAGCAGCAATCGCAGCAGCAGCGTGGTCTTGTGTAGAGAAAATATTACAAGATGACCAAGTAACGTCTGCTCCTAAAGCAGTTAATGTTTCAATCAATACAGCCGTTTGGATAGTCATGTGTAAACATCCTGCGATTCTTGCCCCTTTCAAAGGTTGAGATTCACCATATTCTGCACGAAGTGCCATCAAACCTGGCATTTCTGCTTCGGCCAAACGTATTTCTTTACGACCCCATTCTGCCAAAGCGATGTCTTTTACTTTGTAAGGCACGTACTGTTGTGTTCCAGTTGACATTTATTTTTTATGTTTTAAATTTCAATTTTCTTAGAATAACACAAAATTAACATCTTTCTCCTTGAATCTAAAAATGATTCAGAATAAGTTTTGCGATTTATCTGCTTATTCTGAAAAAATAGATAATATATCTTTTCAGATTCAATATAAAGAAATATTATCTACTAATTTCATCCGTTCTAGTAGATTACCCATTCTGCAAGTCTTCATCAAAACAGATAAACAATGCTTATAATCAATGATTCAAAAGATAATTCATTGTCATAATCAGGGTAAAAAGCCTTTCGCTTGTCATTATTCCGAATCATCAAAATAAAGCTTATGTTCAAGAAAATTATAAATCTCTCCCTCCTCACTTTAGCCACCAATGCGGCTCTGGCACAACAAGTACCTGTAGATTCTATCTTTTCAAATGAAGGGCTCATTTTAGCAGAAGTAAAGGAAATTGCTCCTGATGTCATTAAATTCACTTATCCATCAGAAACTGTCCTCAATTCTATTTACAAAAATGCTGTTCAGAAAATCTCTTTCAAATCTGGTAGAGTACAGTTCTTCAAAGAATCGTTGGCATTAGGTGAAATCAGAAATGTTTTTGATTTTGAAAGAGTAGCACTCACACATGTTGAATCTGAAACGAAAGGCTTGTACAAATTGGATGAAGTATTTTCAAAAGCAGTTGGCACAACTACTCTTTCTAACATTACCACTGTAAAAGAAAGAGCTTTCAAAAAGCTAAAAATTCAAGCAGCATTGTTAGGTGGCAATGTAATTTATATGCTAGACCAAAATACGGTCGGCAATCAGTTTGGTGGACAATATCAATCTGGAAAAGCAACAGAGACAATTCTAACAGGAATTGTTTATTCAAACAGTATTCCCAAAGTTGAAGATATTACTGCTACACTTAATAACAAAAAGACCTTCACCGTAAATGCTAATTATTATGCAGGAAGAAACAGTACAGATATAGAAGGCAATCCATTTTTACCTGAAACATTTACCATTGAAGATTTCTATCAAGAAAATGGTTTTGTCTATGTAAGAGGCAAAGCTAAAGGCATTAAAAACACATTATTTAAAGTAGTGTCATTTAAAAATAACCAAATGACGTTCTACTGGAAAGACAAAAAAAAAGCATACAACTTATCTGTTGACCTCTAAAGAAAAAAGGCTGGAAGTGATTCCAGCCTTTAGATTTTATTTTACTTCAAAACCTCCTGTTCCAATTTTAAAGCCTTCGGCAAAAAGTTCTACCGTATATTTTCCTGCTCTGTAAGGAGCACCACGATCAAAGTAAAAATCAGCATGAGGATTTTCATTATCGAAAGTAAAATCTCTTTTAATGGTAAAAGCTAAGTCTTGTCCATTATGTTCAAAATTACCAGAACCTAAATCTGTATCAAAAAGCGTATAACCATCTGGGTCAAGTATTCTGACTAATACGGTTTTCTTACCTTTTTCAGTAAGGTCGTTTTTAGATAGTTGAATAGAAATCTTGATTTTCCCTAATTTCTTCGATCTGTAACGATTATCTTCAAACTCTTTTCCTTTATCAGTAACACCCAAAATCTTGATAGATTCTGCTTTTAAGGCTGCTGCACGAGTAACCTTTTCAGTCAGAATTTTATTGATTGAAGATACTTCACGGTTTTGCGCTCTTGCTTCTTCTACACTTTTAACCAAACCACTTTTCTCTGTTTTAAGCGTAGAGTTTTCATTGGTTAAATGAGAATTTTCTTCTCTTAATTGTACCAATTCAGCTTCTTTAGCAATCAAAATTAATTCGTAGTTTTTTATTTTTTCTGCGTAATTATCCTTGATGTTTTCTAAAGAAGCATAGCGGCTGTTTAACTCTTTTTTATCTTTTTCTAAAGCTAATTTTGCTTTTTCCAATTCAGCAACATCTCCGCCTAGTTTTGTTACTTCAGCAATTTGAGACTCCAATTGCGTCGTGATAGAATCTAACTTTACTCTGGTATCAGCCAGTTCTATTACTTTCGTTTCGATTACTTCTTGCTGATTCGCCGATGTCTGTTTTGATTCAAAAAGCATATAAGCCAAACAACCCGCAATCAAAGCCACTAATGCCAACACAGCTTTTAAAACATTATTTGAATTGGGCTTAGGATTTGATTCTTCGCTTGATAAATTATTCATGATGAAATGGATAAGTTTTAAAAATAACGTTTTGGTTTTTTAAAATCCCTCAAAGATAATACAACATTTTCACTCTATCTTGAATATTGATTAAACGGTAATGTTATCCTACAAAATGAGATTCTATTAACCCAAAAATTGCAACACACTTTCTAATCCCATACCTCTTGAACCTTTTACAAGAATATGAGTATCATTAACGGGATAATCCTGTAGCCAATTGTGTAAACCAAATTTATCTGGGAAATAATGTACTTTCATTAAAGGCAAAACTCGCACAGCGCTTTCCATCAAATGACCAGCTAAAAGAATATAATCAAAATGACAGTTTAACAATAATTTCCCGATGGCTTCATGTTCTGCGCTAGCTTCTTCACCAAGTTCGAACATATCGCCCAAAATCACCATTTTCTTGCCTACTTTCAAATCGTTAAAATAAGTAATAGCGGCTGACATTGAAGAAGGATTGGCATTGTAAGCATCCATCAAAACCATGTTTGTTCCCTTTTGAATAAACTGCGAACGGTTATTATTGGGAACATAATCAGCTACAGCCTGACAAGCTACAGACGTTTCAATTCCAAAAAATTGCCCAATTCTAATGGCTGCGCAAATATTCTGGAAATTGTAAATACCCGTTAAATGAGAAGTATATTGTTTTTCAGAAGCATCTTTGAAAACAACAAAAGGACTTTCTTCGACAATATTTACGACTTTTTCAAAAGCTTGGTTTTCCAAAGAAGTATAAACAATGGTTTCTTTGAAATTGTATGGCTGAATCATTTCATAAGTTGGTTCAGAAGCTACATTGACAAAAACTGTTCCGTTATGGATACCCAACCAATCATATAATTCACCCTTCCCTTTTTTCACACCTTCCATTCCACCGAAACCTTCTAAATGCGCTTTTCCGATATTGGTGATAAATCCATGTGTTGGTTCTGCAATTTCTACTAATTCTTTAATATCACCTTGTTTGTTCGCTCCCATTTCAATAATGGCTACTTCAATCGTTTCATCAATTGCCAAAATCGTTAAAGGAACACCAATGTGATTATTCAAATTTCCTAGTGTTGCGTAAGTACGATATTTTTTTGATAAAACACAATTGATTAGTTCTTTAGTCGTGGTTTTTCCGTTAGAACCCGTCAAACCAATAAAGGGGATATTTAACTGTTTTCGATGAAAATTAGCTAATTGTTGTAAGGCTTTCAGTCCATCTTCTACCAAAAGGTATTGCTCGTTTTTTACATAAAGGGCATCATCAACAACTGCATACTTTGCTCCTTTTTCGATGGCTTGTTCGGCAAAAGCATTTGCATTAAAGTTGGGACCTTTCAAGGCAAAAAACATAGAAGCTTCTTCAATTTTACGGGTATCCGTAGAAACACCAGAACATTCTTTATACTTTTGATATAATTCAGTAAGCGAAATCATCATTTTATTCGTTATGTGTGTACCTCAAATGTGAGATTCAGGATTTTTCGACAAATATTACATGAAAAAATTAATTTTACTTTTATTACTGTCAAATCTTGGTAAAAGCTTTGCTCAAAACTTTACCTTTCAATACAATAATACTTTCAAAATTATCCAAAATGGACAAATTTTACCAAATGCTTTTGCAGGAGGTGTTAATGCTCCGCAATTTTCAAGATGTCATTTAGATAATGATAACGTTGAAGATTTAGTCGTTTTCGACAGAACCAATTCTAAACTTTCTACATTTTTAGCCAAAAAAGATAATGCTGGAAAGTACTTTTGGCAATATGCCCCAGAATTTGAAAGTGCATTTCCAAGTATTCAACATTGGATTTTGATGGTTGATTATGATTCAGATGGCAAAAAAGACATTTTCACTTATACGCCAGCAGGAATCAAGGTTTATAGAAATATTTCTACTGATAAAATCGCTTGGCAACTCATTACTGACCCACTTTACAGTACTGGTTATTCAGGAAAAATCAATTTATACACGGCTTCAACGGATATTCCTGCCATTGTTGACATTGATAATGATGGAGATTTAGACATCATCGCTTTTGATTCTTCTGGAAACTTTTTACTCTTTCATAAAAACTTCAGCCAAGAAAATTATAAAGACAATTCGCATTTAGAATTTAAAAGAGTTGGCGATTGCTGGGGAAATTTCTTCAAAGAACATTTTGAAGATGCACGTTTTAATCAAGATTGCGGAAGTAATACGCCAGTTGGTGGAAATGGAAATGCAAGTAGCCAAAAAGTAGAACATTCTGGAAATGCTTTATTGGTTATAGATTTAGATGGCGACGGTTTGAAAGATGCTCTTTACGGACATGTTACAGCCAACAGAGTTGCTGCTTTGAGTAATAATGGAAATTTGAATCAAACCATTTTCACCAAAGCAGATTATTATTTCCCAAATCAAAAACCCATAGATTTCTCCGTTTTCCCTGCGATTTATTATGAAGATTTAGATTTTGATGGAATTAAAGACGTTATCGCCGCACCAAATGGTTATGATAATGCGCTTCAAACAGTTGATTATCAAAATTCAGCTTGGTTTTTCAAAAATTCAGGTCAAAACAATAAACCAATACTTACTTATCAACAAAGTAATTTCTTACAAAACACAATGGTAGATTTGGGAGAAAATACTTCTCCAGTTTTAGTAGATATTGATGGTGATGGCGATAAAGATTTATTAGTTGGCAATGCAGGAAATCGTGGTGAGACAGGTTATAGAGCCAATATTACTCTTTATGAAAATAAAGGGAATAATACTTTTGAATTAAAAACGGCTGATTTCTTAGACCTTTCAAAAGCACAGCAATTATTTGAAATCAAACCATTTGTGACTGATATGAATGGCGACGGCACAGAAGATTTTGGTTTTACTGCCAATACTTTTAATGGCATGACGATTCAGTACATTCCAAATCGTGCGCCTAGAAACCAAGCTTTTTCGCTGAAACTTTCTGAAATTATCACTTTACCTAAAATCAATAATTTATCAAATGGAGATTCCCCTTTGTTTTTCGATTTAGATAATGATGGCAAAAAAGATTTACTCATCGGAAAAGGAAGTGGAAGAATTGAATTCCATAAAAATAACGGAAGTAACGAAAATCCAAATTATGTTTTAACGAAAGAAGAACTCGGCGGACTTACTTCTGATTATCTTTCAGGCAATGTTTCCTTGACAGTTGCCGATTTGAATGGCGATGGAAAAGTAGAACTTATCACAGGAAATCGTGATGGCACGTTTAAGATTTATAAAAATATTATTGAACAAAGTCAAGACCTTTTCAAAGAAGATACTTCTGGTATTTTAAATGATTTTACAGGGAAACACGAACATCTGAAACTAGGCGGAATGCTTTCAATTACTGTCGGCGATTTAGATGGCGATGTAATTCCAGACTTTATTGTTGGTACAAATTCTGGAGGTTTAAGATTTTTGAAAGGAACAACAAAATTTACGGTTACAGGCAATGAAGAAAGTAAATCGGCTGTGATTTACCCAAATCCAGCCAACCATTATATTTTTATTAAAAATACTTATCCCGCAACATTTCATTTAATAGATTTTACAGGAAAAGACCTTGGTAGAAAAACAAGTACCAATCTCAACGAAGAAGTCTATTTTGATTTAAGTACTTATCCAAATGGCACTTATTTTATCAGAATAATGGCAGAAGGGAAAGCGCCAATTACCGAAAAAGTATTATTAAACAAGTAAAATACAAAATTTGGCTTCGCTGTTAAAAAGCCTTAATTGTGATTTTAAATAACATTTTTAATTTTTTTCGCAAAAAATACCTCAAAATTGCGAACTTTGGAATAATACAGTTGCTTGGCACAAGGTTAATGGTTAGAAAAAAATTGAGCTTCATCAACAAAAAGATTAATCCTCAAATCTTTAACCAATTGTAACTCGCCAAGAACCAATTTTTTATATGGCTAGAAATATTCCAAAAAATACAGAAAAAACCAAAGAACGAAATCCTTCCCAACCCATTTCGTTTGATTTCAATATAAAAAAAATACTTCAAAGCGAACAATTACACTTCGTTTTGGGCATCCTGTTTATACTCTTAGGTATATTCATGTTTTTTTCATTTTCGTCGCATCTTTTTACAGGTGATGCAGACCAAAGTGAAGTGGAAGATGATTTACAATCGTCTATTGAACCTTTGAAAAAACAGCCAAAAAATCCATTCGGTTTGTATGGAGCGAAACTAGCGCATTTGTTGCTTTTTAGACTTTTCGGTTGGTCAGCCTTTTTACTTGTTCCCATTTTATTGATTGCGGGTTACAAACTATCTTTTAAGAAGGAAATTTTACCCCTTGAAAAACTTACTTGGCAATCATTATTTTACATGATTTGGCTAAGTACTTTCCTTGGTTTTTTCGTTTTCATGCTTGAAGCGGAGGAAAAATGGAGTAACCTTTGTGGCGGTATCGGCTATTTTATCAATGAATATTTATATGGTTTTATCGGTTGGGCTTCTTTCTTTGTCATCTCTTTTGTACTAATTGTTTTTATCGTTTATTATTACAAAGTTGACACTTCAAGTTTTGCCACAACTGAAGGTGAGAACGACAATATTGCTGTAGCTACACCTGAAAATGAAGCGACAGAAGACAATATTGCCGAAGCTAAAAATATCAAACGAGTACGAGAGAACTTTGAAACAATTTTAGCTGAAGAAGAACCAGAAGAGGAGTTAGCCATCGACCGTGAAGATAATTTTGACGAAGCCAATATTCGTCCTTTTCTTCCGCCAGTTGTAGAAACGCCCATTACTAAAAGTAATAATGCAAACAAAGGTCCAGTTGCTTTGACGATTGAAAATAGCGATGATATTCCTGAAATTATTGAAGATTTTGAAGATGATGCTCCTTTAGAAATCAACGAATCTGTCAATGATGAATTAGTGAAAAAATTTGGGCTATACGACCCAATGTTAGATTTGCCTCATTACAAGTACCCAACATTGGATTTGATGAAAGAGTATGACATGGGCAAACCAAATGTTTCACAAGAAGAATTAAAAGCCAATTCAGATAAAATTGTGGAAACTTTGGCGAATTATGGCATCGGTATCGCTTCTATCAAAGCTACAATTGGACCAACGGTTACTTTGTATGAAATTATTCCAGATGCTGGAGTTAGGATTTCAAAAATCAAGAATTTAGAAGATGATATTGCTTTATCCTTAGCTGCTTTGGGTATTCGTATTATTGCTCCAATTCCAGGGAAAGGCACAATTGGTATTGAAGTACCAAACAAAAACCGTGAAATGGTTCCTGTAAAAATGGTTATTGGCTCTGAAAAATTCCAGAAATCAACTGCTGAATTACCAATTGTTTTAGGGAAAACCATTAGTAATGATATTTTTATCACAGATTTAGCCAAAATGCCTCACTTACTGATGGCAGGTGCTACTGGACAAGGGAAATCGGTTGGTTTGAATATGATTCTTACTTCTCTGCTTTACAAAAAACATCCATCACAATTAAAATTTGTATTGGTTGACCCTAAAAAGGTTGAATTAACACTTTTCAATAAAATTGAGAGACACTTCTTGGCAATGTTACCAAACGCTGCCGAAGCCATTATTACGGATACCAAAAAGGTTGTACATACTTTAAATTCGCTTTGTATAGAAATGGATAATCGTTACAATTTGTTGAAAGATGCAGGTTGTAGAAATTTGAAAGAATACAATGTAAAGTTTGTTAATAGAAGGCTGAATCCAGATAAAGGACATTATTTTATGCCTTATATCGTATTGATTATAGATGAGTTGGCAGATTTAATGATGACGGCTGGAAAAGACGTAGAACAGCCAATTGCTCGTTTGGCTCAGTTGGCACGTGCTATCGGTATTCACTTAGTTGTAGCGACCCAACGTCCATCGGTAAACGTTATTACTGGTACAATTAAAGCTAACTTTCCTGCTCGTCTTTCCTTTAAAGTTACTTCAAAAATTGACTCAAGAACGATTTTGGATACTGGCGGAGCAGAACAATTGGTTGGTCAAGGAGATATGTTACTTTCGATGGGTTCTGATATTATTCGTTTGCAATGTGCTTTTGTTGATACGCCAGAAGTAGAAGATGTTTGTGAATTTATCGGAAATCAACAAGGTTACGATTCTGCTTACATGTTACCAGAATTTGAAGGAGAAAGTGAAGGAGGAGGTTCCGAAAAAAGTGATTTCGACCCAAGTAATCGTGATCAGTTTTTTGATGAAGCAGCTCGCCTAATTGTTACCCATCAACAAGGTTCAACATCATTGATTCAAAGAAGGTTAAAATTAGGATACAATCGTGCTGGTCGTTTAATTGATCAATTAGAAGCCGCAGGAATCGTCGGTCAATTCGAAGGCTCAAAAGCCAGAGAAGTATTGATAAAAGACATGGAAACGTTAGAAAGGCATTTGAAGAGTTTGTAGTTTTTGGATGTGATTAATTCATAAACTATTCATTTTTAGGTATTTTAAAATTAAGCTTTGATGCTCCCTAATAGATAAAAATATAAGAAACGGTAACCTTTGCTGGTTACCGTTTCTTATTTCGGGTAACTACAAAGGTTACCACTACCTTAATAAGCAAACTATAATAGATTATACCTGACAATTTTGTTCATTTGTCTATGTAATCTTATGTTTTCAAAGGGTCATTAACAATAAAATCCACCCATTTTTTGGTGGATTTTATTGTTAATGAATTTCAAAAAGACTTTTCTAATAAAGTACTTCAGTCTTAAAAACTAAGAATTCGCTTTATTCATTTGCTTATCAAACATCGCTTGGTATTTAGCTGCTTCAGGAAGTTTTGCATTTTTTACGCCTTCAATGATGATTTGCATCTCATATAAATTCGTTTGTACTTCTCTGCCATCGCTACCTCTTCTATCATTTAGATAATAGTCTAAAGCTTTGTTGTTTCTGTTCATAATGGTTTCAGCCATTTCTAAACCTGTTTTCTTATCGCCAGCAGCTAAATAAAGTGCTACGAAATTGGCAGAAAGTTGGTCGTAAGGAATGGTTTTGTCTGGCATTACTTTTAAGCAATAATCTAATGCAGCTTTCGCTTTGGCAAATTTGCCTTCACGAACTAATTGGTCTGCTAAACGTAAGAAAGCTAAACGAGCCGTTACTACTGGAACTTCTAAATAAAAATCTGAATGATAATATGTTTTCGGATTGTCCAAATCACGCCAGAACATTTTCGTAGTCAGGTTATTATACATTAATTCGCTGTTTACAAAACCATCTTTTGCTTCTGGTACTTTGAAAGGCATCAATCTATAAGCATAACCTTCTAATTGCATGTATTCTTTCAAGTTCAAATAGCTTGCAGAAGGCAAAGTTGTAGCAAAGTAAATTGGACGTTTCCAACCTGTTGCTGCATTCTGAGCAATCAAATCTAATTGAATCAACTCTGGTTTCATGATACCATTTTTACCAGTTGACCAAGCCATTTGATTTGTCATGAATGGTTCTAAATCTTTTGGTACAAATCCTGCTTTTTTAACTGCTTCAACATCAATTGGTAAGAATAGATTTTCTGTTGGTAAAGTATTAATCATTGAGCCATCCGTTAAAGGTACTTTGATCGCTTGATTATCATCTTTTACCAATTTCAAGTATTCTAATAAATTGATACCCGTTTTAACATTTGGGTTTTCGTAATACATGATTTGCTCGTTCAAGCCTTCTAAGAAACGGTCTTTTGGTAAAGAGATTGGAAGTGCTTGTGAATCGTAAGTCTTACGTTTCATTTGGTCGATATACCAGTCTGTTCCTAATAAAGAAAGGTTACAAACACGCACGTCTGTACGGTAGCCTTCTACTTCTTGTACATACCACAAAGGGAAAGTATCATTATCTCCACCTGTAAATAAAATAGCATTTGGCGCACATGAATTCAACATGTTTTTAGCAAAGTCTATTTGGTGATAACGGTGATTACGGTCGTGGTCATCCCAGTTTTGTTGAATCAAAATTACTGGAACTACTGCTGTTACTAAAGTTGCTACAGTACCTGAAACCATTGGATTCTTCAAGAATTTACCTAACCATTCTGCTAATTGAATTACGCCTAGACCAATCCAAATGGCAAAGAAATAGAACGAACCTACATAAATATAATCACGTTCACGAGGTTCAACCGGTGGTGAGTTCAAGAATACAACAAGTGCTAAACCTGTCAATAAGAACATTAAGGTTGTTACTAAGAAATCGTTTTCGTTTTTACGCACCAATAATACAAAACCACATAAGCCCAAAATCATTGGTAGCCAGAAGTAATTATTTCTAGCTTTATTATGGGCTAACAATTCTGGAAGCTCGCCTTTTCTGGTATAATCAATTACGCCAGCATCTTGAACGTCACTTTCACGACCCACAAAATTCCAAAGTAAATATCTCATATACATGTGTCCCATTTGATGAGTAAACATGAATTTAAGGTTATCTCCAAAACTTGGTTTTTCGCCAGCTGACAAACCTAACATTTCTTCATATAGCTGAATGTGCTGCGGAGAACTGCTATAAACACGTGGCAACAACATTTGTCCGTCTTTAGAGTATATCAGTTTTTGCTTGTAGTCGTAAACCTCATACTTGCCATCTTTCATTTTATAAACTGGCGCACCTTTTTCAACACTTTCAACTGTACCTGTATAAATTGGGCCGTACAATAAAGAGCGTTCTCCGTATTGTTCACGCTTCAAATACTTTACATAATTCAAGATATTACTTGGGTCGTTTTCGTTGATAGGGGTATTAAAAGTAGAACGAACAAAAGCCAAGTTATAAGAAAGGTATCCAATTAATACAAAAACCAATGAAAGTAAAGAGATATTCAGGTTTACTTTTTCTTTTTTGATTGAATATAAAATTCCCCAAACAATTGCACCAACTAGCACAATTACAAAGAAAATTGCTCCAAAACCATAAGGTAATCCAAAACCATTAGTAAATAACAATTCGAATTTGAATGCCATTGAAGGAATACCCGGAATGATTGCCGAGTTGATTACTCCTAGAATAAATAAACCTGCCAATAAAGCAATGATTCCACCTTTGAAAGTAGGTTTAGGATATTTTTTGAAATAGTATAACAATGCCAAAGCAGGTACAGTAACCAAGTTCAATAAGTGAACACCGATTGAAAGACCTACGATATAAGCAATTAAAATCAACCAACGATTTGCAGTAGCTTCATCTTCAATAACTTCCCATTTGAATGCCGCCCAAACTACCAAAGCAGTAAAGAATGATGACATCGCATAAACTTCTGCTTCAACGGCTGAGAACCAGAAAGTATCAGAGAAAGCATAAGCCAAAGAACCAACTACACCAGCACCTAATAAAGTAATGGCTTCGCCTTTTGAAAGCTCTTCAAATTTTTTGTTATAAACTTTACGTCCAATTAAAACAATTGTCCAGTGCATAAACAATATTGTTAAAGCACTTGAAAGTACCGACATCATGTTTACCCAGTAAGCTACTTGAGTGGTGTCTGAACCAGCTAACAACGAGAACATTCTACCCAATAATAAAAATAGAGGTGCTCCTGGAGGGTGTGGAACTTGAAGTTTAAATGCACAAGCGATAAACTCACCACAATCCCAAAAAGATGCAGTACGTTCAACCGTTGCGGTGAAGACGAATAGTGAGATGGCAAATACAATCCAGCCTATGAGATTGTTGATTTTTTTAAAATTGTTCATTGAGGGGTACGTTATCAGTTATCGGTTGTTTGTTGATAGTAATCATTTTTTAGCTAAAAACGCTTATCAACGTAAGCAAAAGACAAATTTGAACTCAAAAATACTAAATAAGATTGGCTTGAAGAGGATAGGGCTGTTAAAATGTGTTAATTCGGCTAAGAAGTAGTTGAATTTTACAGCCTTATACAAAATAAAAAGACCTGAGTTTACAGGTCTTTTTATTAAACTTGATTCAATTTTTTATAATCCTTCAAACTGACGTAAGAATCTTACATCGTTTTCGGTGAATAATCGTAAATCTTTAATTTGATATTTTAACATCGTGATTCTTTCGATACCCATTCCAAAGGCGAAACCTGTGTATTCTTGAGAATCAATACCGCATTGTTCTAAAACATTAGGGTCAACCATTCCAGAACCTGCAATTTCTACCCAGCCCGAATATTTACAAACATTACAGCCTTTCCCTTTACATATTAAACAAGTAATGTCGATTTCAGCAGAAGGTTCAGTAAATGGAAAATATGAAGGACGATAACGTACTTTAGTATCTTGTCCGAACATCTCTTTGGCAAAGTAATAAAGTGTATCTTTCAAATCTTTGAAACCTACATTTTTATCAACATACAATCCTTCTACTTGGTGGAATAAACAGTGCGCTCTCGCAGAAATGGCTTCGTTACGATACACACGACCCGGCATAATCGAACGCAAAGGCGGTTTTTGGTTTTGCATCAAACGAATTTGTACGTTAGAAGTATGCGTTCTTAACAACATATCGTCGGCAACATTTCCACCTTTTTTCTCGATAAAGAAAGTATCTTGCATTTCACGAGCAGGGTGATTTTCAGCAAAATTCAATGCCGTGAAATTATAAAAATCAGATTCTATTTCAGGACCATCCGAAACATTGAAACCCATTTTAGCAAAGATTTCGATGATTCTAGCACGCACTAAAGTCAATGGATGAATACTTCCATTTTCGAAAGGAACGTTTGGAAGTGTTAAATCAAATTCAATCGCTACTGATTTCTCAGCACTTGCTTCCATCAAAGCTTGAAACTCATTGAATTTTACTTGAGCTGCTTCTTTTAATGAATTCAGGGATTGTCCAACGGCACGGCGTTCTTCTTGTGCAACATTTTTCAGTTCATCAAAAAGGTCACCAATTACGCCCTTACGTCCTACATAAGCAATACGGAAAGCCTCTAATTGTTCCTTGTTGGAAATAGTAAAATCAGCAATCTGCTGATGAATGTCGTTAATCTTATCTTGCATTGATTCAGTAATGAATTCAGTGAGCCAAAGTATTAGGTTTACGATGGCATCTTGAAGAATTTTAGATGATTGTTTCTTGAAGATGTGCAAAATTACACTATTCGCCATAAAGGGGCAAAAAAAAAGGCAAATTTAGAGAATTGGGTTTAGGATTGGGTTCAAATCCAATCCTATTGAGAATGAAATTGTTAAAAATAATCCGAAGGATTCAAATGTTTATAGCTTAAAAACGAAGTCTCCATACTCGAACTTTCGGAGTCTCGTACAATTCTCAATCTTTTCTTTTTTCTATAATCATATCATCCCTTTGGGATTGAAGAAAACATTAACCCTGAAAAGGTGATATACATGGATATGCGTATGAAAACTATTTCTGACAACTTTTTATACTGTCAAAAATCAAAAACGCTACGAGTAATTTAAAAATCCACTTTCGGACTAGCATCCTTTAGAGATGCTTTCATCATAGCAATGGTTTTCGATAACATTAACGGAGCTTGTGTATGGTCAAAATCAATAGACACATAAGTTTTCTTTGAAGTAATTACTTCCATTTGTGCAGCCATTGCACCATCATAAAAAGATTTAGTACTGGGTCTTTTTAAACGAGAGATACTGTTTAATTTCACTTGCTCCATCGTTTTCAAGATTTTCTTCCACTGAATAGCTTTAGTTTTAAAGCTATGTCTTTCAGCATTGATAGTAACAATGGTACTATCAGCCGTTATAAGCAAATGCTTCTGCATTCCTCTTGTCTGATAATGAAGTGCTAGTGAATGAATCGTTTCTTTGGGTGAAACATTGATTCCTAACATGAAAAATATAAAGATGAATTGATTCATAAAAAAAGCCTTCTCTCCGTGCTTAGAGAAGGCTTAAATGTATTACTTTTTATTGATTATTCCATTTATGGATTAAAACTAGCTCTAGCTCCTCCAACTGCAAAAATGGCTCTTGTTCTAGTTTTTTGTCCTGCCGAGAACATGTACATACAAGCGTCGTCGGTATAATCCATATAATTCATAAACATATCACCGTTTGGACCATTACTACAAGTAACTTTTGGAAACGATGGACAACCATAATTAGCCGTTTGTTGTGTAGGAGTGTCTGTTACCATATCATTACCACAAGAAGCATCACCCCAAATATGACGTAGATTTAACCAGTGACCAATTTCATGAGTAGCTGTTCTACCTTTATCAAATGGCGCTGAGACGTAACCTGTAGTACCAAAATACTGAGGTGAAATAACCACACCATCAGTTGAAGCAGCACCTCCTGGAAATTGAGCATAGCCTAAAATATTACTTCCAATATTACAAATCCAAATATTGAGCGTAGTTGTAGGAGACGTTGGATCAATCCCTCCTTTTTTAGCACTTTTCATCGCATCTCTAGTTCCCCACGAAGTTTTATTACTTTGTTTACGCACAACATTCGAAAGCGTAAATTGTAATTCTAAATTAGAGAATCTTGAAGTAAAAGCACTTGGTACTAAACTTGCATCGGTATTAGTACCGCTAAAATCTTTGTTAAGTACATCAATTTGTGATTGAATCTGTTCAATACTAATGTTTTGAGCAGCAGTGTTATAAATGACATTTACAACTACAGGAATTACCAAAGTACCTGTTTCTCCTACCCTACTTGCTTTCATTTTTTGTTGAAATGCCAATGTTTGTTGTTCAACAGCATTCATTTTATCAATCAAACTTGGGTCTTCTTTCATGTTTGCTTCAAGTACTTCCATCGAAGCACATTGACGCCCCATCCTAACATTTCTGGAAGATTCGTTTAAATCATTTAAAGCCTCATCTGAATTTTCTAATGATACATCATTGCAGGATACAATAGCTAAAGAACTAGCTACGAAAGCTAGTAAATGGAGAATTTTTTTCATCGCTTTTAGTTTTTTGAAGTAAAAAAGGTAATAAGAAGAACACATAAATGAAGTGCACGAAAAATGTGTTCATCTTAACCTAAATTTATCGTTTTTATTATAAAAGACAAAGAAATCACGAATATTTATCACTTAACTTTCATTTTCTTCACATAAGTTAATTGAAATATTTATTTATACTTTATTTTATTTACTATTATCAACAAAAAATGGCACTAGCTTTAGGTCAATGCCATTCCGATGACCGATTTTCAGTGGCGTGAGAATAAAAACAAGGCTTCGATGACTCCACAGTTGTTGTTGTTTATCATTGGGTCGCCAAGACCAACAATACCAGCGTTAGCAATACACCAATTATAGAAACCATAATTTTGAATTGAAGGAAAGCCTAGTACTAATTGGAGTATTAAAACAAAACTGCTGATTAAGTCAGTATTTTTAAAGTAGTGTAAATGACCCTTTCCCCAAATCCCGAAGGGATGAAAGGATTATAGAAAAGAGCAAGATATTATTTCTAAAACCCTGAACGGGTAATATAAATGTATCCAATTATCAAAACCACATTTTTTTCTCCCTCGTTGTAAGTATCTCCAACATAGACAAAAAAGATTGTCATTCCGTTAAATAAATAGCGGTCAAAAAACTAATTTTGACCGCTATTTATGCTTTTAACATTCGGGATTACTAATATTCATCCATATTCAATGCTAGGCTATTTATAGACCCTAATATAATCTACTTCAAACGTTGAGGTAACAAAATTTGGATCAATCGCTCCGCCAAATGTTCCGCCCATTGCGAAGTTGATGATAAAAAAGAAATCCTTGTTGAATGGTAAAGCATTTGTGTTGGTGAAAGTGTAAAAAAGCTTATTATCAACATACATTTTGATAGTACTTGCCGACCAATCTACTGAATAAACATGAAATTCAGTAGAAGCATTTGTGATGGTTGTATTACCACTATCGGCATTTCCTCCTGCATGATTAGGATGGTGCATTGTTCCGTAAATTTTATTGGGTTCGTTGCCTTTGGCTTCCATAATATCTATTTCTCCACAAGCAGGCCAACCAACAGTTTGTATATTACTTCCTAACATCCATAAAGCTGGCCAAGTGCCTCCTCCAGTAGGCAGTTTGGCACGAATATCTACTCTTCCATAAGTAAAAGAGAATTTATTCATAGTTTGAATTCTTGCCGAAGTATAAGCAAAACCACTGTAATTTTCTTTTTGAGCTGTGATTTTTAATAGACCATCTTTCACTTGGATGTTTTCAGTGCGATTGGTATAAAATTGTTTTTCGGCATTTCCCCAACCATTATCTCCATTGCCTAAATCATAACCCCAAACAGCAGGATTAGGCGCACCGTCTTTATCAAATTCTTCTGCCCAAAACAATTTCTTTTCTGTTACGGGTTCTTCGGCTTGTTTTACTTTCAATTTAGTAAACCAAGCATTTCCATCTGCACCGATTGTTCTTAAAGTCATGCTGTTGGCAGAAAGTGCTAATATTTCATAAGTATTACTCCCTGTTGCAAAATTTACAATCCCATTTCCCGGTACTGTAAATTGTACTCTAGTAGAATTTGCAGTTGTTGATGAAGAAGTAGCTCCTGAAAAAATTAAATTTTTAGCACCCGTAGTACTTATATCATAACAACCATCGCCACCAGCCAAACCATAATATGAAGTAGCTGCACCAATTAATGAAGATTGCCCTTTGTTATCGACAGTCATGGCTACGTTGTTGTTGGCATCTTTTGTAAAAGTAATTTCATCATCATACAAACAAGCAGGACGAGTATTTGGGTCTGCTGCATACCAAATTGGAGAAAAGGCATCTGCTGGACCAACACCTACGTGTCCCGAAGCATCTTTATCAGTCACCCAAACTTTTGAAGCATTGTTTGTCAAAGCTGTAAGAATATCCGTAGGAACTTCAAAAGCCACAAATACTTTTACTTTTTTACTCAAGGTAGAAGCTGCACCACCCGTTCCGACAGCACTCACCGTAATGGTATAATCTTTAGTACCCGGAATACTGTACTTATATGTGATTTTTCCTGAAGGAACCATTTGCGTAGTTCCATCACCAAAATCAACTTTATAAGTTAAAGCCTTGTCGGCAAGGGTTGAAATCACCACATTCCCAGAACCATTTCCGTTCGGATTGTTCGCATCTACTCCCTGTACATCAGCCGTTATTGTAAGGTTTGAAGGCGCAACAATATCTCCAAAAGCATATTCTGCTTGTTTACAAGCACTAATACTCATTACCGATGCACACAAAATGAGTATAAATGATTTTATATTATTAGTTATCATGATTATCTGAATGTTAGATTAATAAAGAATGATGTCATCAAATAAATAAGTGAAGTTCGCAGAGCCATCTCCTTTGGTACCATTATCAAAAATCAAGACTACTTTTTGATAGCTTTTGCTTACATCAATTCCGCTGAAATCAAAAGTTAGTTCTTCCCAAGCATTGGCTTTTGTCGTACTTAATTCTTTTTCAAAACTGACACCACCATCCGTTAGATTTTCTACTTTCAACAAAACTTTAGTGCCTACTTTCGGAGCATATACTTTCATTTTAAAAGTTTTACCAACAGAAAAATCTATCGTTTTCTCTAAAGTTATAAAAGCACCACCCCAAGCTTGACCACCATTTTTAATCATTTGAGCCACTTTCGAACTCGTATTGATTCCATTTGAATGAGGGTTTGTAATGACTGTAGCATTTCCTCCGTCGAAATTCAAGAAGTCATATTTCAAAGAAGTAGATTCAAAAGTTAATGGAATAGTAAGCGTATTATTGGTTTCAGTAGTTGTAGCGATTTTTACGTCATCCCAATAAAAAACTTTACCATTACCCGCTGTTCCAAAATCAAAGAATAAGGAAGCTTTGTGATAAGTATTCGCTAAATTAAGTGTAGGAGTACCAGCTACTTGTTTGGTAAAATCAAAGGTTAATTCTTCCCAAGCTTTAGCAGATTTAGTCAATACTTCTGTTTCAACAGAGATAGAAGCATTATTACGGTCTTCAATTTTTAATCGGATTGGAATACCCGCCGCAGGAGAATATACTTTCACACTCATTTTAGGATTAGAGGCCGTCAACTTAATAGCAGAAGCAAAACCTGTTGGTGTTCCGATGGTAGTTCCAGCCCAAGTTTCAGCACCAGAAGGCTTGGTTGTAATTTTCACTTTGTTGCTTGGATTCGTTGGGTCAATGCCGTCGATAGTACTATTATTTCCGAAATCAGTGACGGTATAATTCGTATTAGCTTCATCAAAAGTGACAGGCAAATTGATTGGCGCAATCACAACAGGGTTCATCAATTTAATATCATCAAACAAGAAAGTAAAATTAGCTGAACCATCACCACGAGTACCATTATCAAAAATCAACACAATGTTTTGATATGAATTAGCCGTGTTGATAGCACTGAAATCAAAGATTAATTCTTCCCAAACATTGGCTTTGCTTGTGGTAAGTTCTTTCTCAAAACTTTGTGAGCCATTTGAAGCATTTTCTACTTTCAATAAAACCTTTGCACCTACTCTTGGAGAAAACACTTTCATTGAAAAGTATTTATTCACAGAAAAGTCCATCGAAGCACCCAAAGTAATTAAACTTCCACCATAAGTTTGTCCCGGATTTTTCACCATCTTAGCCACTTTTGAAGAAGTATTAATACCACTAACTTGTGGATTGGCAATTACAGAAACATCGCCACCTTCAAAATTGCTGAATTTATAGGTTTGCCCAGCTGTTTCAAAGTCAAGTGGTAATACCACAGGACTTACAATGTTTATCGTCTTTTTTACTTCGGTTGTTGCTTTTCCACCACTCAAAGCCACTACTTTCATTTCATAAGTTCCTACCGCTGTATAAGTATGGCTAATGGTTGCACCTTCTAAAAAAGACATCGGTACTTCATTAGCAACATCTCCAAAATACACTTTAAACAAAGTTTCATAAGTAGCTTTTGCTGAAACATTTACTTTAAAAGGATTTGCTGGGTCGATAGTTGAATTTACTTCTACATTTTCTGGTGCTTTAAAAGAGACTGTAAGTTCTTGTGTACTTTCTGATACTTTTCCAGTGACTCCTTTTCCAACCAATTTTACGCTATAAATGCCTTCTGCATATTTGTGTTGTACGCTTTTTCCTGCATCGACTGTTGCGGGCGAAGCGGTACCATCACCAAAATTTACAGAGAAAGTGGCAACGCCTTCGCCATTTGGCGTGATGGTTACTAAACCCGTATTGTCTTGGGTGATGTCAAAAAGAGCTGACATTTTTGCCGGTGACGAGGCAGTTTCAAGAAAAGAAATATCATCAAAAAACTTTTCATTACATGCCGACATGATAGCGATAAAAGCTAACATGGATAAAAATTTATGTATATTTTTCATCGAAATTCATTTAGAAAATATGAGTCTGAATTAATAACCAGCATTTTGTACCAAGCCAGAAACATCAATTTCAGCTTGAGGAATTGGAAATACTTCGTTCTTTCCAACAACAAAATTTTTGATTTTCGTAGCCGCTTGTCCACTACGAACCAAGTCGAAAAAGCGGTCGCCTTCCATGCCTAATTCTAATCTGCGTTCAGTCCAGATTGCTTCTTTCAAAGTATTTCCAGTAGCTGAAATGTTATGAGCATTGTCTCCGAAAGCTCTTTGACGAACTTTATTCAAGTACAATTGCGCATTAATATCATCTGGAGAAGCTTTACGATTCAAAGCCTCAGCATACATCAAATAGACATCCGAAAGGCGGATAATACGTTGATTATTCAAATAATTCAGTTCGATTTGCCCACTGGTTTCTCCTTTTCTTGGCAGATATTTTTGGTTATACAAACCAGTATTTTTATAAGGAGCTACTTGATAAGTAATGCCTAAATTTGGATTAGCATTTTTATAGGCTTCGATTTCCAAACAAGTAATGTCTTTTCTTTTATCTCCCGCTTGATAAGCATTGACTAAATCTTGCGTTGGTAAATTCGTACTCCAACCTGCTGCATACGGACTATTCCCTGTGATACCACGAATACCACATTGTTGAACTGCTAAATTTCCTTGTCCACGAGTAACACCACCCCAATTGTAATAAGGAGAAAGATTTGAATATTGAATTTCAAAGACAGCTTCAGCACCATTTTCACCAGATTGCAAGAAAATATCTCCAAAGTTTGGTACTAAAGAATAAGGTCCATCAATTACACTTTTTAATACTCCTGCGGCTAAATCAAACTTATTTTGGTATAGATATACTTTTCCTAAAAGTGCTTGTGCTGCAAATTTGGTGATTCTGCCATTTTTAGGGTCGGTACTTGGTAAAGCAGCAATTGCATTGGTCAAATCTTTTTCAATTTGCGCATAAACATCTGCTTTAGGCGATTGCTTCAACGTTCTTGAATCTGCAATTCCCAATTTTTTATCCACAAACAAAGGCACATTTCCGAAAACTTTTACCAAAGTGAAATAATAATAAGCTCTTAAAAATGCTACTTCACCATACATAGCTTCTTTTTCTGGGAAAGCGATTACTTCGCCTGCTGGATTTTTGTCTTTGTATTGATACAGATAATTCGCACGATTGATGCCTTCGTAAGAAGCCTTCCAGATTTCGGCTAAAGTTCCGTTTTGTGCAGTAAGTGTGAGGTCATCAATATTCTGTAAATCTAGTACGTCAGAGGCATTTTCACCTCCTGCTACTGCATTGTCAGAAGCAATATCACCCACTGGCACTAACTGATTCAACCATTGTATAGGTGTATAAACACTTACACCCATGCTTTGATAATCAGCAGAAGATTTCAAATAATCTTGGTCGGTTACTCTATAATCATCTTTTGGACTATAGTCAACCCATTCACTACAGCTAGTAAAAGCCATTGTAATGAATAGAAAATAGAGAATATTTTTTATGTTTTTCATTGTTAGTTTTTCTTAAAATTTAATTGCTTTCGGACGTCGAATTTCGGTTGTCGGATTTGGAATCTGACCTTTTATTTGCACTTAGATTATCAGCTTTAATTACTGAAAACCGAAATTAGAAGTCAAAAAACTGATGACTGAAATCCGAAAGCTGAAATCCCAAATTTAAAATCTTACATCCACACCAACAGACCAAGTTCTTGCTTGCGGATAAGTACCACGATCAACGCCAGTATCTAACACGCCACCGGGTACTTCTGGGTCATAACCTGAATATTTCGTGAAAGTGAAAGCATTTTTTACTTGTGCATAAATGCGGATTTTATTCACTACTTTCTTGGGAACTAAAGAGTATGGTAATGTATAACCAATCTGAACATTTTTGATTTTCACGAAAGAACCATCTTCCACATAGCGGTCCGAAACTCTGATATTACTGTTAGCATCAACAAATGAAAAACGTGGATTATTGGCATCGTTAGTTGAACCTTCACCCGTCCATCTTCCTAAAACAGATCTGAATTTGTTAGAGTAAATCGCATTTCTTTCGTAAGCTCTGTAAATATCATTTCCCACAGACGCATAAGTAAATACGTTTACATCCAAGTTTTTATAAGTTATGCCAACGTTCCAACCCAAGGTAAAATCTGGGAAAGGATTACCAATTTGCGTTTTATCTAAATCTGTGATTTGTCCATCACCATTGACATCTACGAAACGAATATCACCCGGAACTGCACCCGTTTGTTTTGGAGCTTCGGCGATTTGTGAAGTATTTTGGAAAAGTCCATTGGTTTTAAATCCATAAAAATACCCCGGAGCAAAACCTTGTTGGAAACGAGTAGCCGTTTGTGATTGTCCGTTGAAATACGATCCACCCGGAATAATAGCCGTTCCATCTGAATTCGTAGCGGTTACTAAATTTTTAGAAGTAGTAAAAGTAACGTTTGTATTTAGTTTTAAATCTTTCAGGATTTCAGCATTGTAACCAAGGTTCAAATCAACACCGCTACTTTTGGTTGAACCAATATTCGCAGTTGGTGCAGCAGCAGCACCCAAGTACAATGAAATAGAAGGCGTAAATAATAAACCATCAACCGATTTATCAAAATAATCTGCGGAAAGCGACCATTTATTATTGCCAAAACGTACATCAAAACCAACGTTGCTTTGTAACTGTTTCTCCCAACGCAAAGTGGTATTGGCATAAGAACCCACCGTAGAACCAGTCGTAAAAGTATTGCCAAAAGTATAACCATTACTGTTAGCATCGCCTGCGTAACTTGGTCCGCCAGAAATAATACCTACATATTGCGGATTAACGTTTTCGTTACCAATAGATCCATAACTTCCTCTGATTTTCAAGTAATTCAAGAAATCAACATTGAAAAAATCTTCATTTGAAATCACCCAACCTAAAGAACCAGCATAGAAATTGGCAAATTTATTATCAATCCCAAAAGCATAAGAACCATCACGACGAGCAGAAAACGATACTAAATATTTGTCTTTATAATCATAGTTTACTCTACCGAAGTAAGAAAGGTTTTTTCTAAAATATTGTCCATTACCAACTGTTTGCGCATTGGTATTGGTAGCAGTATTGATACCTGTTGCAGAAGTAAGGTCTGCGAAAGTCCATGAATTAAAAGGAACGTCTTGTCTTGAACCATTGATTTCATCGCCAGCTATTTTAGCGAATGAAATCCCTAATACTGTTTCAAAATTATGATCATTATTAATTTTGAAATTATAAGTACCAAAAGTTTCAAAAGTATAAGTATTGTCGGTTCGTTTAGATTCGTAAACGCTGTTATGTCTGCCAGTAACGATTGAGCCATCGGCATTCATAGAGTTTTCTACATTCAAAGGACCATAAAAAACGAGTGGCGTAAACGATTTGTAAGTGTTATTAAAATTGGTATAACCAAAACGAGAAGAAAGCGTCAGATTTTTAATTACTTCATATTGTAGCTCTAATTTCCCATATAATTTATTTCCGTTACTTTCATTGTAGTTGTTATCCAGTTTTGTCAAAGGATTAAAAATCTCTGAAAGTAATAAATTACTAAAGCCATATTTCCCTACAGTATTTGGTACAGTATTTAAGACAGAAACAGTTGGGTCGAAATTCAAGGCACTTCCAATTACTGAATTGAAAGAGTTTTCTTGGACACCAACACTTTTAATATTTACATAACTGGTATTTGCCAAGAATTTTAATTTGGGAGCAATCTGAAAAGTAAGGTTTGTAGTAAAATTCAAACGGTTAAAATTTGAATTTTCACCACCGCCAACAATACCATCTTGTCCCAAATATCCACCAGAAAGAAAGTACTGAACTTTATCACTTCCTCCTTTTACCGAAACATTGTGCGATTGCAAAGGAGCATCTTTGAAAATTTGTTTTTGCCAATCTGTTCCAACACCCAAAGTTGATAAATCTTTGAAAATCAATCCTCCGCCTGAAACCAAACTTCCTTCATTCAAAATCGCTCCGTATTCTGTTGCATTTAATACGCCAATAGTTTGCATTACTTGCTGAACGCCATAATTACTACTGTAAGAAATTTCAGCTTTCTGATTCTTTCCACCACTTTTTGTAGTTACTACAATCACACCATTTCCACCTTTTACACCATAAATAGCCGTAGTTGCCGCATCTTTCAATACGTTCATTGATTCAATATCGGCAGAATTGATAGAATTAAAATCATTTAAAGTTTGTGGTACGCCATCAATAATTACGACTGGGTCTGTTCCCGAAAAAGAAGGAATACCTCTAATCAATACTGTTGGTTTTGAACCTGGTGAACCATTTGAAATAACGGTAACACCTGAAGCTCTACCCTGAAGTGCATCTTCTGGACGAACAGGACGAAGTTTTTCAATATCAGCCCCTTTTACCGTAGCAATTGCTCCAGAAACATTGGTTACTTTTTGCGTTCCATAACCTACCACAACGACTTCATTCAGTTTTTTGCTATCAGGGGCTAAACTGATGTTAATCGAAAAGCGATTTCCAACTGTTATTTCTTGTGGATCATAACCAACCGAAGTAATGACTAATACTGCTTTTTCGTTAGGAACGACCAATGAGAAATTTCCATTAGCATCGGTTGTAGTACCTTGCGTTGTACCTTTTATGGCAATACTTACACCTGCAATGGTTTCATTGTTTTCGGCATCCGTGATTTTTCCTTTGATGGTTTGCTCTATGCTACTTTCTAAAAAACCTAAATTGTCTTCTCCATCAATTTTAGAAGTGGTTTTGGCATTCAATCTTTTGAGCAAGATTTTTCTACCGACTACTTCATAATTGATTTTCAAAGGCTTTAACAATTCTTCTAAAACCGTTGAAAGTTTCTCTTTCTTTACGACAAGACTTACTTTTCTATTAGCCATAATCAACTGAGGACTATACATAAACTTGATATTCGCCTCGGTTTCTATCTTTTCAAGAATCTTCTCAACTTCTTGCTGACTAACGTTGATACTTACCTTTTGGTCAAGTATTTCCTGAGCATGCGTAGTTCCCGCATTTGCGAACGACATACACAGAAAGGTAATAATGGTTTGGAATAAACTGATTCGCATGATCTTAATCGGAATCTTGTTAAATTGTCGATTTTTTGACATAATTTTGAATTGTTAGTTTTGAACGACTGACACAAAAGAATCCCTGCATCAAATGAATAGTTGATGTTGAAAAGCTTGAGCACTTTTAGGGATATTTAAGTCGGTGATGTTGGTAGCATCATCGGCTTTTTTTTACACGAAATTTGATTGATTTGTTACTTCACGTTGATTTGAATGACTGTTTGATGATTGTTTATGTTTTGAAATTGTTTAAATAGATTCAATTAAATTTGACGATTACTTACATCCTTTTCCCTCAATTACAATTTTCCCATCTTTCATTTCATATTTGGCTTCCAATACTTCACAAATAAGATTGATTTTTTCAGCGAGTGGCTCATCGCCCAATTCTGCTGTTAATTCACATGAAGCCATTAATGTTTTGTCGTACTCAATCTCAATTCCGTAGGCATTTTCTAAAATATCAAACACTTCAAGTACTGATTTGTTCTTAAAAACAAAACTCTGACTTTGAATTGCTGGTAGTGAGACGATTTGCGGAGCAGTCAATTCAGCTCGCTTAAACTGCCATTTCGGACGAATAAACGTTGCTTGCTGATTTGGTAAAACCAATAAACCCGTTAAAACTTTGCTTACTTGCTGTTCTTTGAGCGCTACATTTTTCTGAGAGAAAACCGAAACTTTACCCGTTTTTACAAATACTTGTACTTGTTTGTCGTCTTCAAAAGCTTTGATGGTAAAACTTGTTCCTAATACTTTGGCTACGACTTCGTTAGCATAAACAAAAAATGGCTTATTAGGATTTTTAGCAATCTCGAAAAAAGCTTCTCCAGAAAGTACTACTTCACGAGTATCACCCGTGAATTTTTCAGGATAACTTAGTTTACTATCGGCTTGCAAAACCACAGAACTTCCGTCGGATAAAGTAATTAATTTGCTTGTTGATGAAGTGTTTTTTATTTCGATAAATTTAGTTTTTTGTGCGACTTTGGCTACTGAATTACTGTAAGTGGGTGTTTCTTTTTCGGATAATTTTTCAAAAACAACATAAGAAAGTAAAGTCACCAACAATACGGAAGCCGCTAAGCTTAATTTGCGGAAAGTAGAATGTTGCCAGAAATTCACTTTTTTAATGCTACGTTGTTCGGCTATATCTACAATTTTAGCAATTGCTGCTGCGATTTCTTCTTCTCCGATTTCCTCCTGAACATTTCTAAGTGCAACAATAATTGCTTTCGCTTGTTGAATAGTTTCATACTTTTCAGGATGTTGAGCAAGCCAATTTTCCCAGAAAGTACTTTCTGTTGGCGTGTTTTTCAAAACCCATTTTCTGAAACTCGCATCCAAAGCGAATTCATTAGCTGTATATTGGCTGTAATCTAACATAGAATAATTTGTATTATTTTGCTCTATACTTGAAATAGCCGATACCTAATACTCCATACTCAGTTGAAATGAAATATTTTTTATTTTTTTTGAAAAAGAAAAATGAAGAGACAAAAGCTGAAGAAATTAGGCTTTCAGATAAAGTACATAAAACAATTGTCCAGCAAGAAACCAATTGCTTTTAAGATTCAAAATAGCTCGATGCAACAAATTAGAAACCGATTGGCGGTTCATATCCATAATTTCGGCAATTTCTTCAATGCTCAAGCCTTCATAGAATTTCAAGAAAATTACTTCTTGTTGGCGTTTGGGCAATGAAGTAAGTAGTGATTTCAGTTTAGATTCATTTTCATAAAACATTTCTAATTCAATCAATTCCGATTCGGGACTGATACCTTCGGTAAAAGGCAAATCAATGTCTAAATCATCCGAAGCGTTTCTTTTTTCTTGATTGAGTTTTTTGAAAAGATTATTTCTGAGCGATTTTAACAAATAAATCGTCACAAAAGGAGAAGATTGTAGTTTTTCACGATGGTCCCACAAGAACAAAAATAAATCTTGGATACAATCTTTAATCAGTTCTCTGTCTTTCGTAAACTTGGTGGCATAGTTAAAAAGTACCTTGTAATGATTGTTTGCAAGATGCCCAAGTGCTTTACTATCACCTTCTTGGAAGGATTTCCACAGTGCTATGTAATCGTTTTTAGGCTCCATTTGATGAAAATAATGATGCAAAATACTGCAAAACATTCAATAAATACTAGAAACTCTTGATTTCGTTATGAGTATTAGCACATAAGCAATTGTAGCAGAAAACAATTTTTCGATACAGATTTTAATATTTTTTAGCTTCTATTGAAAAAAAATCAAAATGCTCCGCAAGTTTTTTAAATTAATAACATCTAAAGCGTAAATGAACCTCAATTGTTGTCAATGCTTGAAAAAGAACTCTTAGAAAAGTTAAAAAATGCTGATGAAGCGGCTTTTCGATTTTTGGTGGAAAAGTACCAAGACAAAGTATTTAATACTTGTCTGGGCTTTCTGCGGAATGTCGAGGAAGCTGAAGATTTAACACAAGAGGTTTTTATTGAGGTTTATGAATCAATTGTTTCGTTCAGAGGCGACGCCAAAGTATCTACTTTTTTGTACAGAATTGCCGTCAATAAATCATTGGATTATTTAAGAAAAAAGAAGCGAAAAAAGCGATTCAGCTTTGTCTTATCCATTTTTGGTTTAGAAGAACAACTCAATTCTAGTAGTGTAGTTGATGAACATCCAGGCATTTTACTTGAAAACAAAGAGCGAACACACTTACTTTTTAGCAAAATGGATGAATTGCCTGAACGGCAAAGAGTAGCGTTTTCATTGCATAAAATTGATGGATTGAGCTATCAAGAAATTGCTGAAGTGATGGAATTGAGTATTTCGGCTATTGAATCTTTGCTATTCAGAGCCAAACAAAATTTACAATCGAAATTGAAAAATTATTACGAATCCGAAAAATAATTTGAACATGAAAAATATCGAAGAAGAAATAGCCAAAACGCTGGAAAGTATTGAAAAAATTCAACCAGTTGCTTCTAATCCCTTTTTGTATACCAAAATTAAACATCGTATGAATGAGCTTAGTCGCCCAACAATTTCGTGGATGACTTATGCAAAGCTTGCTATTTGTATGTTGATTATTGGTTTCAATATTGTTACACTTGGTAAAATATATTTGAATAATCAGCATTCAGACATGAGTAAAGAGGAATTTGGCGCTTATTTAGGAATAACAACCACCCAAAATTTATATGAACCATGAAAAATAAATCTGCTTGGTTAATCAGTTTACTGGTGCTACTCAATGTTTTTTTGTTAGGGACTATTTGGTTTTCTCATAACAAACCACCTCATCCTGACAGACAAGAAATACGCAAATTTGTTGAAAGAGAATTACAATTCACAGAAAAGCAAATAGCACAATACGATGTACTCATCAAAGAACATCAACAAGAAATGCGTTCAATTCATCAGCAAATGCGTCCTCTGAAAAATGAATTGTTTCAAATGATTGCTTTCCCTGAAGATTCCCTCAAAACAAAAATTGTGAGTGAACAAATTGCGAAACTGGTAATTCAACAAGATTTAGCAACCTTGAAACATTTTAGAAAAGTAAGAAATAACATTTGTACAGATAAACAGAAAGCTTTACTTGATAGTCTTCTGTCGGACATCTTAGCAAAAATGGGAAGACAAGGTGGTCCCCCTCCACCGCCAAGACCATAATGTATCACTATTTAACCCTGAAAACATGAAATATTCATCATTATTATTGCTCATGATTATCTTCCTTGCTTGTAAGCAAAGCGATGATACGACCCTAACACCAAGTACTAATACTTCAAGCATTGATATTTCTGTACTGAAAACTAAATTCTCTGGAACAAGTGTTACTGCAACGGTTGAAGGTGATTATTTAGTGATTAGAAGTAACGGCATTCCCGACCACAAAAGTCCATATTTTGCTAAAACGGATACTCGTTACGAAGCTTATAATGGCAGTAACAGCAAGTTTTCAATCAATCCGAATAGTATTTTGGAGCAAACTTTGGTCTTTAAAATTCCTTTGCATCCTACTAAATCTAGTAGTGTTGCTGCTACTCCGCTTGGACCAATTGGTGTTTCTTTGAATGGCATTCCTTTTTTCAATCAATATGCAGGACCAAACCAACCTTTGACAAATGAGATTAATTCATTCGACCAATATTTGGGACACCCGCAACAAACTGGTCAATATCATTATCATCAAGAACCCGCTTATCTAACCACCAAAAATGGCAAGGCAGCTTTTCTAGGATTACTTTTAGATGGATTTCCAGTTTATGGTCCATTAGAAAATGGGAAAGCTGTCACCAATGCCGATTTAGATAATTTGCATGGACACTCGCATGCTACTACAGAATTTCCAGAGGGCATTTATCATTATCACATTACTGATGCCGACCCTTACATCAATGGTTCTGGTTTCTATGGAACGGCGGGAACCGTGAGTAAATAGCTTTTTTGATTTATATTTTTTTAGAATAATCTTTCCTAATGTTGAAATTCATCCCCTTTTTGCTTTTGATAATTGTAGCTTGTAATTCGTCCCAAGTAGAAAAAACTTGGGACGAAAAGCTTTTCTCTCAAAACAATGATGTTTTACTTTATCAGCAAAAAGCTTTTTCTGGAACTCTTGTAAAGTATTACTCTAATAAAAAGCTAGCGTCAAAACAAAATTTCACTGAAGGAAAGCTAGAGGGTTTAACTGAAAAATGGTTTGAAAACGGACAAAATCAAGAACGAAGATTTTACAGCCAAAACCACAAAACAGGCAAACACGAAGCTTGGTGGGAAAACGGTCAAAAACGTTTTGAATATGAATTTGAAAATGATGCTCCCATTAAAAATCACAAAGAATGGTATCCGAATGGACAACTTTTTTCGGTGAATAATTATGATGAAAATGGTCAGCCAGCAGGCGTACAACAAATGTGGTTTGATGATGGCAAAATCAAGGCAAATTATGAAGTAAAAAATGGTAGAAGATTCGGCTTATTAGGTGCAAAAGGCTGTATGGGCAATAATGAAAAAACTCTCTTGAATGAAAAATAAAGCCATTTTTGTCCTTACCTGTTTACTCTTTTGTCAATGCGAAACAAAGCAAGAAAGTAATAAAATTCCCTTTTATAATACACCTGATTTTACGGCTGTTTGGAAAGCGGAGGAAGTTTCTCATACTATCGCAACTTTTCAATTTAAAAATCAGGATAATAAAAGTATTACTGAAAAAGATGTTTTAGGCAAAATTCATGTAGCAAATTTCTTTTTTACAATTTGCCCAAGCCTTTGTCCGAGATTGATGGAAGCGATGCAAAAAGTGTCAAAAGCATTTCCTAATGATAGCACTGTCAGCATTATGTCTTACAGCGTAATGCCCAATCGTGATAGTGTAAGTGTTTTAAAACGTTATGCCTTAACGCACAAGCTTAATACTGCTAATTGGAATTTATTGTCTGGAGACAAAAAAGCAATTTATCAATTAGCCAGACAGTCTTATTTTGCAGATGAAAATTTAGGCGTTCAGAAAAAAGAGAACGATTTCCTGCATACCGAAAACTTTATTTTAGTCGATAAAAAGCTTAGAATCAGAGGAATTTATAATGGAACAATTCCTTTAGACATAGAAAATCTTATTGAAGATATTAAAGCTTTGAAAGCTGAGAAATAAAAATCCCTCCGAAAATTTTCCGAAGGGATTTTTTACTTTATTTAATAATATACCTAATTCCGATACCAAATGAGAATGAAACTTTTGGATTGAAATCATACTTAAATTGTTTTTCAGAAAAACTACTTGGAACACCTGATTGAGTAAGCATTCTTTTACCATCTACCCATGAATAACTAACATCAGCAAGATTTAAATTGACTAAGCTCCCAGTAAATGCCCATTTATCATTTAAACGATATACTAAACCACCACCACCATCTAAACTTATTCCAATCTCGTTAGCAGTTCTTTGTGTATAACTCATTGGGTCTTGATTGTTAGGACTAGTAAGGTCTTGATTATTGTATCTAACACCTCCTGAAAACCCTCCATAAATGCCTAATTTCCCAAAAACAGTTTTATAATATTCACGTCCTTTGTTTAAACTAACACTAAAGCTTTTATTGCCATAAAGTCCTATATCCGAAGATACATTATTATAACCTACTAGGAGGGAAAGAGTCTTTGCGGTATTCTTTGAAATAAATTTTCCATAGCTGAATCCTATTGAAGAATTATGGTCGTCTAAAGACTCTCCAAATTTAGATTGATTCATCATTAATGAACCGTCTAAATATGATTCTCCTTCATTAAACTGTGCCTTTACAAAAGTATTTGCTAACAAGATAATAGCAAAAATGTATAATAATTTTATGTTTGATTTCATGTTTTTGGAGGTTTAGAATGATTTACCGATTGAAATGGACAAAGAACTTACATTCATAATACTGTTCAAATTAACGTTAGTGTACTTGTAGTTACCAGTTCTTTGTTGGTAAAAACTCAAATTAACCAGTGATGTTTGTCCGTTGATAAACAGATTCTTTTTGAGATAATAACGAAAACCAACATTCAAATTAGCATCTAAAGAATACTGATTAATAGAAGAATTACTAGTACCACTGTAAATTCCATAGCCAGCTTTCGCCAGCAATTCGCCATAAATAGCTAATGATTTACTCAATGGCTTGAACTTATCAACAAAATAGCCTGCCTGAATAGTATGAAGGTAGCTGTTACTTTTATCCAAACTATAACTTGTAGAAGAAGTATTAGCTTCTAATTTGTAGCCTAACAACCAGCCTTTGGCTATATTATTTTCACCAAATACTGCTCTTTTAAAAGTTAGTGCTGAATAAGTTGTACTAACTTCAGTAGTGTTAGGGAAAGGCGTAGAATTGGTATTTGAATTAACATTACCACTAAAAGTACCTTCAACTTGCCAAAATTTTGAGCCTTTTTCATACTGGGCTTTAGAGAGGAAACTGATCATGACAAACATCATGACGAGCAAGGGGATTTTTTTGTTTAACATAGTGTAAGAGTTGTTTTAATTATTTAAGTGTTATTTATTTGATGACGAAAGTACTGGCTTATGTCATCCCAAACAAGTAAACGTATAGCATTGGTGTGATATTTAAGATTTATTAACAATTTTTTAAGTGGGTGGCTTAAATAAAAAACCTCTCAAATATTGAATCCTTGAGAGGTTTTTATTGGGGCTTTTAGTAATTTTGTCATTATTTTCATGAAAAGCTCAATCCATGTACAAATTTCTCCTGCAGCCTCTATTGTTTCAATTTGATGCTGAAAAAGCCCATCATATTACTTTTAGTTTAGTAAAATTCCTGTTTAAAATTCCATTTGTTCCTGCCATTTTCAAGGCGATTTATCATTACGAAAATCCTGTATTAGAAAGAGAAGTATTCGGATTGAAATTCAAGAATCCAGTAGGTTTAGCCGCAGGTTTTGATAAAAATGCTGTTTTAGTAGATGAATTATCGACAATGGGTTTTGGTTTTATCGAAATCGGAACGCTTACTCCAAAAGGACAGCCAGGAAATGATAAACCACGTTTGTTTCGTTTAAAAGAAGATGAAGCCTTGATTAACAGAATGGGTTTTAATAACGAAGGGGTAAAAGAAGCCGTTTTGAAATTAAAACAACGTAAATCTGATATTCTAATTGGTGGAAACATCGGTAAAAATAAAGTAACGCCCAACGAAAATGCAGTGGATGATTACTTAATCTGTTTTGATGAACTCTTTGATGTAGTAGATTATTTTGTAGTAAATGTAAGCTCGCCTAATACTCCAAATCTAAGAGCATTACAAGAAAAAGAGCCATTGAAAAATCTCTTACAAACACTACAAGTAGAAAACGAGAAACGTCCGAAATCAAAACCAATTTTATTAAAGATTGCACCAGATTTAACTGATTCGCAATTGGATGATATTATTGAAATTGTTCAAGAAACACATATTGCAGGCGTAATTGCGACAAATACTACAATTTCAAGAGAAGGATTACGTTCATCTGCTTCATTGACATCAGAAATGGGAGGATTAAGCGGAAAACCTGTAGAGAAACGTTCGACAGAAGTAATTCGTTATTTATCTGAAAAATCAAATAAAGCATTTCCAATTATTGGAGTAGGTGGAATTCATTCTCCAGAAGATGCCATCGAAAAATTAAATGCAGGAGCCAGTTTAGTACAAATCTATACAGGCTTTATTTATGAAGGTCCAGCTTTAGCAAGTGAAATTAATAAGGCAATTGCTGGCAAAAACTAAATATAATTACTGCTTTTCTTTAGGTAAACAGCTCAAATATTAGGCAAATTCTACTACCCAAAATTTTATTTTTCAACAAAATACAGAAAATCCCAAGGAATGTCAAATAAGACAATTTCTTGGGATTTTTATTTACAATGTATTGACAATTAAACTATTACTTTATTCAAAAACCAATACACATTTTGTATTTCACTTCTAAATTCTAATTAAAAAAATCTTTCATTTTCTCGAAGAAATTTTTGTCACTTTTACTTGGCTTTGGTTGGAAGTTTGGCGAAGTCCTGAATTTTTCTAATTGCTCCGTTTCTTCACGACTTAGCGTTTTAGGTGTCCAAATATTTACGTGAATTAATTCATCACCCACACCGTATCCGTTCAATTCTTTGATACCTTTTCCTTTTAAACGAAGGATTTTTCCTGCCTGTGTTCCAGCTTCAATAGTAATGCGGGCTTTTCCGCCAATGGTTGGTACTTCTACAGAAGTTCCTAAAGCTGCATCAGCGAAATTCAAGTATAAATCATATACTACATTCGTTCCGTCACGATGTAATACTTCATCAGCTTCTTCTTCAATCACAATTAATAAATCGCCAGCTACACCACCACGAGGAGGAACATTTCCTTTGCCCGTCATAGATAATTGCATTCCTTCTGCAACACCTGCTGGAATTTTGATTGGAATGATTTCTTCTTCTAACACTCTACCCTCTCCAAAACAAACTTCACAACGAGTTTTAATCATCTTGCCTTCTCCATTACAAGTAGGACAAGTAGAAGTTGTTACCATTTGTCCAAGCATTGTTTGCTGAACACGACGCACCTGACCAGAACCACCACAAGTCTGACATGACTGTAATTCTGTTCCGTTTTTCGCACCGCTTCCGCTACAAGGTTTACAAGTAACGTGACGTTTTACTTTGATTTTCTTTTCAACACCGTTGGCAACTTCTTCTAAGTTCAATTTAAGTTTAATTCTTAAATCAGAACCTTTTCTAGTTCTACGTCCTTGCTGTTGTCCTCCTCCATTAAAGAAACCACCAAAAGGATTGTTATCACCAAAAATATCACCGAACTGGCTGAAAATATCATCCATGTTCATGCCACCGCCGTTGAAACCGCCGCCACCGCCAGCAGCACCACTCATGCCTGCATGACCGAAACGATCATACTGCGCTTTTTTCTGTCCATTCGATAATACTTCGTAAGCTTCTGCTGCTTCTTTAAATTTATCTTCGGCAGCTTTATCACCTGGATTTTTATCTGGGTGATATTTAATTGCCATCTTACGATATGCTTTCTTTATTTCGTCTTCCGAAGCTGACTTAGAAATTTCTAATACTTCGTAATAATCTCTTTTTGCCATTTTTTCTGAACAATGAATTAAGTAATCAAGTAGAACAACAATTTCTGTCAAGAATTACTTTATTTTAGTAAGTATTATTTTTAAAATAAGCGATGATTTTCTAGATTAAAACACTGTATGTCAATATACTAAACATCAGTGGCAGACTACTCATAATTCATCACTCATAATTCATACTTATATTAGTTTGCTACAACAACTTTCGCAAAGCGAATTACTTTCTCATTCAAATAGTATCCTTTTTCAACTACATCAAATACTTTTCCTTTATCATCTTCTGTAGGAGCTGGGAATTGAGTAATCGCTTCGTGAACATCTGGATTAAATACTTGTCCTTTCGCATCCATTGGTTTTAAACCTTTAGTTGCCAAAGTATTAATCAATTTATTGAAAATCAATTGAATTCCTTCTGAAATCTCTCCTTCTTGTGCGTTTGCTGTAGCTCTTTCAATATCATCAATCACAGGAATAACATCTACAATTACTTTTTCTGAAGCTGATTGAATCATTTCCAATTTCTCTTTCGCCGTGCGTTTACGGAAATTATCAAAATCAGAATACAGGCGTAAATATTTATCTTTTAACTCCGCTATTTCTCCTTGAAGTTTTTCAGTTTCAGAAATTTCTACTGTTTCTTCAATTACTGCTTCTATATTTTCAGAAACATTGTCAGTTTCTTGGGTCAACACTTGTTCTTCTGTCTGTAATTCTTCCTTATTTTCCATTTTCAATATACTTTTCGCTTTATTTTTATATTTGCTTAATACACTCAAAAGTTTTGCCATTTGTTTTTTCTGTCAGATTGACAGATTTTGAATTGACAAAGTTACGGTTTTTTATGCTCAGATTTATTGAATTGCTGTATTCTTCACCGCTAAACTTCGCCATAAATAAAAAACAGTATAAGCTTCCCAATCTTTAAAGGCTTCAAAAAAAGTATCTAAGTCTTTTCTTAAAGGTTTTTTAGGGAAATTTTTCAAGGAATTTAGCGCATTATACAAACCAACATCTCCATAAGTAACACATTCTAAACGTTTTAAAGATTTCATCAAAGCATAATTGGCTGTCCATTCGCCAATTCCACGAATAGCCACTAATTTCTTAACAGCGTCTTCGGTAGAAAGACTTTCCAACATCGTTTTTGAAAGAATTCCATTAGAGAAATGACGAGCGATTTCAATTAAATACTCTGCTTTTCTGGTTGAAAATTGCATATTTTTAAGTTCTTCAACCGCTAAAGAAGCGATAATTTCGGCTTTTGGAAACAAGTAAAAATCAGTATTTTGATAAGTTTGTTTTTCACCATAGGTTTCTGTCAATCTACGTTTGAGCTTATACGCAAAACTAAGATTAATTTGCTGACCAATAATCGACCAGCAAAGAGCTTCAAATAAATCTGGAATTCCCAATAAACGTAATCCATGATAATCTGAAACCATGTATTTTAAATCTTCATCAAGTGTTAATAATTGATAAAATGGCATTAAATCACGTTCTAAATCAAACCATTCGCTTACAAAATGGCAGATTTTTTCTTCGTCAATCTCACCAAGAATTACTTCAATTTGCAAGTTTTCTTCAAGCTGTTTAATTTCAATTAAAGTTGGCTTTTCATTTACTGAAAGCAATTTTAACACAGAATTTTCCCGAACTTCGTGCAGACAATCATCATAGTTTCTATCTAAAAACCATAAACATTCTTGAAAAGAAAATTGTGGAGGAACGGGAAGGAGAATTGGATTCATGTTTTTTACGCAAAATACTGAATTGTTTTCTTCCGTAAAAACCGAAACTTGCTAATCTGACCGTAAAATGACTATAGAAATTTTCACAAAATACATTGATTCTCCTTTGGGTATGATTGAAGTATCCGCTACCGAAAGCTATTTGACTTCTATTCTTTTTGTGGAAACACAGAAAAAACCAAGTCCACGCAAAGAAGTAACGGCTTACATCCCTCCTATCATTGATGAATTTGAGCAACAAATGAAGGAGTATTTTGAAGGAACTCGCAAAGATTTTGAGCTTGCTATCAAACACGAAGGCACAGATTTTCAGAAATCTGTTTGGGAGAAATTGGAAACGATTCCTTATGGAAAAACGATTTCATACCTAGAACTTTCGAGAAGAATTGGTAACGAAAAAGCCATTCGTGCAGTTGGAACGACGAATGGTTCAAATAAATTTACGATTGTTGTACCATGCCACAGAGTAATTGGGGCGAATGGCTCATTGGTTGGTTATGGTGGTGATTTATGGCGAAAAAAATGGCTTTTAGATCACGAAGCTAAACATTCTGGGAATTATCAGACGAGTATGTTTTGATGAATTCGCTTACTCATAAGGTCTTGTATGAAGCTGGTTTGAAGACTAGTTAAAGAAAGAATCATATTACAAGATTGAAGCCTTATATATAAAGATGAAATCATCATATCACTAAATTAAAGCCTCATGTATAAAGATGGAATCGACATATCACTAAATTGAAGTCTCATGTATAAAGATTGAATCGTCATATCACTAAATTGAAGTCTCATGTATAAAGATTGAATCGTCATATCACTAGATTAAAGACTCATGTATAAAGATGGAATCATCATATCACTAAATTAAAGGCTCATGTATAAAGATGGAATCGTCATATACACGGAAATAGATGTATCAATATACTTTATTTTTACGAGTTGGAAACTCGTTCTACGGGTTATTTGCTACAAACAATTACAATCTTTTGGTTTTGAGCATCGGTTGTTGCAAAAAGATAATCATCACCCCCTTCATTCAGTTTTAGTTTTTCTCTAATTTGTTTCACTGTCAAAGGGAAATTTCTGATGGTAATATTGGCTTTATTACCTGAAATTTGTTTGGCAATTTCTTTTTTATCTAATTTGCAAACCGCCTTTATTTGAAAAGTTCTTCCCTGAAAATGTTCAACCAATTGTTCAGAAGTATAAAGATGACTATGCGGTGCAATTTTTTGTAAACCAAATACCTGAGCCGTCATTCTAAAAGCACCTGATTTTAAAATTGAGGCGTTTGGTTCATACAAAAATTGTTTTGGTGAACTAAAGCTGATGACAGCTGTTTTCTCTTCTGATTTCTGAAAAGTAAAAACATGTTTTTCAGGCAAATCACTTCCAGCAACAAGTACTTGCTTCGGAAAATTAATGGCTTGAATCTTGGCTTCTCCTTCGTAATCTTTTTCAAGCTTAAATAAGATTTCTTTTACTTCGTTCTCTACCGCAACAATATATACTTCACATACATTTTTCAATCCTAAAATTGCTAAATCAATATCCAGCATTGGTGATACTTTCAGCAAAATCTTATCTGTTTTTTCAAAAATTAAATCTTTAACTTTCAGCACATTAGGCTCACAATCTTCTAATCTCACTACTTTATTTCCTGTATCATCTCGTCGGTGTGGGTCAAGATATATCCATGAGAATTTTGTTTGAATTTCGCTTAAAAAAACTTCAGAATTACCTCCTATAAATTGTACATTTCCAATGCCCAATACTTCATAATTATGCTGCGTGATTTTTAATAATTCACTATTTTGTTCGGCATAAAAAGCTTTTTCAAAACCTTTACTTAGGTAAGAAAGGTCTATGCCCATTCCGCCCGTAAGGTCTAAAATACTTTCTCCTTGCACTAAACTAGCTTTAAATTTTGCGGTAATTTCTGAAGAAGATTGTTCCAAAGAAAGCATTTTAGGAAAGAAAACATCAAGGTTTTCAGTCCATTCGGGAAGCTTATTTTTGGCTTTTTGTCTGGCTTGAATTTGCGCAACTAAATAGGGAATATTGAGATTGGAGAAACGCTTTGCTTGTAAAAGTAACTGATTAATATCATCGTTAAGATGATTTTTGACAAAGGTTTTTTCTTCTTCTGAAAGTAAATATGTTGGAGACGATTCGATAATTTTAGCTTTTAAGCTACAAAATTAAGCGGTAGAAATGACATTTACCTTACTCTCATTAATTTAATAAGTAAAACGATGTTTGAATTTAGGCTGTTGCTTCAATTTTTAACAACTCCAGAAACAGCCTATATATTATTGCTCTTTTTTAACAAATTTTTTCTTTTTCTTAAATGGTTTTTTCTTGAAACCATCCGCATTTACTCTTTTATTCGGTTGATAAACTGGGGCTTCTCCCATCCCTTCAGGAAGTGGCGATTTAGGAATTTCTCTTCCAATTAAGGTTTCTATAGCGGCAAATTTCTTTTGGTCTTTATCATTGATAAAAGTAATTGCTACTCCTGTTGTTGCGGCACGAGCAGTTCTACCGATTCTATGAATATAATCTTCGGGGTCGTGTGGGGTATTAAAATTAACCACTAAATTAATTCCTTCTACATCAATTCCTCTTGAAAGAATATCCGTTCCAATCAAAATTGGTAATGATTTACTTCTGAATTCACGTAGAATATCTTCTCTTTCTTTTTGGTCTAAATCAGAGTGAAATGCCTTTGCTTTTAGTCCTGCCTGTCGAAGTTCTTTATCTAACTGTTTTACGTTCTCTTTGGTTGAAGCAAAAATAATTACACTACTGTATTTACCTTCTTCTAAAAGATGTGTCAACAATTTTATTTTCTGCGTATCATACACCAAATACGCTTGTTGAGAAATACCATCAGAAGGTTTTGAAATGGAAATATTTACTTCTTCTGGATTTTTCAGAATGGTATTTGCTAATAATCTAATTTTGGGAGGCATCGTCGCCGAGAAAAGAATCGTCTGGCGATTGGTAGGTAAATACTTGATAATTTTAATAATATCATCATAAAAACCCATATCCAACATTCTGTCGGCTTCGTCTAAAATCAAATGTTTTAAATGTGAAAAGTTGATTTTCCCCATTTGCAACAAAGCAATAAGCCTTCCGGGTGTAGCAATGATGATTTCTGCGCCATCTTCCAAAGCTTTTTTCTGCTGATTCCAGGCAGCGCCATCACCACCTCCATAAATAGAAATGGAACTTACACCTGTGAAATAACCCAATCCTTCAACTTGTTGGTCGATTTGCGTAGCGAGTTCACGGGTGGGAGAAATAATCAGCGTGTTGAGATGTCTTTGTTTTTCAGGCGTGTTGATAATTTTATGCAAAGTCGGCAATAAAAAGGCAGCAGTTTTACCTGTTCCAGTCTGAGCACAGGCAATTAAATCTTTATTTTGCAGAATCAGCGGAATAGCCTGTTCTTGTATCGCAGTTGGTTTGTTATAACCCATTGAATCAAGGCCGTCTAATAGCTTTGAATCAAAGTTGAAATCTTGAAATGTCAATTTGTATTTGTTTAAAATTTGCTCGTCTAACAAGTATTGTCTTGAACTTGTTGGCTCTCAGTAAGTATTTCAGCACGAAGAACGAACAAACGTTGATGTTCAATTTTGAAAAGATAGCTAAAATTTACGACAAATACAAATTAACAGTCCATACTACTTGATAGAAAAAAATCACAAAAGCTCTGTCAAACCTGCTGTATATGCCAAATTTGCCAATGCTTTCTCGTATTTACTCTTCAATGATTCTACTTTTATTTTCATATCAATCAATTTACTTTCACGAGTGTTGATTAAAAATAAAGTACTTTCACCAATATCAAATTTTCGCTGTTCAGCTTTTGTTAGAAGTTCCTGATTTTTAGCGGCATCTTGCTGAATGCGTAGCTGACGCTCATAATTTTTCACTTCATTGTAAGCCGAATATACTTCGTTCATAATTTCACGACGAGCCAAATTCAATTCAAAACCTGTACTTTGCTGTTTGATTCTGATTTGCTGTAATTTGCCTCTTTCTTTTCTTAGAAAAAGTGGCATTACAAACTCAAAACCTAGTTTATGATTATTTGCTGAAAATGAATTTTCGTAAGTATAAGCAGGATTTGAGCTAAAACTATCGGCAATTAAATTGAAATTAGCGTTAAAAGTAGGCTTTAACATTTCCTTTCTGAACTTTTCTTCAATGCCCAATTGCTGAATTTTCAAATCATATTTTTGAATTTCAGGATGTTGTGCTTTCGCCTGAGTAATCAAACTTTGTAATGTCGTTTCATCTACTTTCCGAACGGCTGATAATGGCGGAAAGGCATTTTCGGGTAATTCCAAAGGTGTTTCCTTTTCATCCCACAAATAATTCGACAAAGCTAAACGAGCATTTTGCAAATCTACTTGAGCTTGTTCCAAAGCTACTTCACGGTCTTGCAAAGTAATTTTTGCTTCAACAGAATCAATCGTTGCTTGTTCACCAACTCTTGAACGTTCACGGGTAGCTACAAATCTTTTATTTGCTAAGTCATACCCTTCACGGATAAACTGTAATTGTTGATGACTAAACCACCATTCCCAATAACTTTTTGCGGCATACAAAATGGTTTTGTTGATAAGTTTCTGGCGTTCTGCTTCTGCAATATTTTTAGCTAAATTGGCTTGCTTTAAAGTATTTCTTCTGGCATCAATCACTAACCCTTGCCCAATTGGAACGCTCAATCCTGCTACCATCAAACGAGAAGACTCTTCCGACAAAAGCTTTTTACCTGTACTTTGTTCATAACCAACTTTAAAATCTACGCCTGTCCAAGTCGGAATTTTCAAGGCATTTTTCCAACGATTATAATAATCATCGCCTTTAAAAGCCTTTCTATCAAAATCTGATGACAGCTTAGGATCAAAAGCACCTTTTGCTTGCATGATTTCAGCATCAGCATCCGATAAATACAAATTAGCTTGTTTTACGGTTGGATGATTTTTCAAGACTAAACTTTTGAAATCTTCATAACTAAAAGCTGACTGTGCATTCGCTTTAGGAATACACAGTATTAAAAGTAGGAAGAAATATATGTTGTAAAATCGTGGCGTGGAAAAACCTTTACTTGTAAAAAGTCCAGCTTGATGAACGCCACTCATTTTTATTTGTTTCATTTTACTTGGCTTTTTCAGATTTTAACGTGGCTTCAGGTTCATTTTTCAATGAAGGAGGGAAAGCATTTAGCTGACGCCAGATTTCATACCAAACTGGTACATCATCAAGCATTACCCAACCTACTACTCCTGAACCCATTCTTAATTGTTTTGGCCAATCTTGTTCGCCTTTATGAATTTTTGGAATGACCAATAAACGATATTCACCTTTCGCATTATCAATTCTATCAATTACTTTCACCACTCCACCAAAAGTACCGACTGATGTTGATGGCCAACCTGAAAATACTAAAGAAGGCCAACCTTCAAATTGTAAACGAACTTCTCGTCCTTCTGTAATTAAAGGAACATCCATCGCTCTTACATACAATTCTACAGCCATTTCAGGTGCAAAAGGTTGAAGCGTACAAATAGATTCTCCTTCTTTGATGGTTTCGCCGATACCTGCTTTTAACGCACGAACGACATAACCTTCTTGGGGTGCTTTGATATAATATTGATTTCTACGAATATCAACATTGGTAATTTTATTACTCAACTGTGAAATTTCATACTGACCAGCCGCCAAAGCAGATAATGCCGAACTTTTATCCGACTGAGCTTTCGCAATTTTTTCAGCATATTCTGCCCCAATAGAATTCAATTCAATTTGTGCATTTGTTAATTCTTGACGAGAAATAGCTAATTTATTTTGCGTAGAAACCAATTTGGCTCTTGTTTCTTGCAACTTCAATTTACGTGATTCAAACTCACTCAAGGAAACCAAACCGCCATTTTTGTACTGGTCTTCTCCCCTGTCGTATCGAGTTTGCGCAATATTAAATTGTACTTGTTCGGCAATGACGTCTGTACTATCAGAAGTTACTTTTAGTACTCCTTGCTTTACTTTATTTTTAGCTTTTTGCAAACTAAATTTTTGATTTTGCTCTAAAGCAGCAATTTGCTGTTCTAAAGCTACAATTTTTGCTTGGTAACTATCCAGTCCAGCTTTTTTGGCTGTTAATTGGTCTTGTAAACGAGCAGGAAGGTTTGGATCAAAGTAATCATCTTTTGTTTCAGAAATCACTAAAAGCGTATCTCCTTTTTGTACTAAATCACCTTCTTTAACTAGCCATTTTTCAATTCTTCCCGAAATAATATTCTGGATATTTTGTGGTCTATCTTTGGGTGTAAAGGCAGAAATATCACCTTTTCCTGTTACGTTTTGTTGCCAAGGTAAAAACATCACCATTAGTAAAATCACCACGATAGCCATCAGCCAACGTTTTAGCACTACCGCCGAACGTGGTGTATGAAGCGTATTGAGCGAATGTAATTCAAACTGCTCGTTTACTCGCTTACTGACACTTTGTTTTGATAAATTTAACATATCTTAGTCTATAGCTTCTTGAAAGTGAATGTCTTTGATTAAATCTTGGTATTTTCCTTGTAACACAATTTCGCCTTCGTTCAAAACGATTACTTTGTCGCATGCTGCCATTACCATTGGGTCATTTGAAATCGTGAGGAGCGTCCAAGGATTAGATTTATCAGTTAAAAAAGCAATTGTTTTTAGGCGTTCTGCTTTGTGTAATTCACGATAAATATCAGTAATCATCAATAATTTTGGTTTTTCAACCACACATCTAGCCACCGAAATTTTAGCGATAAAACTTTCTGAAAAACGTTTTCCTCCTGCAATCATCGAAGTATTTAAGCCTTCTGGAAGTTCAGCAATAAAGTCGCTTAAGTTCAAACTATCTAATGCCCATTTCACGTCAGTATATTTTACTCCTGAACGTCCCATAGCAATATTATCCAATAATGTTCCATCAAAAATGGCATCTAATGCAAGATTTCTTTCAATGCTATCACGGATTGAATCTAATTTCACATCTCTGATTGACATGCCATTATAATTAATAGCTCCTTCAAAATCCGTAAAAATTGCTGAAAGTATTTTTAATAAAGTTTCTTTCCCAGAACCATTCGTTCCTGTAATACAAATACTTTCTTTAGGTGTTATATCGACATTGAGTTTTTTCAATACATATTTAGTTTCGCCCGGATAACGATAACTTAAATCTTTCAATTTAATTTCAAGTCCCTCGTTTTTCTCGTGAAAATTAATATTTAATCCTGATTGGCGTTCTAAAGGTAAATCGGTAACATGACCCATTTTCTCTACTGCCGTCAACAAATCAAAAACAGTATCTGCTCCAGAAATAAGTTTTTCAACAGAGTTCACCACTAATACAATGATAATTTCAGAAGCAACAAATTGTCCTAGAGAAATTTGTCGGTCGATAACCAATGAAGTACCCAAAATCAATAAAACTGCTGTCACGAAAGTCTTGAAGAATACTGCATTTCCATACAAAATCAACAATACTTTAAAGTGTTTCTTTCTGTATTTCAAATAGTTATTCACCAAGTAATCCATTCTTTGCATTGGCAAATTTGTAGAACCTGCCGATTTGAAAGCATATAAAGTACGAGCAATATCTTCTAGCCACTGCGCAACTTTGTACTTGTATTTAGATTCTGCCAGACTTGTTTCCATTCCTTTTGCTGCATTCAAATACACCACAAAAGTGACGATGGCGATGGTTAACAAACCAAATGCAATAAAGTAAGGATGATACAATGACAATAAAATAATACCGAAGAGAATCTGAATGAGGGCGGCAGTAATATCAATTAATACTTTAGGAAGGGCTTTTTGAACATTGAGAATATCAAAAAAGCGGTTCATTAATTCGGGAGCATAAGAGCCTAAAAGGGCTTCGGACTTTACTCTTGGAATACGATAGGTGAATTCAAAAGCGGCTTTTGCAAATACTCTTCTTTGTAATACTTCTACTAAGGTTTGTTGGTAAATTTGCAAAACCCCTGAAATGGTAACTCCAAGTATAACGATGGTAATTAAAACATAAACTGAGCTGAAAGCTAAACCTCCAGACACTAACCCGATAATTGCCTGAATTCCTAATGGTAAGGTTAAGCTGATAATTCCGACGACGATGGCATAAATGTAAATATAACCAATGTCTTTTCGTTCTGCACCCAGCATTCTGAACAAACGCTTCATCGGGCTGATGTCTTCTACAATTGGTGTATCGTCAATATTTTCTAAAGGATATACAACCAGAAACCTTACTTTCCCATCTTTGGTGCTATCGGCTTGATTACTGACTGTGGCTGGATGAAACAATTGGTTTTCATCAATTTCTTCTACGCCTTTGTCATCGACAAACTGATAAAAAAATGGCTTGCTGTTTTTTAATTGTCTGGCAGCAAAAATGGTTTTAATGCCATCCTTACTTTCATCAAAAAAAATTACAGGGTGGTTGTTGGCTTGAATGAGCTCTTTAAAACCTTGCTCATCTGCATAATTTTCTACTACTAAGAATTTTTGTTTTCGGGCTGCTTGCGTAAGTGCGTTTACAAAATCATCAATTTCGTTTACTTTGAAAGTTGTCTGCTTCGAAAGTGGTGATTGATACGCAAAGTTGTCAAAATCAGTACCGTAAAACTCGGTTAGTTTCTTAACAATAAGGCTTAACTGAGTGGATTGCATATTTTTTTTGTTTGAATGTGTAATATTAATTTGATTAATTAATGAAATTAATGCCATTTAATTGTTCTAACAACTAAAATATTACTTGTGTTTAGCAAAAATCTCAATAATTGATAAGCGGTTAAATATTATCAATAAAACTAAGATTTATCAATAACAAATAATTGTACCAAAGTTTGTTTGTAAATTTACTCCTCAATTTTTTAATAACTCTTAACATTGGTTTAATCAATAATTTTTATTTGATTTTCAACGTTTAAGTCTTTAATCGCTAAACCCTAAAACTTTATAAGCTTATGCTAGATTCAGAAACAAAACAAACAATATGTTCGTAAAAAAAATAATTGCTTTATTTATATTTTTGACCATCAATTTATATAATAATTCGTACGCTTTTCAAAAAAATAATGCTGATTCAAACTTAGATGCCAATAGCATTATTCAAAAAGCTATTGAGCTTGCTCCGCTTCATGATAAAGCTTTTGTTAACTATCAAGCAGAAGTATTTATCCAAAATTCTGCAAAGTGGACGCAAATTCCGGGCTTATGGAAACCCATCTTAATGAATGAAGGTGTTGAAGAAAATCTTCTTTACCAGTCTGAGTCTTTTGCGCAGTTTTCAGTAAGTGCTGATAATACTTATCATTTTATCAACAAAGCCATTAGAAATAATTATCATACTGAGGCTCGTCCTGATAAATACATTAACCCAAACTTCTATAAAGCTACTTTAGGAACAAATGCCATTTCGCCACTTTCGCCAAAGGCTTTCCAATATTATGATTTTGAGTACTTAGGCACTGAAATCATTAATCAAGTAAAAATTCATCAAATAAAAGTTATCCCCAAAAATAATAACGACGAAAAAGTATTTAGTGGTATTATTTCCCTAACTGATGTGGACTTTTTTCTACAAAGTGTGGAATTAAAGGTCAAAAACTATAATATTACTTATCAAATACAAGTAAGATATGTGCCATTTAATACCCAGTGGGTACCTGAGCATTATCAAATCACTGCCACTGGTGCTTTGATGGGTTTTGAAGGTGAATATACTTACAAAGCTAAAGTTTGGAATTACCAGAGTATTATTCATAAAATAATTCCTGAATTAATTCGCCCTAATGAAGATGAATTCAAGGAAATCGTCAATATCCAAGAACGAAATTTTGAGGTTCAGCAATTTAAACAAGTAATGTCGGCTTTGAGTACCAACCTTAAAAACCAATGGAGTGATGCCAACATTGCTTCTGGTTTAAGACGTTACGATAAAATTGAAATCGCTCCTGAAGCTGATATTCAAAACGATAATGTTTGGTATCAATTAAAACTCAATTCAGATTTCAAAGCTTTCACTCCCGACTTACCGATTAGCTCATACAACAAAAACTCGCTCCCTTTACAACCTGATGAGTTTTCAACTTATCGACAAGCCAATCAAAAGTTTGGAATAGGAAGTGTTTTGTTCAGTCGTTCATACTTTTGGGGCAATACCAAACGTGGATACTATCCTTATGAAATCTATTATAAATCTCCTGTTTTAGATTTCAATTTTAATACCGTCGAAGGTTTTGTTTATAATACAGGTGCATTGTTTCGCTATCGTAGAAACCGCTATGATTGGTGGGAAATTGACCCTACTTGGCGCTATTCAGTAACACAGAATCGTTCGATGGGAATGGTGAAGATTCGTTGGAAAACACAAAGAGAAGATTTTAGTGTTTCTGGTGGTTCATTCATTTCACAGTACAATGTTGATACGCCTGTTGCGCTCGACTTGAACTCTCTTTCAACGCTTTTATTAAAAAAGAACTTCGTAAAAATCTATGAAAAAGATTTTGTCAATCTTTCTTATAACGACCGTTTCTCGAATACTTTCGGTATCAAAACTTCTTTGGAGTGGGCAAGGCGTTATCCTTTAGAAAACACCACTAATTATTACTGGATTAACTTTGCTGGCGACCCTTACTCTCCGAACTTTCCTCAAAACAAGGAAATTACGAATACAAAATTCCAAAGCAACGATGCTTTCTTAGCAAGTTTCCAGATTAATTACCGTCCTACACTCAAGAAACAATATCGTAATAGTATTCGCTATGTAGATTTTTCTTCATCGCCTCTGATTACCTTTAAATACCGTGGAGCTATTCCAAAAGTATTTGGCACAGAGATAGATTTTCATACCATAGAATTAGGAATCACCCATAATTTCCCATTAAGTATCAATACCAATTTTAATTATATTGCCCAAGCAGGTACTTTTTTAAGTGCGAACAAAATGACCTTCGCAGATTATAAGCACTTCAACGGAAACAATAACATGATTTCAATTGGCGATGCCCTTACCACACATCGTTTAGTTGGTTTTTACGATAATTATATTTGGGGAGTAAGTAAAAAGCTGATTGACCCTTTTTATTTTTCAACCAATGGCTCATACATCGACATCATGACGATGGTCGGGCTTAGAAAATTCGCTCTAACACAATCTACCACAATTCGTAATAAGGGTATTCGTGAAGAACTTTTCGCTAATTATCTTTATACTGCCAACAACGATATTCATAATGTTGAAATTGGTTATGGAATTGATGGAATTCTGAGAATACTAAGAGTTGAAGCTGTTTTTGCTTATAATAATAGAGGTTTACCCAACAAAGATTTCACCAAGTTTCAAAATACACAATTCGGTATTAGAATTTCATTGAATGCAAGAGTGCGTGGTGGAGTAACGCCTGATTGGTGATAAAAATGAATCATTTTTTCCTTAGCGGAGATACATCTAATCTTACAGAGATGAATGTATTTCCGCTATTTTTTTGTCCTTGCGGAAAATAAAAATGCTTCTGAGGAAAATTATTTTTGAATTGCGGAAAATGAAATCGCCTCTGAGGAAAATTATTTATCAATTGTGGAAAATGAAATCGCCTCTGAGGAAAATTATTTATCAATTGTGGAAAATGAAATCGCCTCTGAGGAAAATTATTTATCAATTGCGGAAAACAAAATCGCCTCTGAGGAAAATTATTTTTGAATTGCGGAAAACAAAATCACCTCAGCGGAAAATTATTTATCAATTTCGGAAAACAAAATTGCCTTAGCGGAAAATTATTTATGGATTGTGGAATTCTTAAAGGGCTTTGTATAAAGTCAATAGGCTTTAATCTACTTTATAGCAGAAATTTCGCCAAGTACATCTAAAAAAAGACAAGAAAATCAGGATAAAACACTACTTTTATTCATGAATAAATTGTTTGAGCATTCTTATTTTTAAATCTAAAAACTAATGAAAAAATCATTTAAAACCGTAGCATTCTTTGCGCTAGTACTTTCTTCAAATTACGCTTTCTCGCAAGTAACCTTAAAAAAACTCTGGGAAACCGATACCACACTGACCACGCCAGAATCTATCTTATTCGAGCCTAAATCTAATACTGTTTTTGTATCCTGTATCAATGGTGGTCCTGCGGCAACGAATGAAAAAAGCTTTATTGCAAAAATTGATTTAAGTGGCAAAATCACCCAATTAAAACTGAGCGAAAACCTACATTCTACAAAAGGAATGGGCTTTTTAGATGGCAAACTTTATGTTGCTGAAATCTTTAAATTAGTAGAAATTGACCCAAAAACAGGCAAAGTATTGCATAAATACGAAGTACCTGATGCAAAGTTCTTGAATGATGTTAGTGTGGATAGCAAAAATAAAATTGTGTATTTCACAGATATGCGTTCGGATAGACTTTGGAAATTAGAAAAAGGACAAATCGTAAAAGTAGTTGAAGGTGCTCCGCTCAAAAATCCGAATGGAGTATTCTTTGAAAATGGCAAATTGATTGTCGGCAATGGTGATGGTAAAATTTTGGCTTATGATTTACAATCGCAACAATTTTCAACTATTGCTGAAGGAATGGGTGGCATTGATGGTATTTTATCAGATGGCAAAAAAGGTTATTTTGCTTCTGAATGGAGAGGAAAAGTTTGGCATATCAACACAGAAGGAAAAACACAATTACTCCTTGATTTAGTTGACGCAAAAGTAAATACGGCTGATTTTGAATATATCCACAATAAAAAACTAATGCTAATTCCAACTTTCTTGAAGAACAAAGTGTTAGCTTATTCAGTTGAATAATTCGATTTTGGATGTTGGATTTCGGATGTCGGATTTCAGCTATCAGCTATTTAAAACAAGCTAAAATAATAATTCTGAAAGCCGAAAGCAGACAGCCGAAAGCCAACAGAAAAAAAATTAACAATCATGGCAAAGTATAATCTCACAGTAAATGGCAAAAAGTATAATGTAGATGCTGATGCCGACACTCCCCTTTTGTGGGTCATTCGTGACCACGTAGGTTTAAAAGGTACAAAGTTTGGTTGTGGTATGGCACTTTGCGGTGCTTGTACTGTTCATTTGGACGGTCAACCGATTCGTTCATGTTCAACACCAATCTCTACGTTGAAAGCTGCTAACAAAATCACAACGATTGAAGGTATTTCAGTGAATACCGATAGCGCTGTTCAAAAAGCTTGGATTGAAGAACAAGTACCACAATGTGGTTATTGTCAGTCAGGGCAAATCATGTCGGCAGTAGCTTTATTGAAGGAAAAGAGTAATCCAACAGACTCAGATATTGATGAAGCGATGTCAGGAAATATTTGTCGTTGTGGTACTTATCCACGTATTCGTAAGGCAATTCATAGAGCAGCCGAATTAATGAAAGATGGTGGTAATTCTACTGGCAAGTAATTTTAAAACCTCAAAAACATGACACAGCAAAACTCACGCAGGGACTTTATAAAAGCCAGCACGATGTTGGCAATTGGTTTCTCATTACCTTCAATCGGTAAAGCAGAAAGCCTTCACAAGATTGATACAAGCAGTGCAAGTGCTTTAGGAATAGAATTAAATCCTTACATTTTAATTAATGACGATGGTAAAATTATCCTTTTCAATGCACGCCCAGATATGGGACAAGGTACTTATCAATCGCTTCCGCTTTTAATTGCCGAAGAATTAGAAGTTACTTTAGATCAAGTAGAAATCCGTAATACCGACGGACAAGGGAAATATGGCGCACAGCTTTCGGGCGGTTCATCGTCAGTGCGTACTCGTTGGCTACCGATGCGTAAAGCAGGTGCGGCAGTAAAAGAAATGTTGATAACAGCCGCAAGTAAAAAATGGCAAGTACCCACAACAGAATGCTATGCTGAAACAGGCAAAGTATTTCATAAGCCATCAGGTAAATCTTATACTTATGGTGAATTAGTAGAAGAAGCCTCAAAATTAGAAATTCCGAAAGAACCGAAATTAAAAGACCAAAAGGATTTTAAATTGTTGGGTAAATCGGTGCCTCGTCCAGAAATTCCTTCAAAAGTAAATGGAACAGCAGTTTTCGGGATAGATTCAGACATTCCGGGAATGTTATATGCAAGTATCGAACGCTCACCAACCATTCATGGGAAAGTTGTTAGCTTCGATGGTTCAGCAGCAATGAAAGTAAAAGGTGTTAAATACGTGGTAAAAACAGAACGCAAAATGCCTCATAAAGCAGTTGAAGCAGTAGCTGTAATTGCTGATACATATTGGGCAGCCTTGAAAGGCAGAAAAGCTTTGAAAATCAATTGGGATGCACAAGGTTCTGATAAAATTTCTACCGATGCTTATTTTGAAAACTTAAGAACTTTAGCCAAAACGGAAGGTGTAGAATACAAAAATGAGAAAGTAGGTGATTTCAATAAAAGTTTTGAAAGTGCAACAAAAAAAGTAGAAGCACAGTACGAAACACCTTTCTTGGCACATGCTCCACTCGAACCAGAAAATGCTACCGTTTGGGTACAAGGTGATAAAGTAGAAATTTGGGCGCCTATTCAAGGACCAGACGGATTGATTCCACAAGTAGCACAATACTTGAAAATCAAACCTGAAAATGTAAAAGTAAACGTGCCATTTATGGGCGGTGCTTTCGGAAGAAAAGCTTATTTCGATTATGTAATGGAAGCAGCGAATCTTTCAAAACAAGTAAATGCTCCTGTAAAAGTAATTTGGACACGTGAAGATGATACTACGCAAGGACCATTCCGTCCGGGAATGTTATCGGCAATGCAAGGCGGTTTGGATGAAAAAGGCAATGTTTTAGCCCACAATCATAAAATTGTAGGTAGCTCAATTCAACACCAAGTATTTGGTAATCCATTGAAAAATGCACCAGATGATTGGGCAATTGAAACAGCCAACACAGAAGATAGTCCTTATGATTTTGCAAGTCGTAAAGCAAGTTTCCATTTAGCCGAAACTGAGATTCCAATTCTTTGGTGGCGTTCAGTATATTCTTCAACGACAGCTTTCGGACAAGAATGTTTTGTTGATGAATTAGCACACGCTGCTAAAACCGACCCATTGGCTTTCCGTTTAGATATGTTGGCAGATGCTCCAAGATTTAGCAGAGTATTACAAACCTTGGCGAAAAAGACTAATTATCATCAAAAACTTCCTGAAAGACAAGCTATTGGGATAGCCGTTGCTCGTTCATTTGGAACAATTGTAGCTCATGCAGTTACGGTTTCAAAAAATGGCAAAGGCGTTAAAATCGAAAAAGTAGTTTCGGTAATCGACTGCGGAATGACGGTGAATCCAGACAATATCAAAGCTCAAACAGAAGGCAATATTGTAATGGGTTTAACCGCTGCCATTAAAAATGGCATTACTATCAAAGACGGACTTACCGAACAAAGTAATTTCCACCAATACAATGTTTTGAGAATTAACGAAATGCCTAAAACAGAAGTGTATATTGTAGATAATCAAGAAGCACCAGGAGGCGTAGGCGAACCAGGTTTACCACCATTTGCTCCTGCACTTTGCAATGCGATTTATAATTTAACAGGTACAAGAATTCGTACTTTACCTTTTGATATTGATAATATTGGGTAGGGAAAATAACGGTCAACAAAAAAGGAACTGTCTTGACGATAGTTCCTTTTTTTGTTATTTGCCTTCTTGAAAATCTCATTCCTACACCGCTACAGGTGCTTTAATCCCCGGATAAGGATGATAGTTTTCTAAAGTGAAATCTTCAAATTTAAAATCAAAAATACTTTTCACTGCTGGATTGATTTTCATGGTTGGTAAAGCACGAGGTTCACGAGCCAACTGAGTAGCTACTTGTTCATAATGATTTGAATAAATATGCGTATCGCCACCTGTCCAAATAAAATCTCCTACTTCTAAATCGCATACTTGGGCAATCATCATTGTCAACAAAGCATAAGACGCAATATTAAAAGGTACTCCCAAAAATACATCTGCTGAACGCTGATACAATTGACAAGACAATTTATTATCGGCTACATAAAACTGAAAAAGTGCATGACAAGGCATTAAAGCCATTTCAGATAATTCTCCAACATTCCAAGCACTCACGATAATTCTTCTTGAATCTGGACTTTTCTTTAAAGTATCAATTACTTCTTTTAATTGGTCGATTACTTTGCCATTTGGCGCCGTCCAACTTCTCCATTGTTTTCCATAAACTGGACCTAAGTCACCGTTTTCATTTGCCCATTCATCCCAAATACCTACACCATTATCTTTTAAATATTTGATATTGGTATCTCCATTAATAAACCAAAGTAATTCATGGATAATCGACTTTAAATGTACTTTTTTAGTCGTCACTAATGGAAAACCTTCTTGTAAATTGAATCGCATTTGATAACCGAAAATACTGGTTGTACCAGTACCTGTACGGTCAGTTTTTTCTGCTCCGTTTTCAAGAATATGCTTTAAAAGCGTATGATATTGTTGCATTGTTACTTCTTTAAATTACTAAACTAAAACTGGTTCAATTTCGAAAGTATGGGTAATTTCTGCCGAAGCGCTAAATTGTGCAGTTGCCGAACAATACTTTTCCATTGATAATTCAATCGCTTTTTTGGCTTTTTCTTCTACAATATTCCCTTTGAATTGAAAGTGAATATTGATTTTGCGAAAAGGAGTCATTTCTGTTCCTTCAATTTTTTCACGTTCACCCGAAACTGAAATCTTTAAATCTTCAATTACTTGGCGTTGTTTTTTCATGATTAGAATCACGTCGATAGCCGTACAACCGCCTAAGCCCATCAACAATAATTCCATCGGGCGAGAACCCGCATTGTGTCCACCAATATTTTCGGCAGCATCAATATCAACTGGTACGCCCGACATACCGTTTGCCTGAAAATGAAAGGCATCGTCTATTCTAACTAATTCTACTTGCATCGCTTTTAAGGTTTATGAAATACTTAACTAAAGTATTAGCTAAGAGGATTTACAACTACAACTTTTCGGTAAAATATAAAGTTCAAAATTAGGCTTTTTTACTGATTACAAATACTCAGGAGACAATTCAAATGAATCTGAGCATAAATTCTATCAACAAATTCAACTTTTTAGCACATTTTGTTTTTAGTTGGTGAATAGTTGGGAGTATCTTTGTAGTTCTATCCATTGATTTAATAGACTTGAAATTTAATTTCAAAGAGTAAAAAAGAATTTCGCAATCCCAATTTCAAAATATGTCTTATTATTCCATCCAAAACATCAAACTTACTGATTTAGCTAATCAATTCGGTACACCTTTGTACGTCTATGACGCTGACAAAATTATCGAAAAAATATCCATTCTTCGTGATTCTTTCAAGAATGTTAATCTCAAAATAAAATATGCTTGTAAAGCCAACACCAATTTGGCTATTTTGAAATTAATGCGAAAGCATGGTGTTGAAATTGATGTGGTTTCGCCTGAAGAATTACGTTTGGCGATGATGGCTGGCTATGAAGGTTCGCAAATTACTTTTACGCCAAGTGGTGTTTCTTTTGATGAAATTGAATTGGCGGCTGAATTAGGCACAAGAATCAATTTGGATAATTTGGACGTACTGGAAAAATTTGGGCAACGTTTTGGCAATACTAAAGGTGCTTTGATTCGTTTGAAACCTCATGTTTTTGGTGGCGGAAACGAAAAAATTATGACGGCGCATCCAGAATCAAAATTTGGGATTTCTATTCATCAGAAAGCTGAAATTTTAGCGATTGTAGAAAAATACGATATGAAAATTATCGGTTTGCATCAACATACGGGTTCTGATGTAAAAAATGCTGATGCTTTCACAAAAGCGGCAACGGCTATTTTAGAGATGGCGTTTAGCTTTAAAGATTTAGAGATTATCGACTTAGGTGGTGGCTTTAAAGTGGCTTATAAAGAAGGCGACATCGTAACGGATATGAAAGAAGTTGGCGAAGTATTAAGTAACGCTTTCTTGGATTTCTCTAAAAAATATGGTCGTAAATTACAACTTTGGTTCGAACCGGGCAAATTCTTGGTAAGCGAAGCTGGTACTTTTTTGACAACTGCCAATACTGTAAAAGTTGACCCAATCAAAACTTTTGTTTGTGTGAATTCTGGTCTAAATCACTTGGGTCGCCCAATGATGTATGGTTCTTATCATGATATTTTTAATGCTTCTAACGAAGATAAATCTGAACAAGACGAATACAGAGTAGTGGGTTATATCTGTGAGACAGATACTTTTTCATGGACGCCAGAAGGAAAACAAGGCGAACGCTTGATGAATAAAGTAACCGCTGGAGACATCATTGCGATGAAAAATGCTGGTGCTTATTGTTTCTCGATGGCTTCGCAATATAATTCAAGATTATTACCAGCCGAAGTATTGGTCATTGATGGTGAAGCAAAATTGATTCGTAAAAGGGAAACTTTTGATGATATCGTAAGAAATTTAGTCAGTGTAGAAATATAAGAAAAAGGGATTTTATCCCCTGAAATAAAAATGGACGAGATGTAAATCCCGTCCATTTTTTATTAAGAATCGTAGCTCAAACCATATTGTTTTAATACTTCTTCTGGTACTCCTTCCCAATTATTTGGTCTATTACCAACATAACCAATATCGTGATGTCCCATTTCTGAAGAGTAAAAGCCTGATGCTGTAAGATTTCTCATCAAAGAAAAGAAATTTACTCCTTGCGATACTTCTGGTTTTGCTTGGTTTGGATAAGCAATTTCATCCACTAAACTGATTTGTTCCGTTTTGCTACAAAGAATAAAAGTCTTTCCAAAACGCTTTATCGAAGCCGAATCCATCCAACGCAAACCTCCACGCATTGGTGTTTTGAAAGTAGGTTGATCCTTTACGATAAATTCAATAAAAGCTGGTACTCCAGACTGCGAAGCACTTCCTGAATGCTCATCAGCAGGAATGATAATATCCGACAATACCGTGATGGTTTTCATTTCATGGTCATTGAAGAATTTTTCTGCTAATAATTTAGCATCACGAGCAATTTCATCTTCTGTTCTACCATAATTATATTTAGGAACAGCGGGAGTAGTTGCTTTAGTAGTTTTTGGTTTAGGCTTTGGTCCTTGCAATAGCTCCATTGCCACTGCTTCTTGGCTCACCACAGCCATACCCAATGATGAAAGCCCTATATTTTTTAAATAATCTCTTCTTTTCATAAAAACATGATTTGAAAATTTGATGATTTGAAAACTTGAAAATCAGATATGGGAGCTTACCCCTCTTTACAAATTTCCTTTTTTCTTTTCATTAATAATAAACTCTGAAGTACGAGCCGATAATGCCAAGATTGTCCAAGTTGCATTTTTATCTCCTTGCGAAACAAATGGTGCAGCATCAGCTACAAACAAGTTTTTCACATCATGCGCTTGACAATTTGAATTCAATACCGAAGTTTTCGGGTCTTTGCCCATTCTAGCTGTTCCTACTTCATGGATAATTCTTCCTGGATCAGCTAAGCCATAATTAGTACTTGCATCTGGCTTTTTACCCAGAGGAGTTCCTCCCATTTCAGTAATTAACTGCTCAAAGGTTTCCTGCATGTGTTTTGCTTGCTTGATTTCGTAGTCCGACCATTTATAGTGGAAACGCAAAACAGGAATACCAAATTTATCTACTACTGTAGGGTCAATTTCGCAATAATTATTATAGTCAGGTATAGGTTCTCCTCTACCCGCCATACCGATATATGCTCCGTAGAAACGTCGATAGTCTTCTTTCAAAGATGCCCCATAACCACCAGCTGCTTTTTTAATACCTTCACGAGTAGGGAATTTTTCATTAATTCCTTCGATACCCCAACCAAAACCATAAGCCGGCATTCCCATACCTCCACCATATTCGATGTGGTAACCTCTTGGGAAATCTAACTTTTTATTATCACCCCACCAAGGTGTATAAACGTGCATGCCCCCTACTCCATCTTCGTTATAACGTTTTCTATCAAACAAAGCTGGGATAATTGCTGAACGAGAAGCACCCGTTGAGTCATTGATATAACGCCCAACAATACCACTTGAATTGGCTAAACCATTCGGGAAACGAGCAGATTTTGAGTTTAATAACAAACGAGCCGTTTCACCAGCGCTGGCTGCTAAAATTACAATTTTACCTTTCACAACTTTCTCCGTCATTGTACGAGTATCCACATACGAAACACCCGTTGCCAAACCTGTTGTTGGGTCTGTCAGTACTTCACGAGCCATTGCGTAGGTAATCAATGTACAATTTCCTGTTTTCATGGCAGGAATCATCAAAACTGATGAAGAAGAAAAATCGGCATAAGCCTGACAAGCTCTATTACACTGGCTGCAATAAAAACATTGTCCACGGTCTTTATTGATAGGTTTTGTCAGAATAGAAAGGCGTGACGGAATCACTGGAATACCAATATTCGTTGCACTCTTCTTAAGCATTAATTCGTGTAAACGAGGTTTTGGAGGAGGTAAAAAGTATCCATCTGGGTCATTTCTTCTTCCTTCATTTGTCCCGAAAACACCAATCAATTTATCTACATAATCGTAATATGGTTTTACGTCGTCATAACCAATTGGCCAGTCTTCACCCAAACCATCAATTGACTTTCTTTTAAAATCATCAGGACCAAAACGTAAGGAAATTCTTCCCCAGTGATTGGTCCTTCCTCCTAACATTCTTGAACGAAACCAGTCAAATTTAGTACCGTCTTTGTGTGTATAAGGTTCGCCCTCAATGTCCCAACCACCATAAGCAGCGTCAAAATCACCAAAAGCACGAGTACTTGAAGCACCACGACGAGGAGATTCCCAAGGACTTTTTAATTGAGTAATATATTTGGGGTCGGCTGGGTCGTAATATTGACCAGCTTCGAGTACACAAACTTTTGCACCAGCTTTGGTAAGCTCATAAGCTGCCATACCACCGCCCGCACCCGAACCAATGATGACAACATCATAAACTGTTGATTGTTCCTTGATTTGAAAGTCCAACATTTATAAAATAATTTTTAGATTGAAATGAATGATTGAATCAAAAAATGAAAGTAATGTTTAAAAATCTACTTTATGTCCTTTTTTGTAAGAAATCAATATTAAATCGTTTAAGAATTTAGATTTCCAAATAGAAAACCGCATAAAAAGCAGTTCAATTTATCTGAAAAACTACAATTATTTGCAATTATTGCAATAATTTATTTGAAAGTATGCAAGAAAAGATAATAGGTTGCTTTTTAATGATAAAGAAGGAAATTCAAATTTTCATCGTGTGAGGTCTATTTACTTCAAATCCCGAAGTAACAAAATGATGATTCAAAATACAGAATTCGATTTCAACACAAATCTGAAAATATCTGTAAATCAATTATTACTTCGGGATTATCATTCAACTATTTTTAAAATTAAGCCTTTTTAAGTTTAAAATACTGCCCTGCTAATCCCGCAATTAAAAGTACCAATAATACTTTCACTACATTTTGAACAATAGGAGAATCTGGTCCGCTAGATAATGGCTGATCAACTGGTAAGCGTGAAAGTGTTTCGTTAACGGCAGGAATTAATGAAAGAAAAACGGTGGTGGACATACTGAAAGTTTGAATGTAAAGTGCTTTACTTTTAGCAAGAACTTTATCTCCTAAATAATAAGCTAAAATCAATAAAAGGAGGATTAAAATTCCAATCGCATGTCCCGGATTGAACTTCCCAGTTTTGGAAAGCCAAAAAGATGAAATACAAGCAATTGCAGTAAGTACACTGTAATACTTTCCCAATTTACCAAATGGTTTAATCAATCCTTCGCTAAATAAAGCGATTCCTGCAAAAATAAGCGCAATGATGGAAATAACTGTGTGGAAAATTCCAAGTTGTGATAGAGAGGCAATCATAAGAATGAGGTTTAAATTATGAAAAGGTTAACATGTACGTTTTAATCAATTACTTTGTAAACTCCCGCCACCATCTTTATATTTTTCGACCATTTTTGGTAATTATACCTACAATGACGAATATTATTAATCACTAAATCACTCATTCATTAAATCACAAATTACTTACCTCCACCATTCTGCAAATTCTTCATTTTTTGCTTGTTCTTCATTCGATAAAAAGGCTTTAGCATAACTTTGCCAACCTTTTTCAAAGTACTTTTCGTTAGGGCTAAACTCTCCTGTTCCTAAATCAAATTCACAAGGTATATTGGGTACTCTATAATCTGCCCATTGACAGATTCGTGATTTAGAAGCATTGTACATCGTCCAAGTGCCTACAAAAGCATTATTAAAATAGCCATCAGAAAGTAAATTGATGTCATCATACTTCAGTTGGTTGTCTTTATTGATGTACCATTTAGTCTGTACTTGTCCAGCAAAAACACCTGTATGAGGTTGATTCTTATTCTCAAAGAATTCATATTTTGCAATAAGAATTCCTTGGGTTTTGATAGCATCTTTCGCCTGATTATCCACACCAAATTGCTCTCTTTTAGTCTCTTGAATCTTTTCTACGATAATTCTCCCGACAAAATCACAGACATTATTCTTTACGTTCGATTTCCCATAAACTAAATACTCGTCTGGCTTATTGGTATTTTTAACTACCGTGAGGATTTTTACTTTAATTCGCTGAAAATCATTTCCTAATACTCCCAAAACATTGTAATTATCAGTTTTAGTCCATAAATCCGAAAAATCGTAAGTAAGAAATAGCGAAGTTTTATTTTCAGCATCAAGTTTTTCTCCATTCAAAATATCATTATGGCAAGTATTTTGAGAAAAAACTATTAATGAATGAACAATAAAAATTATGCTAAGTATTGTTTTCATATTTTGAGAGCTCTTGGAATAATTTCAATAATAAATCTTTTGTCAAGATAAGATTTATTTATCTTTTATCAAACCATGAAAAATACTAAATAACACAATATCAATATGATAAGCTTTTATAAACCCAAACAAAAATAGTCGCCTATAAAACAGGCGACTATTTTGGATTTTTCTATACCTATGTCAACAGTATTCTCTATTTTTCATTAGCTTTCATGCCTAAATAAGTAGCGGCACTGATTCCCATTAAACCCAAAGTTTCCTTTTCAAATACTGGGAATTCCATCTCATTCTTTGATATATTTTCAAGAAATTCAACCAAGAAAACGACACTAAAAATAAGGTTAAAAATTAATGCTTGATAACGATAAACTGTTATTCCAGTAGAATCTGAAAGAATATCTCTAAGAAAATGCGGAATTCGTTTTTTGAAAATATTTTGAGGGATAACGCCATCCGTTACATTGTCATCATCTTTTGGTGAATCAATAATTCCACCGATGGCTGTTGTTCCTACTCCAATACTTAATAATACCAAGCAGGTTGCATTCAAATTGATTACTTCTCCATTCGCTCCAAAACCAATCACGAAGCAAGCTCCAATGAGTGTTGTCCACCATAATCCTTGTGTTCTGGCAAAGCTGTACATCTCAATTTTCCCATACTGAGGGTGGTCAACTTCTGGGTCTTTGAGGATTTTGGTACTGTAGGATAAATAAATTGCTCCGAAGATTATCAACAGCGCTAATACATTGCAGACGATGTTCATCATGTTATCTCAAGTTAAATTGGTTGATTAATTATAGCCTTAAACATAACAAAAAAGCCAACCCTTTAAAAGGCTGGCTTACAAATATTTATCTTATTTTTATTATTCGGTCAATCAAGGTTTACTCTACCTCCAATTTTCCAACATTTTCAAATTTAATAGCTCCTTCATCATCTACTTCCATCATCACGATTGCATCTTTATTGATGTAATTTCCGAGGATTTGTTTCGATAATTCGTTCAAGATTCTTCTTTGCATTACTCGTTTCAAAGGTCTTGCTCCCATAGTTGGTTCGTAACCTTCTTCAGCAAGTTTTACCAAAGCTTCGTCTGTACTTTCTAAAGTGATACCTTGTTCTTTCAAACGGTCTTGAATGTGTTTTAATTGAATTCTTACAATCTGACTCAGATTGTCTTTGGTCAAAGGTTCAAACATCACAATTTCATCTACACGGTTCAAAAACTCTGGTCTTACTACTTGTTTCAATAAAACCATTACTTCTTCTTTGGCTTTTTCCATCACGATATGGTTGTTCCAACCTTCCATTTCACCCATTTTTTCTTGGATAATATGGCTACCAATGTTAGAAGTCATGATGATAATGGTATTTTTGAAATTAGCAATTCTACCTTTATTGTCTGTCAAACGACCGTCGTCTAATACTTGTAATAAGATATTCCAAACGTCAGGATGTGCTTTTTCGATTTCATCCAAAAGAATAACAGAATATGGTTTTCTACGAACGGCTTCGGTCAATTGTCCACCTTCGTCGTAACCAACGTATCCCGGAGGAGCTCCCACCAAACGGCTTACCGCATGACGTTCTTGGTATTCCGACATATCAATTCTGACCATCGCATTTTCGTCGTTGAACAAGTAATCTGCCAAGGCTTTCGCTAATTCTGTTTTACCAACACCCGTAGTTCCTAAGAAAATAAACGAACCAATCGGACGTTTTGGGTCTTGCATTCCTGCACGAGAACGACGAACGGCATCAGAAATCGCTTCAATCGCTTCTTCTTGTCCTGCAACTCTTTTGCCTAATTCTACTTCCAAATGCAAGAGTTTTTCTTGTTCGGCACGCATCATTTTTGAAACAGGAACGCCCGTCCATTTTGCCACTACTTCGGCAATGTTTTCAGAAGTTACTTCTTCTTGCAACATCGGAGCTTCACCATTTTTATCAGCTGATTTTCCACTTTGCAAATGTTTTAGCTTGTTCTCTGCTTCAACCAATTTTCCATAACGAATTTCAGCTACTTTTCCATAGTCACCTGCTCGTTCAGCTTGTTCAGCTTCTAATTTTAGGCGGTCGATATTTTCTTTTTCTTTGCGTACTTCGTCTAAGACAGATTTCTCACCTTCCCATTTCGCCATCAAGTTATTTTTCTTGTCGGTGAGTTCTGCCAATTCTCTACTGATAATATTTTCACGCTCTACGTTATTTTCTCGTCTGATTGCCTCACGTTCAATCTCTAACTGCATGACTTTACGTTTCAAAGCATCAATTTCTTCGGGTACTGAATCTATTTCCATACGCATTTTTGCTGCAGCTTCGTCCATTAAGTCAATAGCTTTATCTGGCAAGAAACGGTCTGAAATATAACGACTTGATAATTCAACCGCTGCAATTACGGCATCATCTTGAATCCTTACACCGTGGTGCAATTCATATTTTTCTTTGATACCTCTCAAGATAGAAATTGCATCTGTAATATCTGGTTCATCCACAATTACCATTTGGAAACGACGCTCCAAAGCTTTGTCTTTCTCGATATACTTTTGGTACTCTTTCAAAGTAGTTGCACCAATCGCATGCAATTCGCCACGAGCCAAAGCTGGTTTCAATAAGTTGGCAGCATCCATTGCAGAATCTCCGCCACCACCTGCACCAATCAAGGTGTGAATCTCATCAATAAACATGATGATTTCGCCTTCGGCATCGGTTACTTCTTTGATGACCGCTTTTAATCTTTCCTCAAATTCACCTTTATATTTTGCCCCAGCGATGAGTAAACCCATATCCAAGGTATAAATCTGCTTAGATTTTAGGTTTTCGGGTACGTCACCCATGACAATTCTTTGGGCTAAACCTTCAACGATGGCGGTTTTACCTACACCCGGTTCACCGACCAACATCGGATTGTTTTTGGTACGTCTTGATAGAATTTGTAATACTCTACGAATTTCTTCGTCTCTACCAATTACTGGGTCTATCTTTCCAGCTTTGGCTAATTCATTTAGGTTTCGAGCATAGCGTTCTAATGAACGATAAGTTGCTTCTGCGTTTTGGTCTTTCACGGTTGTGTTTCCTCTTAGTTCTTTGATGGCACTCTTTAATTCTTTTTCCCTGAATCCACTATCTTTCATCAAACCTGCCACAGAATCTTTCCCTAAAAGGATTCCCAATAATAATAATTCTATGGATACAAATTCATCCGAAAACTCCTTTAATAAATTTTCAGCTTTGGTAAAGGCAGCGGCAGCGTCGTTGGCTAAATAGGGCTGTCCTCCGCCAGAAACTTTTGGATAGGCGTTTACAATATTTTCAAGTTTTGATGAAAAAAGTGCTTGATTTACATTCAATTTTTTCATCAAAAACTCCGAAGTATTCGGCTCTTCGTCGATAATGGCTTTTAGCAAATGTCCCGATTCAATGGCTTGTTGTCCATTGGCAGAGGCAATCGAAGCAGCGTGTTGGATTACCTCCTGAGTCTTGGTTGTATATTTATTAAAATTCATTGTGTAAAATGATTTTATTTTTTTCAATCACTGATACACTTTACCTAACAAAAGGCAAGCCAGCATGACTTTTCGGAAATAATGGCGGATTTTTCAAGAAATAATTGATTTTTTCAAGTCAAAATGACTGGATTTAGACAGAAGAGTCAAGAAGCAAGAGACAAGAGTTTTGGACTTTAAGACTTTAGGATTTTAAGATGAAAGATACAAGAGACAAGAAGTAAGAGTTTAGTTTTAGCCACTTTCTGGTTCAAGCCTGTGGCTTGGACTTTTAAATAATTTTCTTTTCAAAAGAAATACTCCATATAAGTACAAGTGACGCTTTGCTTAACACTTGAACCAGTGAGGGAAATAAAAGAGATAAACTCAAAGTTAATTAAAAGAATTCCTAAACTGGAGCGGTGTAAAATTGGTTTTGTTTTTAAACAATTTGTTAAACGATTGCGGAAATTCAAAGCCAAGTTGGAAGGCAATTTCGCTGACTGAAAGACTAGTTGTGCTTAATAATTCCTTTGCCCGTTCTATAAGTTTACCGTGAATATGCTGCTGTGTACTTTGCCCAGTTAAGCTCTTGAGCATATCGTTTAAATAATGTGGAGAAACGAAAAGTTTGTCGGCAAAAAACTGTACGCTTGGCAAATCGGAAAATTTTGCTTTCTCATTTTGAAAATATTCATCAAGTGAATCTTCAAACCGAGATAACAGATTATTTTTTACATTTTTCCGAGTAATGAACTGGCGGTTATAGAAGCGGTTACAATAATTGAGCAATAAGTCAAGATGCGAAACCATTACTTCTTGGCTGAAACTATCAATAGAGGTTTCGTATTCTTGTTTCATGTCACAGAATATGCGTTCAATCATTTTTTCTTCTTTTTCGGAAAGATGTAATGCTTCATTTACTGCATATGAAAAATAACCATACTCCTTTATTTTTTTACCCAACGGATAGCTACGGATAAAATCAGGATGAAACAACAGGCACATACCTGATGGAGGAATATCATCGGAAGCTGCAATGACCTGATTAGGGGCAATGAATGAGACTAAACCATTATCAAAATCATAATAATTTTGACCGTAATGCATTTTGCCATTGAAATTTTTTTTAAGCATGATACAGTAAAAACCCAAAATGTATTTTTGATTGGGAATGTGGTTATTCAATTTCATGTCAGCAAAATAGTTAATGCTCACCAGTGGGTGTAACGGCTTTGGCAATGACATAAAATTATGTTGCTCAGAAATTGATTTGATGAAAATCGGTTTATCCTGTTTCATTTTGCAAAGATAAGAAGGGTTGTAATTTTAGTTCGTACTCCTTCCTTATTTATGATTAATAGTAGAAGTTTTATACCGACATTCTTATTAAAATGGGGTCAATCATAATACTTTGAAAAAAACTGCCATTTTATTTACAGCTTGTTCTACATATTCCGGCACATCATACATGGCAATATGAGTAGCTCCATCTACAATAAACAATTCCTTTTGCCCCTTTGCAAGTTCATAAGCCCGTTCGCTCCAAAACTTTGTGTCGGCATTACTTCCTGCTATTACCAAAAGTGGTTGTGTAAGAAAATCGCTTAGATAATCAAATACTGAAAAAGTAGTCATCTTGTCTAAACTTGTGAAAAGGAAACGACCTTTTGAATTGGGGTGCTGACCTCTTGACGTTCTATAGTAATCATATCCTTCACGGAGCATTACAGGAGTTTGTTCATTAATGTCTTCAAACTTTTCTGGCACAAAGGGAACATACATCGGTTCTGCACCATTTGCCTCTGCCGATCTTTGGTGTCTCACAAATTCAAGCGACTTAATTAGCTCTGAAGCTGGCATATCTACACCAAATTGATTTCTTACTGCTTCTCCCATAGGTGTTCCGCTTACAGTAGCTACTGCCTTAAATCTCCTCTCTGTTTGAGCTACACTCCATGTATAACCACCCCCTGCACAAATGCCATACACTCCCATTCTTTCAGCATCAACATAAGGAAGTGTAGTTAAAAAATCTGCTGCACAACGGGCATCTTCAACTCTTACTGACGGGTCTTCCAGCAAACGTGGTTCACCTTCACTTGCTCCCTGATGAGATGAATCGTAAACTAAAACTACATAACCATATTGTGTTAGTTTTTCAGCATATAAGCCTATTGTTTGTTCTTTTACACCACCGGCAGGATGAATACCAACCAACGCAGGATATTTTTTATTTTCATCAAATCCTTCGGGTAAATGAAGATTTGCAGCAAGTGTATTTGCCCTGTTTTTAAATGTTACTGACTTTGTCATTTTATTAATTTGTTTTATTGTTAAAAATTAATTGAACCTTAGTACCATCTCCGCAACTCTTTTACCAAGAACTTCTCCAGTTAGCATGTCACCTTCTGCCATAGGGATATTATCAGTTGATTGTGCAATTGCACCAGCCCATGCACCTAAGCGGTTTATTCCATTGGGGGCATAATGTGTTTCTCCTAAACTTATCCAAATCATTCCATGTTGCATAGCAAGTGTATTCAAGTATTGCATGGTACTGAATTTATCGCCAGCAGGAGTGCCCGAAACGGTGAAGCCAGCAGCTAATTTGTCTTTCCATTTTTCGGCAAACCAACTACCTACGGAAGCATCAGCAAATGCTTTGAATTGTGCTGATATGCCACCCATATAAGTAGCTGTTCCGAAAATAATTGCATCGCTGCTATCAAGTGCGGCAAACACTTCATCGTTTTTGTAGCGACCGTTAATGATGTTCTTTTCGTTGATGGCAATTAAATTGGATGTAATCCCTGCAACTTTTGATACCCCTCTGTTAACTGATTCAGCTAATTGGGTTGTATGTCCCGAGCCGCTGAAATAAATTATTGATACTGTTTTCATACTTAATTTTCATTTTAAATGATAATGCAAAGATGGGAAGCACAATGAAAAGAAATGTATCCAAATTACTTGCAGTAGTATCCAAAAGAGAGAATATGAGCAGCTTGCTTAAAAGCGTAGAAAAAAATTGGCTCTTCCTATTTTTTCTACGTTGAGATTTTGTGAGAAAGAATGATTGAGATGTGCCAAATGTGAGACAAGAAGCAAGAGTTTTGGAAATTTGGACTTTAGTACTTTAAGACGAAAGATACAAAAGGCAAGAAGCATTTACTTGTTCAAGCCCGTGGCTTGGACTTTTAAATTATTTCAGTTTTAAACTGAAATAATTCATACAAGTAATTGACAGTCTGCTTAATACTTGCACCAGTGAGGGAAAAACACTTAGACTAGCGGTGGTAATTTACTACTTTGCATCGGGACTTTTCCAATCTTTATAAATAAACCGCAAGGCATCATAATAGGCAACTATTGGCTCTGTCATGTGACTTTCTTTGGGATAATAATTGTATTTAAAACGAAGTCCCTTCAATGTTTTATTTACAATCAATCTATCAAATTTTAATACGGCAGTATGAAAGGAACCACCTTCGTTCCCATCGCTATAAAAAAGTATTTTGTTGTACACAGATGACTTTTTCAATTTTTCATCTGCCTGTTTTAGCATAAACCTATTATCCCACCAAAGCGAAGGACTTACAGCGATGTAGGCATCAAACATCTCAGGACGAATAAGCATGCAATTAATTGTGGTATTACCACCAAAAGAGTGCCCTCCAAATATGTTAAAAGAATTTGTTTTATAGTTTGTTTCAATATAAGGCATTAATTCCTTTTGTAAAAATTGAAAAAAATGTTCATTGCCGCCACTTGGTCTTAAAGTGGTGTCGTTTTTACCATCATAAGTAATTGTGTTTTTGGAGGGAGTAAGGTCTTTTTTACGGTCTGTATTAATAATACCGACCACTATCATTGGTGGAATTTCCTCCCAATGACTTAAGTATTCAATGTATGCGGAAAGTAGATGAAAATGGTTTTCTCCATCTAATAAATATAATACAGGGAATTTCTTGTTAAGGTTTGTAGAGTCTGTTTTAGGAACATGAACGTAAAAACGACGGTCCTCATTCAATACTTTTGAGGGAATTGTCAACACATCATTTGAAATAGAATCATATAGCTCAACTTTCTGGGCATTAACCTTCAAATTGAAAAACAATAAAAACAGTAAAAGCGATTTGAGAAAATTATGAAGAGAAGTCATATCGTTTAATTTTTAGGGTAACAATTTCGAGACGGACGAAAGCAACGAACCAATTATGAGAAAATTTTCTATTCTTAGCGTAGCGGCAAACGCTTGCGGTTTTTACAAGTATAATCCTTTTTCATTTTTCAATTCATAGAAAAATAAAGAAGGAAATATGTAGCAAAATACTTCTAACACTCCATTTATTGGTGTGCCTAAGTGAAAAAACACTTAGACTAGCGAGGTCTATAAATCTATAAAAAACCTGCGTTTATCTTTTCCTGTCGCACCAATTTTGTTGTAAAACTTGATGGCTCTTTCGTTGAAAGTCGGTGTCTGCCATTGAATATTTACACAATTGTTTTCCTGTCCGATATGTTTTAATTTTTCAAAAACTTGTTCTCCGATTTTTAGTCCACGAAAATTTGGCTCTAAATAAAGGCAATCCAAATATAAAAAAGTCTGTGCGTCCCAAGTCGAAAAGTCAAAAGTGAATGAAAAGTAACCTGCTAATTCTATCCCACTTTCAATTACATAGCAATACAATTTCGGATTTTGTGAAAAAATTGCATTTTTGAGTTGTTTTTCTTTACCAATAGATTTGTATGTTGCTTGTTCATATTCAGCGTGATTTTGGCATAATTCAACCAAAATTGCTAAATCTTTTTCTTCTAACTTTCTAATTATATAATCCATTGTTGGTTGATTTCGGCTTGCAAAAATTCAATAAAATGCTGAAAATAATCGGGATAGGTTTTGTTACTCATATAAGCAATATAATGTTTCCTTTTCAGTCCATTTTTCCCAATTTTTATTGCTTTTATTGAGTTACTCTTTAAATAGGGTTGTAAAGCCCATTTTGCCATTGCCATAATTCCCATATCGGCTTTTACCATTTCAATTGATGCTTCAGTTAGTGGTAATGGCGTTATTTTTTTAGGGCTAACTTTTGCTGGTTCTAACAAAAACTGATAAACAGTTACCGTTTCTAATGGCAAAGAATGTATCAACAAATGTTCATTAATAAAGTCTTCGGCAACAACAAATTTTTTTTCGGTCCAAGAGTGATTTTCAGAAACTACCATCATCATCTCGTCTTGAAAAAGTTCTACATACTTAATATTTTCGTCTTTGATTGGGTCGCTAATAATGGCAATGTCTAAAATATTTTCTTGTAATTTCTGTAAAGGATAATGAGTAGCTTCCATCACAATTTTCAACTCAATGTTTGGGTATAAAAGATGAAATTGCTTTAAAACAGAAGGCAACCAATGGTAACTTGAATAACATTCTGTGCTAATTCTTATTTCGCCAACTTCGCCAAAAATCAGTTGCTTGATTTCTTTTTCAGTGTCGGAAAGTTTGTCTAAAATTTCATTGGCTGTTGCATATAATTTTTCTCCTGCTTTGGTTAAAATCAATTTTTTATTGATGCGAAGAAATATTTTTGTACCCAATTGGTATTCGGCTTCTTTCAATTGATGACTTAACGCCGATTGTGTTAAATGTAATTTATCAATAGCTTTTGTAATGCTACCTTCTTCTACAATAGCTTTGATAAGGCGTAAATGTCTAATTTCCATTTTCTGTTCTAAATTTTTATACAAAGTAACGATATTAAACAGTCAGATTTATATGAAAATAATCGTTACAAATGATGAATTCTTTTCGTTTTTATGGCGTACAAAGTTATTTTAGTTTTGCATCATTATTAATCTTAAAATTTAGAAAAATGGATTTACAAATTAAACATTACGAAAACAAATTAGCCTTTGAAATGGATCCGTCAGATTTATTTGATGCATTAAATAACAATGAAAAAATTGTTCCGCTTGATGCAAGAAAACAATTTGGCTTTGAAGCCGAACATATTCCAATGGCAATAAATATTCCGCATCGTGAAATGAATGAAGAAAGCACCAAACATTTGGATAAAGATGTTTTGTATGTAACTTATTGCGATGGAATTGGCTGTAATGCTTCGACAAAAGGGGCATTAAATATGTCAAAATTAGGTTTTAAAGTCAAAGAACTAATGGGCGGAATAGAATGGTGGAAATTTGATGGTTATGCTACCGAAGGAACAAAGTCAAGTCCAAGTGGCGAAAAAATTCAATGCGCCTGTTAATTCGGTTTTCTATTATAAAGTTGGACAAATATAGATTTTCGAGGTCTATGTTTGTCCACTTTACCTTTTCGAGATTGATGTAACTAAAAAGGCAATCACAAAGGATTGCCAACAAATTTTGATAACACAATACGTTTACTCATTCTTCAATTGATAACATAAAACAACTACGCCAGATTTTAAGGGTGTAACACTTAGCAAACTAAGTTTTTGATGTTTGTCTAATAAGTTAAAAATACTTAGACCTTTATTAATCAGTACTGGTGTAACAAAAAGATAAAATTCATCAATGTGTCCGCCAGCGATGAGTGATGCAACAAAACTTGCCCCGCCGTACACCAAAATATCTTTACCTTCTTGCTTTTTCAAATTTGCAATTTCCTCCACCAGATTTCCTTTGGCTAAAGTGGTATTTTTGCCAAAGGGAGTCTCTAAGCTTTTGGTGAAAATCACTTTAGGAATATTCACCATTTTCTGGGCGAAATCATACTTATTATCCTCTGGCTTAAATCCTTCAAAATGTGGAATAAAAGCCTCAGACATCTTTCTCCCAAGCAGCAAAGTATCAGAAGTATCTGCCAATTCATTGATTAATTGCCAGCCTTTTTCGTCTGGATACCACGACCAGTCTTCGTTTCCATCGGGTGTTGCGACATATCCATCAACCGAAATTCTCATTTGTAATTTTAGCTTTCTCATGGCTTTTTGTTTTTACAAATGTAGCTTAAAAAGGTTTTTCGTAACGGCTATCTATGCGTCAATCAAAGGTGCAATTGCGACAATTTTAGCCTCAAAATCAGCCTGTTATATTATCAATGACAATTTTACTTTCTTTTAATTCTATCCAGTTTCATTTTAATAACTAAAGTTGAGTCAGGAGAAACATTGGGAGGATAACCTTTTCTTTTCACTAGAAAATGAGGAGCGGTTAGTTCTCTAATTTCCCCTACTCGCATCCCTCTTAATCCTTCGTCCACTGCGGCTGTCGCTTGATTACCGCCAATCAACACTTTTACAGGCGATTTTGAATGATAATTTGAATACAAAACAGTGCCATTTCTATAGCTTGTAGTTTCATAAATAAAAACCTCATCTCCTGCTTTGGCTTTAATGCCAGTTCCTTTTTCTACAATACGATATTGTAATCCTGATTTTGTCGTAACAATGTTATCTGAACAGCCTGCTAATATTAAGAGTAAAAATATTATTGCCAATGGTTTCATGGATTCTTTTATGGTTTATTGATAGTGATGATGAGTACTAACCCAGTGTTTGATAAAATATGGAACAAATCGAAAAGCGTTCTTAATACTTATAATATCTTTTTTTGTATTTGCCAATAATGCCCAAAAGGGTCTTGAACCGTTCCTTGGCGGTAGCCATATTCGTAATCTTCAGCGGGACTGATTTCTATTGCACCTGCAATGATTGCTTGGTTCATTACTGCATCTACATCTGGCACAAATAAACCAATGCAACAAGTACAGCCATTGTGTTTATCAGGAGAGAAGAATTTAATAGAAGTAATTTCATGAACATGAAAAATAGCACCGTCAATACAAAACTCTGCTACGTGAATGCTACCATCTTCATTTCTAAAACATAGATTTTCTGTTGCGCCAAAGGCATTTTCATAAAATGAGATATCTTTTACGCCATTATTGATATAAAGTTCTGGAGCGAAAAAAGTTGTATTGGCTTTCATTGCTATTGTCGTTTTAGAAAGAGATTAGATTTTTTGTGCAACAGTAATAATATTGTGTTTCAGAGAAATGTCTGTACTTAACTCTTTCTCGCATTAGTTGAATGGAACCTATTCTCTACATAAATTACAAAAACGATTCCAAGCGTATAGGCAATTAAGTCAATCCATTCAAACGATGTTCCTATTACTGTTCTGGCAAATTTTGAATGTCCTAAACCTATTTTGGTAACAATATCAAAGTATTGCAAAACCTCAAGCGTAAAAGAAAAAATTAAAACAGCTATTGCTGTTTTTAAAAAAGGAGAATCTACAAATGATTTCACAAAAGAATAAATCAGAATGACCACTAAAAAATCCCCAAAATAAGGTCGAATAAATTGGTCATGAACAAACATCGCAATAAGTACTTCGACTACAAATAACAAAAATGCTATGATAAAATAATTCCAGTTGAATTTTAGAATACTGCTCATTGGTAACGGTTTATGGGCTTATAAATGGCGAAGTAGCGAATTTACCAAAAGCTTTATACTTTGTGGTTATTTTTTTGTGTCTGCTGTCGGACTCTCAACAATCTTAGCTTCTCTCAGTCCTTCTAGAAGCACTTATTTGTTCGTACAGTTTTATTTCTTGCGTTGTTTGAATAGCCATTTTGGTAATGTCTCTCCTAAAATCTGTGTCGTAAAAACATTATCGTGTGTTGTTGCTTTTAACTTCCAAAAACGAATATTTTCACTCATTTCTCTATAAAATTGTTCGTCACTATTGATTGGATTTTCGGTGTCGTCAATACCGTGAATCAACCAAATAGGAGTCGTTGCCAACTCTTGTATTTTGTCAAACTGAGGAATGCCTGAAATACTAATTCCTGCAGCAAAAAGTTCTGGTCTGGCTGATAACGAATTTATCACTGTTGAACCTCCCATAGAAAATCCGATTACATAAATTCTTTTAGTGTCAATATTCAAATTTAATTTTAGTGTGTCAATAAGTGCTAATACTGAATTTAGACAGGCTCTTGGTGTTGAATAAAGCACATTTCTTGAAGTGTCCATTACATAGTCAGATGAACGGGTAGGGAATTGTGGTGCTCAAACATAAGCTGGATATTTATTTTGAATATCAGGACTTGCAAACAACTTTTGTAATATTCCAAGTTGAGATTTATTGTCAGTTCCAACAGGTCGCCCTGAACTATGATATATAACTACTAGTGGATATTTTTCCTTAGTTTTTAATTGATTGGGTTTAAATAGACGATACTTAATTTCTATTTGCTCTTTTCCCACAAAAGTTGCAGAATCAAAAATGTCGTTGTCTAAACTTTTGATTTTTAGAATCGCTTGTTTTGATAAAGATGTGTCAGCAGTATTTTCAATAACAGTTTCTCCGAATTGTGTTTTAGTTGTCGAACAAGATGTCAATAATATCGTAGAGATAAATAAGGCTAAAAGGGGTTTTGTCATTGTTAAGTTTCTGTTTGTTTGAGAGGTGTGCAAAATTGCTACCAACTAGTCATAAGCACTCCAACAACTCCAAACTGGTGTTATCGGGTCGTTTTCTATTTCCTTATCAGTTTATATCTTAAATGGGTTGTCAAGTCTGACGGTACTACCTCTTCAATTTGTATGTCATATTTGTCTTTATCAATGCCTTCAAAGAGTCGAATACCACTTCCTAAAAAAACAGGTGCAATGTGAATAAAAAACTCGTCAATAAGTCCTGCGTTTAGAAATTGTTGAATTGTGTTTGCTCCACCTTGTATTCTTACATCCTTTCCTTTTGCTGATTGTCTTGCTTTGTCTAAGGCACTTTCTATTCCATCATTTATGAAGTAAAAAGTTGTCGTTCCTTCTTGAACCCAAGGTTCTCGTTTTTCGTGTGTTAGTACATAAACGTCAGCTTTGTATAGGTCATTTGGCCAACTGGCTTCGCCTTCTTCAAACATGCGTTTTCCCATAATAAATACACCCGTTCGCTCAATTGTCCCTCTAATAAATTCCCCATCAAGTCCATCTTCTTCACCTCCTTCAAATCCTAAATATTCCCAAAATGCTTTTTGATTAAACATCCAAGAATGAATTTGTCCTGAAACACCACCCATAGGATTTTGAGGACTTCTGTTATCTCCTGCAAAAAAACCATCAAGAGATATTCCACTATCGAAAATTATTCTACTCATATTTTTCTTATCTGTAATTAAGAGTTCTTGTTTGTTTACTTAACTGATGGAATGGTTGCCCTAACAATGTTTTATACTCTGGCTATTTCTTTGCATGTTGAAGATATTCTTGAATTTGTTATTTTTCACAAAGTTCTTTCAGCTTGTCGAGTGCTTTGGGGTAGCTCTCGTTCATATAATCTACAAAATCTTCTGCGGTGTCTAAGTCAACAATAACGGTTGTAGTCACATTGTTTTCTTCGAAAGTATAGTTTTCAAATCCATTTGCCCATTTTTCTACTTCTGGTCCTTCCGTAATTTCTTGGTCAGCTTTTAAAAGACCATAATGTTGAATCGAAACAAACTGGTTAGGAATGTTTTCAACTATCATAGAAACCATACCTCCCTTTTCTCCTTTTTCATCTACACCAACAAATAGCATTTTACTTCCCTTGTCCCAACTTCCCTCATAGGTAGAGGTCGGATTAAACAAAGAAGTCCATTCTTTATAAGTTGATATACTGTTAATGCCAAGCATAAAATCATATATCTTGGTCGCAGGAGCATTGATGCTTACTTTGAATTGTAACTTTTCCATACTATTAAATATCGTTTAAATTAGTATTTCAAGTTACTATTTTCCATCATACTTTGCAATCGTTTAACATGGGCTTCAACTAGTCATATATTTTTGTCAATGGTAGATTTTGTTAAATATAATCCTCCTGTCGATTTTGTCTATATTTTGTTTATAGACATAGTTTAGGGTATAATCCTTAATCCGAAACGTTTCGGAATCTTCTATGAAATCTTTCATTTTTAAGTCAATGTACACATTGTAAATTTTCAACGAATCTGTTAAGTTTTTTGCGTCTTTAGCAATGGTATAAACATTCTTACTCTGATATAAATAATTTTGTGTATAAACCTTAACATACAAAGTGTCTTTTAAATGGCTAATATCCAAGGAGTCTATATATCTTAAAGAATCTATTGAAACTTTTCTGATTTGTTCGGAAATTTGATTCCACTGTTTCTTTTTGGGAAAATATCCGATGAGTCTCAAGTCCATATCCATAAACTCTTTTAAACTAATTCGGCTTATGTTTCTGTAGCTATTTCTGGTGCTTACATTGTTATTCACTTTGTTTGATTGTGCTGAGGTGGTGAAAATAGCGACTAATAGGCAAAAACCTGTGAGACTTAACATTATTGACTTTTTCATTTCTATCGGTTTAGTTATTTAATTTCTTATAGTGTATGGCTGTCTTCTACTTGTTCAAAACTGTGGCTTGGACTTTTATCAAAAGAACCACTTAATATAAGTGACACTTTGCTTTAAAATGAACCAACGGGGGATTTCAGATACATTTTTGATAAAAAACTAGTAGATAATTTTTGAACATATCATATAAATTGTAAGAACAGAATAATATGTGAGGGACAAAAATAATAACCCAACTTTGGTTACTATACTTAAAAATAACACCTCGCATTATCTCACCTATAGAAACAGGTATTACAATGAGTACTAGAATATTGAAGACCATTCCCAAATATCCAAACAAAAATGGATTCGAATCTGAGATAAAAAACCTATTTGCCTTTTTGAATAAAAAGTAAAATACAGTTGATAGTACAATATGAATTGTTAGAGTCAATAGCATAATTTTCAACCTTTTATTTATTTCCAATTAAAATTAATGACAGTCCCATTGCCGTTGTCAGTGTCTCGCTGACAACTTTTCAGCGGATGTTTTGTCCTAAAATAGGTTGACAGTTTCAGTTAAGCTATCTTATGACAAGACACTTAAACTAGTGAGTGAATTTCTCTTAATATATAGTGTAAGCTCTAATAGCTCCTCTACTGATTCAAACCTGTGGCTTGGACTTTTAAATTGTTTCTTTTCAAAAGAAATATTCTATTTGAGTACAAGTGACACTTTGCTTTAAAATGCACAAGTGAGGGGTTTTAAGTAAAAAACACTTAGACTAGCTGGGTTTCAGATTATCCGTTTACATTTCTACTTTTTAATTCTTTGTTGATATTAGTAATTGAATTGTATATGATAGCTGTAATAGGTAAAAATGAAAATGGAATAATATTTGATAATTGAAATCCATTTTTGATTGTCTGGAAGATAGTTATTATCAGTGTTATTATTAAACTACCTACCATTAAACCAAAAGCAAAGTTTAAACTCTTTTTCTTTTTAATTAACTCTTCCGTAGAGAGTTCATGTAAATTTTCCTTTTCCATTTTTTTAGTTTTTAGATGGTGATTTTTTAAATACTTCCCGACAACGGTGTTAAATCATCTTCTTTTCAAAAGAAGTATTCTATTTTATGCAAGTGACACTATACCTTACAATAGCAGGGTAAAACTGACCAAAGGTTATTCTTTGGTCTTTCCAGTATTTCTAAAAAGTATGATAAATGCAACGCCAAAAAATAATCGATAAATAATAAATGCGTAAAAAGGAACATCAAATGATAGAATTTCATACGATGCTTTTGGCTTGATAAAAGCGTAAATTACTTCAAGCAAATAAAAAAAGCCGAGTATCAAAAAAACGTATTTAAAATTCTTCATGATTATATTTTTTGTTTAAATTCAAAAAAGGTTGCTTTGATTTGTATTAAAATTGTCTATGTTCTTGCTTCTGAGTGCAGTCTGAGAAGCATTTTATTGGTTGGTCTATTGAAAAACACTTATAACAGCGAGGGGCAGAAGTTTATTTTTGTCCTTTTAGCCTCTTTTCAAGGGCAGGGAGTTCTTTTTTGTATCGTTTGGCGTCCCAAGTAATATCCCATCCTTTAACATAAACAGACATAGGTTCAAGTCCTACTTTCATTCTTCGTTTATCCACATTCTCAGGGTCTTGAAGTGGTAAAACAAAGCTTTTCTCAGTGTCTTCGTCGTAACCAATTTGGCTTCCATAAATTTGACGTTTGCCTTCTTCTAATGCAACTCTATCTTCTAATAAAGCCAAAGAACTTGCACTTGCTTTGTTAGTTTTTACGGCTTCTCTCATCATCGGAAGGTATTTTTGTTGGGTTTTCAAGTCAGAGTGTTGAATTACTAAAAACAGTGTTTGGTTGGCTTGTCCACCAATTTTGTCAACTCCCAGCCAACCATACTTGTCCAATATCTCTGTAACTTTCATCAAATTGATACTGTCTTTTAGCATCATAATTGTACCCAAACTATCCACTTTTTTACTATCGTATCCAAACTCTTTTTGTGCAGTAATAAATTGTTGTCTTATCAGTTGGTCATCATCATAAATTGCCAAGAGCTTGGCCTGTAAAGGTTTATCATAATTGGCTTCTTTTTTATCTAATTCCTTTTGCATTTCAATTACCAAGTTGTTCCACCTATCGTCTTCGTGTAATGAATTTAGGTCTGAATCTGCTTTTAGGTGTCTGACATTAACCCAACCATTTCTTAATGCACTGTTCAACCATTCAAAAGCCAAGTTTTTATCACCAAGCAATGAAGCTGCACAACTTGCATTATAAATATTCCCTGCACTTTTTTGTTCTATCTTAAATGCTGCCTTAAACATATCTACAGCTTTTTTGTAGTCTTTACTTTGGTAGAATTTGTCTGCCTCCGCAATGAGAGATTTGTAAGTTTGTCCATAAGTTAATGAACATACAAATAGAAGTAGGATTGTAATTTTGAGTTTCATGTGTCTGTCATATTTAATTTCTGCTAACAGTTTGGCACTTGGTGAAGAAATGAATTTCGATACCCAAAATTGGTTCAAGCCTGTAGATTGGAATCTAAATTATTATCCTTTCAAAAGAGATACTCTCCATATAAGTACAAGTGACGCTTTGCTTCTGAGTGCAGTCTGAGAAGCATTTTTGGGGTTGGTCTAGGTGAAAAAACATTCACACCAGCAGGTGTCAGTGTTTATTTTTCAGTTTCGTCCTTTTTTTTCTTAAATGTCATAAATAAACTGAAAATAAATGTTGTGAGGTAAATAAAACCTAATGCTGGATTTCTAAATACAAAATTGTGAAAATCAAATTCTCTAAGCAATCCCAAGCCTATTGGGAATGCTATGATGGCAAAACCAATATTAAAACCTATTTTATCCTTCATTTTTTTACGTTTTTACTATTTTATAATCATCTAATGTTTTGAAAATACTGTCCGTGGGTAATAAAATTAAATTTTGAGAACGTCCGATGTTGCAAAAAACTGTCCACGGGCAACCAAACTTTTATAAGCTGTCAGAAATTTGCAAAAATTATTTACCATCAACGAGACCAATATATTTACTGACGTGATTTTATTTCTTTAATAATTTCATTGCCAGCATTAATTCTCTTTATAAATGAATAAATCAACCAAAGAATTATCCCTGTTAAGATGTAGCTAAAACTATCTTTCATGGCATAAACGAGTAATAGAATGGTGGTTACCAGTAAGCCAATGCTGATTAACGTGTATTTAGTGTTTTTGGTAGAAGGAATTGTGTCATCCAACCTTCTTTTTTCAGCATAAAGCTCATCCACAGTCATTTCTGATAATTTCTTTTTTGCATTCATTTTACATTACTACGTTAAAAACATCATTATCAATTCGGCAATATGTACACAGTCTGATAAGCATTTTATTGGTTGGTCTAAGTGAAAAGCACTTAGACCAACGGGGGAAAAAACTAAAATTATTTACTCACATTTATATGTAAATGTTGAATTATTAGATGATGTCCCAGTCATTAACCTTCTTTTCAATTTATCACCATCAAATTCATAAGTAAAATTAAAAGTTGAACCTAAATTCCCACCTGAATTGTACCTTTTAAGAGTTTTTATGAGATTTTTTGATCTTTTTCCCAAATTATAAATAAACCAAATATCACTAGAGAAAAAACCAAAGTTACGTTCATCAAGAAAATTGAACACTATAGGTGATTTTTGAAAATTAGGTTGCTCCAAATTAAGTTTATCTGCATAATATTCCATCTCATAACTTAATTCTGGCGTATTAATAAAATCTGTTCTTTTAGATGTAATTTTTATAGGATTTCCTGAATCGTAAGTTACGTCATACTGAAAAACACCTGATATGAATTTAATCAAATACCCTTCGCTGTTATATTCAAAACTGTAGCTCCTCGACTCTTTACTATAAACATCAAATGTAGATAAATTGGCAACCTGTGAAGCATTATTTAAAGTCCAAGTAGATTTCACATATTCAGAATAGTTATAGGGAGTTGAATTCACTGTTATTTTATTGCCCGAATAAATGACTGTATCTTTCTCTAATTGAAATGTCCCTTGCTTTCTAATTATACCAGAAATCTTTTTTTGTTTATCATAATTTATAGTTGCAGTTATACCTTTAGATTCATCTTTAACTGATGTAACATAACAATTAGGTGTTTGGGGATTTGCAGTGTCTTCATCTTTTTTACAACTGAATAGCAACACAAAAAAGACAGATAGTAAATGTTTTTTGTTCATGATTTTTAATGTTTAAATTATAGAGTTTTCTTATTTTTCTTATAGAAATTAATGCTAATCCTTGGAATCTATCAAATCACTTCCTAAATCTCCTTCAGTACTTCCTCTAAACAATTCAATTGATAGGAATAAGGCACTTACTGGTTCAAGCCTGTGGCTTGGACTTTAAAATTATTTCTTTTCAAAAGAAATATTCTATTTGAGTACAAGTGACGCTTTGTGTGTGAGTGCAGTCAGAGACTGCATTTATTTGTGGGTCTAAGTGAAAAAACACTTAGACCAGCGGGGAGCTTTAGTCTTTATAATTTTTTGGGAATTTTCGTAAAGTCTGGAAATAAATATTCTTTATTGATTCCCATTTTGTCAAGTTTTTTTCTAATTTCTGGAATTAATTTCTTGTATATATTCATACAAAATCCTATTTTCCTTGGTATTTGACATTTTATTTTATCATTTAGATTGAATTCATTTCTAAACTCATCCGCAATTAAATTATATTTTACTTCTAATGGGCAAAATGGATGATGATTATAATAAAATACACCTTCTTGATTAATAATATTTGCATTATTATTTAATTTCAGAGTTCCATCTTCATTACTAAATAAATATAAACCGATAGAATTAGATAGACTTTTATAGGGAATGCTATTTAAGTCCAAATTATTGAACCTAAAAAAATCATGAAAAAGCTCATGAGTTATTGTCGGTTTATACACTCTATAAACGGAAATAAAATCATCAATCAGATTTTTACTATTATTTTTTACTGTTCCATCATGATTAGATATTGCAAAATAAAGTGCAACAAATGGATTACGAGTAAAATCAATCAAAGGGGTTGGAAGTCCATAATGTTGCATAAAGCTTAAATATGCAATTGTATTATCCTCAAAAATACCATTTGCATTAAAAAACTTTTCAACTAAACCATTTTGCCATAATTTAAGATTTGATATATTATTTAAAATATATTGTTCATAATTAGAAAATTGCTCGTTATTATTTATGTTTAAATATCGTTCTTGTTTGATGTAGTCCCTCTGAGATGAACTGAAGATAAAATATTTTGCTTCGCTAAGTCCCCTGTAGATAAATGGTGTGTTTGTACTTTTATATTCTTTGTCTAGCAATTCAAACAATTTGTCAACACTTAACCAGGTTATCTTGTCCCCTGAAAAAAAGTACTTTCCTTTTACATCAAAATTTTGATAATTAATTAAGATTTTTTCCATACTTAGTATCACAAATAACTAATATTCACCTATTAACGTTTTTCCTAAAAGTAAGAAATTGGACTTGACAAACCAATTTTTTATTCCAATCGATTTAATAAAACACTCCAAAACAAATCTATTTAGTCAAAGCCTCTCCAACTAGTCGTAGGCTCTCCTACAACTTAAAATGAGCATCCGCTCATTTATTGAAACTAATTTTTACTTCGATGACACAAAATATCTCTCAGGAATCACTTTACATCTCTTCGATGACACAAAACATCTCTCGGGAATCACTTTTTATCTCTTCGATGACACAAAATATCTCTCGGGAATCACTTTTTATCTCTTCGATGACACAAAACATCTCTCGGGAATCACATTACATCTCTTCGATGACACAAAACATCTCTCGGGAATCACATTACATCTCTTCGATGACACAAAATATCTCTCGGGAATCACTTTTCATTTCTTCGATGACACAAAATATCTCTCAGGAATCACTTTACATCTCATCTATCAGAGACAAAAAATGGCTAGTGGTTTTTGACTTCACTAGCCATTTTGATTATTTGATTACTCCGACAACTATTTAAGGTTTTGAATCTTTCTTATTTTGCTTTTTGTATCTCAATGCAATTCTGGCTAAAAGCTCATTAATCGCTCCGTCTTCTTTGGCTGCTCCTTTTAGTAACTCATACACTTTATCAGAAGTAACCATTGCATCAGCACTCGCAGCGTCCATCGTATCATCAATTCTTGCTAATAAATCTGCCACCGCTATGCGTACACTCCATAGCTGACTAATCAAATTCACATCCCGTTCAAATTCGGGTGCATCAAAATCTGCTCTCATCTTGGTCGGATATGTTCTAACTCCTTCCAAGCAAAGTCCTACATACTCTACACTACTGGGTCCCATTTTATGTTTAGGAGCTTGCCCAATAGGCGTACTAATCAAAAAAGGCAATTTGGTTTTTACTTGTTCAAGTAAAGCGAGGGTTGCGGTTTTGTCTGCTTCAGGCAAAACGGCTGAGATTTTGTTTGTGTTACTCATTTTATGTAAAAGGTTTAAAATTGCAATAGATAAGAGTATGCTGTTTTCGGGGCGATACCTCCAGAAAGGTGCAATCGTTTTGTAAGAATTTCTTCTCTCAAAAAGAAGCTTGAACGTAAATTTTCTGAATGATAATGGCAACGAAAGGTCTTCGCTTTAGATGGTTTTTCGGTGTCGAATATCAGGTGCATCTACCAACTTTTGCGATACATCAAACATAAAGAAAAATTCGATTGGGACGTAAAAAATGGAGGAAAATTTAATCGCTTTTTTATTAAACGGTATTTGGCGACTTTAGGACTGGAGGATTTTAGGACTTTAGGGGAGACTAAAGAAGCAAGAGACAAGAGGCAAGATTTGGGATTGGGGATTTGGGATTTGGGACTGGAAGATTTTAGGACTTTAAGACTAAAGAAGCAAGAGACAAGAGGCAAGATTTGGGACTGGAAGATTTTAGGACTTTAAGACTAAAGATGAAAGAGGCAAGAGACAATATTTTGGATTGGGGATTTGGGACTTTAGAAGAGACTAAAGAAGCAAGAGGCAAGAAACAAGATTGGAGATTGGAGATTAGTGATTTGGGACTGGAGGATTATTTAGCCATCGTTGGTATTGTTACCAACGAGACGGGCGAAAGCAACGAGCCAATGATGAGAATACTTTCCGTTGTTTGTATAGCAAAACTCTTGCTTTACTGTTTGGCTTGTTGTACCTACAAAAGGCAACTTTAAGGGATTGTCTCTTTTGCCGTTGTCTTGTCTCAATGACAAATTTGGGTCATTAATGAAAGTAGCAGAAATGTGCAGTTTAAGAGTTTATTTGTGGGTCTTTTGAAAAAATACTTGGACTAGCGAGGGAGGATATCATTTTGACTTAGTTTTTTGTTTTGGTTTAGTTGTCTTATTCTGCAAAGATTTTTCAAAAATTACATTATGTTTTTTATTGTCGTTTATAGCTTCGACAATAGGTTTTATTGCATTTTCAGAAAAAACAATTTTATGTGTTTTGTCAAGTATTTCAACCCAAATATATTGATTAAACTCATTATTAATTTTTGTTTCGTCAGGGTTTTCAATTGGAAGCTTTTCATCAGAAATCCAATCTAAATATTTAAATACACATTTTAATTGATTTGATGATAAATTGTAATTTGAGAGAGCTTTTATTTTGTCAAATAAAGATGAGAAATATATGAAATCTCTTGGTGTTTTACTTTTTAATTCTCCAACTATTTTATAAATAGGTTTTCCTTCATCATTTGAAATTTTCCCAATATCTCCAGCGGAAATAGCATTAAGAATTATGTTGAAAATTCCATTTTCAGTTTGGTCTATATCAATTTCGCTACTCGAAAGTAAGTTTTCTTTAGAGTTATAGCCGTAAACAGTATTGTTCTTTGGATTAAGAATTAAAACTTCTCTTGGATTTATGTCAAACATTTCAGGCAAAAGCTTTGACCAAATTTCCATAAATTCTTTGTTCTTTTCGTTTGCCTTTATTTGAATAAATCGGTTAAGGTCTTGAGTAGTTGAGTTTGCTGTTTCGTTTTTCCCTGAAACTCGATAAGTTATTTCTCCCTTTTTTAAATTATAATCTTTATAATCATTAATTGGAATTATTATTTGGTTTTGCTTTTCAATTAAAAGATAGAAAAATTTTCTTGTCCCTGTTTGAAATGATTGTAAATCTAAATCAATACCAACTTTAGCAATTTTATTAAATTGTTGAGAAACTAAACTCAAGTCAATTTGACTAAGAAGTTCAAAATTTTTTACATCTAAACCTATATCTTCTAAAATTCCAGTTTTTTTATCTTCTTTTATTCCAATTAAAAGAATACCACCATTTGAGTTTGCAAAAGATAAAATATCTTTTGCAAAATTTCTCATAAAGATTTCAATGGGTTCGGTTAAACCATAAAAGTTTAGTTCCAATTTATAGTCATAAAGATTATTTTCTTTTGGAAATTTTCCGTGGTTTTTTAAATTATCAATAGTTATTGAAATTTGTTCTTTTAATTCTTTTAAATTCATAAGGTTTTACTTGGTTCTGTTTGAAAAATATGGCGGCTAACTCTCTAAAATTTGAAAATTTTATACTACTTTTTGAATTGTCGAAATAGACAAAAATCATTTACTAAATGTATCAAATTAAAAACAAATGTTGTATTGGTATTCACAATTTTCTTTCAAAAATTTATTATGCGGTATTTTTTTCTTAGGGGAAAATCACTTTTGAACTCATCATTGAGATAAAATACCTCTCAAGAATCATTTAGAAGGTCTTCCTAAAAATAAAATTCCACTTAGCAGGCGAATTAATTCGCCTGCTAAGTGGAAAAACCTAATTCATAATCACCTATTCTGTAATAACATCAATCTCAGCATAGCCAACGCTGTCATCGTCTTTGGTATTTCGTAAAGCTCTCAATTTGATGTATCTAGCCTTTTGAGGGGCAAAAGTTTTAATTTGCCACAAAGGATTATTTTTAATATTCGAGAATTCACCTTCATCTACTTGTTTCCAATCATTACCATTTTCGGATACAAAGAAACTGTAATGTGTGATAATTCCTGAACCCCACCAGTTTTGGTCTGGCAAGTATTTGAAACCGCTAATATTTTGAGTTTTACCTAAATCAATTACCAAATCAACGGGCATTTTAACCGTATTTTTTTGATACCATTGCGTATCAGGATTTCCGTCTAATAAGTTGTTTGCCTCCTTATCTTCAATACCAACCATTTTCCAAGCTTTTTTAGAAACATCAAATTTCTCTTCCGTCAAAGTACTTGTCTTTTTACTTTTTGGGTCGTAGCTAATACATTTAATGACCACTTTTCCATCATCCGTTTTGATAGGCTCAGTATATTGATTCGATTTCAAGGTTGGTGTACTACCATCCAAGGTATAATATATTTGAGATTCAAAGTCTGCTGGGATAATACGTACATCTCCCGAACGCTCACGAATGGCTACGGGAGGCACTAATATTTGTGGAGCATCATAAATGCCAATATTAGAAATCAGTGGACAAGCCTTGGCATCGGTAATGTTCAAACGAAGTTTTGTGGCTTTAACCGTTTTGAAACGTAGAATACGTTTATAACCTATCGTTGTTTCTTTGGCAATTTCTTCCCATTGATTATTGACGAATGCTTCCAAAGTAAAGACTTTTACTCTTTGTCCTAATTTGATGTATTCTTGTATCAAAAAGCGATTGAAGGCAATGGGCTTTGCAAAATTGAAGGTCAAACTTGCAGATTTTACCTTATCATCCGTTGTCCAATAACTTTCATTACTTACATCAATTGCCTTGTTTGCTCCAAACTTTGGGTCGTTTCCACGCACATTAGAAGCTACCACCTTTGCCCCTTTGATAAGGTTTACAGCAAATACTTCTTTGACAGCCTTTCCAAAATCTAATGCAGCTTTTTCATCATAAGGATGAATTAAACCATTCGGCATGATAGGAAAGTTTAATAACAAAGTGGCATTTCTACCGATAGAATTATAATAAGTATCCATCAGTTGAGGTAAGGTTTTTACTTTGTTATCTTCTTTAGGGTGATAAAACCATTCGGGTCTGATAGAAGTATTTACCTCGCCTGGCACCCAAGTATTTCCATTTTCTAATCCATAACGAAGCATATTTTCTGGCACATCACCTTTGTCATTTAATAAACTCCAATTGGTTTCACCAATATAACCTGCTTCTGTTCCAACCCAACGAAGGTCTGCTCTATCACCACCATCATTCCATATTACAATATTGGGTTGTAAAGAACGAACAAGTTTATACGTATTTTCCCAATCATAGTAAGTAGTGCGGTCAATCTTACGTGTTTCATTAGCTCCGCCATAATAACCAGAACCACCGTTGGCACCGTCAAACCAAACTTCAAAGATTTCTCCGTAGTTGGTCAAGAGTTCACGTAATTGGTTTCTGAAATAAGTAATGTATTCGGGTTTTCCATAGTCAGGATGGTTTCTATCCCACGGAGAAAGGTAAATACCCAATTTTAAACCATACTCTTTACAAGCATCAGCCATCTCACGTACCATGTCACCTTTCCCATTTTTCCAAGGTGAACTCTTTACTGAATAATCCGTGTATTTTGATGGCCAAAGGCAAAAGCCACTATGATGTTTTGCGGTAATAATAATGCCTTTCATGCCTGCCTCTTTACAAATTCTTGCCCATTGGCGACAATCTAATTTATCAGGATTGAAAATTTTTGGGTCTTCATCACCTTTTCCCCACGACATATCGGTGTAAGTATTCACTGAAAAATGGACAAAGGAATAATACTCCATTTGTTGCCATCTCATTTGGTTTTCACTGGGTACAGGTCCATAAGGAGAAGGCGCTTTTACTTGACCCAATGTATAAAAATTGGTAAAAATGAAGAAGAGTAAAATCAAGTGTTTATAATTCATGTTATTGTAAGATTTGGATAATGTTAGAGCCGTCTCTTTCAGAAAACAGCTTTTTGATTTAAAGTAAATTAACTTAGAAAATACTTTATCAAAAGCTATTTTTTTAAGAGAGAGCATTAGCCAGTACTTATCCTTGACTGCTTTTAGACGCTAGACTTAAGGACTTTAAGACGCTTTGATAAAACAGGAATTTAGTCTAAAAAGAAAATACTTGAACCTTGAGAGACTACATTGATCACATTGATTAATGAATCTAAACGATTTTTTCACTTAGAAGGCTGAAAGAAGAATCTGTGAATGATGTAATTTTCAAGATTTTAGACTTTAGGACTTTGAGAAGGAAGAAGCTTTGTGAAAAAGTTTTTAATCTAAAAAGATAAATGCTTTAACGTTCAGCGAACTTTGTTATTTTATCGTGGGACTAGGGTGCAGTCGGAGACTGCATTTATTTTAGGTCTAAGTGAAAAAACACTTAGACCAGCGGAGTTGCCATCGTTTCAATTAGTCTTTGTTTATTCAGAAAAAGTTGTAAATGTTTTCCCATCGAAACGACATAAGGTAGTATTTCTTGTACCTATCCATAGGTTACCTTTAATATCTTCCACAATGGAATATACTCCATTGTGGCACAAACCATCTTTTCTTGTAAAACGAATAAAGGTTTTTCCATCATAGCGCCAAAGTCCACCATCCTCATTGAGTTCCCCACTACCTAGCTCTGTTCCAAACCAAAGATTACCCGCTTTATCTTCAAATGCCAAATTAATTGAACCATTTTGAATTCCTCCTTTTTCTGTAAAATTGCTAAACTTTTGACCATCAAAACGACATACACCGTTGTGTCTGGTTACAATCAGCAAATCCCCATTTTTATCCTCCAATATAGAACGAACCCATCCTTCTCCATAAGGTTTATATTGTGTTATTGATTTTCCGTCGAAACGGCAAATACCTTCATTAGCAAGTACCCAAGACCCAAACCAAATATTGCCTGATTTGTCTTCAAAAATACACTGTGTCCATTTGAGGCTAACCTTGCTTGTATTTAAGATATTAATATCTAAAAAACGGGTAAAGGCTTTTCCATCAAAGCAATAAATACCGTCAGTAGTGCCTAACCAAATTTTCCCACGTCTATCCTGCATCATACTCCAAAGCTCATTTTTTATTGAAGGGTTATTATTGAGAGAATTATTATACAGAAAACTGCTTGAAATAGTGTTGGGGATAGATATGTTTGTAAATTTCTTTCCATCGAAACGGGATATTGCATCTTTCGAGCCGAACCAGATGTCACCAGATATATCCTCTATCATGAAAAATATACCATTCCCACACAAACCGTCTTTTTGGGTGAACTGGGTAAATACTTTTCCATCATAGCGATAAACTCCTTCGCCTGTAGTACCAAACCAAATATTTCCTGATTTATCCTTCAAACTACAACCTACTTGCTGATATTGGTCTGTGCCTTGGGTTTTGGTCAGCTTTGGATTTTTACTGGTAAATGATAGCTGCTCCACAACCATTTCATTTTTTCGTTTACTTTTTGTTTGTCCGTTACAAGATGTAAAAAGCATGGATACTAACAGTAAAGAGAAGATTGGATTGAATGTTGTTATAGTCATTTGTTAAATTATTTCTACTTATAGTAAAAGAGCAACCATTCCAGATTATCTTCCAAAACTGGTACTTAGTGTAACAAAGCTATCTTTAATACCCTCTATGCAAGCAGAAAAAGTGTAAATAAATTGTAAATTAGTGTAAATGATGTGTGGAAATGTATTTGGATTGGTGGGGCTGAGGAAATAACGATGAACAAGTAGAGGCAAATAGTAATCGAAGTAAAAATATTTGAATCATCGGCTGATTTGAAACTTTGAAAAAAAGAAGCTTTGCTGAATTTTGAAAACTTAGCAAAGCTTTTCATATTACTCTTAAAATCCAGAAAATTAACTCTTTTTAATCATTTTACGAGGTTTACTATCTATGAATACAACCATGTGATACAGATGCTTACTTGCCATTGTTTCTTGATAATATTTTTCATAACCTGCATGAGTCATTAAACTTATCTGATAATAATGTTTACCATAATTAATAGCATTTTTCTCAAGCTTACTAACAGACTCATAAGAGAAATCAGTGTTTTTGTATTGGTTTAATACAGCGTTACTTACTCTTTTATCGTCAATCCAAATACCATAAATTTTATCATTCTTCCAAGCTTCGATTTGTTCTTGTGTTGGAACACTCTTTGGAGATGGTGGTAGGCTTGGTCTAAATATTACTCTCTGTTTAGCCTGTTGTTCTTCATTCATCGATAAGAATATAGTTTCTAATCTTTTTCTTTCAGCCTCTGTAAACTTATATATGAGAGGAATTCCCTTTTTATTCTTTTTACTGTTAAGAATTTGTTCGTACTCATCTAATAATGCTTGTGAAACACCATCTTGAGTAGCAGGTACAGCTATTTGTTTGACTTTTGAAGTGCTACTTGCTTTTTCTTGTGAAAAGGATTTTGTACTAAATGCAAATACTGCTATTGCTAATACTGGAATAATAACTAATTGCTTGAATAAAGCCTTTTGAGGTGATTTTGATTTAGTCATCATGATTAATCGTTGTTTAGTTATGAGATAATTGAAAGAACTTGAAAGGTTATACGTATTACTTTTACTGGCTTTTTCAATCAGTAGATACTGATAACTGGCTACGTTTGGATATGTATTTATCACGGCTTCATCCGCTAAAAATTCATGATTTAGCTGAACTGCTTTTTTATACATTAAGAGGAATGGGTTAAACCAACAAACTATTTGTAATATTTCTATCAACAGAATATCATAAGAATGTCTCTGCTGAATGTGTGCGCACTCATGCAATAAGATTTCCTTTTCAATTCCTCCGCTGACATATTCTTGATTATTGACAAACAAATAGTTCAAAAAACTATGAGGACTCAATGCTTCATCGCTTAAGACTATTTGGGAATTGTTAAAAGGAATCGTTTTAGTGTTGCGGGTTTTTGAAAGAATTTTATTAAGATTAACGATAAAACGTAGAAAGAAAAAAGTACTAATCAAACCATAAAGTATTGTCAACACTAAAAAAGTATAATCTGTCTTTTCTATAGCTGATACTTCTTGAACAGTAGTATTATAATCTTTTATAAAATTAGTTTGCAGAATTTCATTGTCTGAAATGGGTAATGTAGGTGTAGAATAATTAAAAGTTATTAGTGGAATCACAAATGATAATAGCAGACTTAACAATAAGTAGCCTCTATTAAAATTGTGCATTTTTTCTTTTTCAAGCAGTAGTTTATAAGTAAAAATAAACACTGCTGAACAGAGAACTATTTTGATGATGTAGGTTGTCATTGTTCTTTTCGTTTGATTTCTTGTTCAACAATTTTTTTAAGGTCTTCTAATTCTGATGATGACAAATCTGTAGATGTTGTAAAAAACGAAGCAAATTGCATGGGCGAATTGTTGAAAAAGTTTTCAATCATTCCTTTTACATGCTTCGAAAAGTAATCGGACTTTTTCACTAAAGCGTAATACTGTCGGGAGTTTCCAAACACATTATAAGCTACAAAACCTTTGTCTTGCATTCTTTTTAATAAGGTTGCTATGGTTGTTGTTGCGGGTTTTGGGTCTGGATAACTATCAATTAAATCTTTCATGAAGACAGTTTCATGTTTCCAGATTACTTCCATTAATTGCTCTTCTGATTTCGACAATTGCATTGCTCTACATTTATATAATTTACTCTACAAATGTAGAGTAAATTATTGATAAAGCAAGCGTCCTTTGAAAAAAAATTAAAAGTTGATTTACTTATTCTACAAGAGATATTGGATTTTTTAAAAATAGGATTTTAATTCAAAAAAGAATTGTCTGATTTTTCTAAGAACCTATTTCCTTGTTGTTTCAATACTTGTCGGTTATTTGAACAATGTGGTTAATCAAAGGAAAACTCACATAATTAGACTTAAAATTCTTTTATTTTCATGGTTAATAGGGAAAAATGCAGTAATATTATGTACAATTTTCTCTATTATTCTATATGAAAAACCTGTCTATTTTACTGTTAGCACTATTCGTGCTGGGTTTCGTTAGTTGTGCTAAAGAAGATAACCCATCTGGTACCATCACTCCAGTTACTCCTGGTACATCTGAAGAACCGTATTTTGAGTATAAGATTAACAGTGGCACAGCCGTGCATGTCGATTGTAGTGCTATTAAGTTTGAAGCTACTAGTGGTGGCAGTTCGGTGGTGCCGATTGTAGCAACTTCTGCTTCTACAAAATCAACATTTACTTTTGCTTTTTATGGTGCTGCAGCAGCCCTAGATACAGTAAAAGCTGGCATTCATCCGCTATTGGCATATTCCAGCTTTACACCAACTGCAACAGCCATTCCCATGCACTTAAGTGTCAAAGTGCCTCAAACCACTGGTGGTACCGATTATTTCTATGGCTTGGCTCCATCTGAGGCAACTCACAAGCATACAATAAAATCTATCACCAAAGCTGGTGTTGAAAATGGTAAGCGAATCTACTGGATAGAAGGTGAGTATAGCTGTAAAGGACAACAGTTGCCAGGAACAACTACGGCTACAATATCAGGTAAATACAGATTCAAGCTTTTGGCAGTGCAATAATAGCATTAGTGATAAACGATATTAGATTGTATTTCGGAGAAAGTTTTTATTTATTGTATCACTTATTCTTCTTAACAAGTGATACAACCAACAGTTACTCCACTTTCAAAACCTTCACCAAAGTACTTTTACTTTCATTACCGATGCGTAGAAAGTATGTTCCTCTGTTTAAATGCGCTAATGATAGTTTGAAGATTTGGGAATTGATGGGCTGATAAAGTAGCGTCTTGCCAGTAATGTCCATTAAACTGGTAAAATATTGATTGACCTTAGTCTCGTTAAGTTGAATCGTAATTTCTCCAGAAGTCGGATTCGGATATGCTTTGAAAAGCGCATTGCTTTCATCTTGAGTAGATAACACAACAGTTGGAGTATTCGCTCTAGTAAAATCAGGAATACCATAGCCCAATCTCTCATCTGGATTTTCATATTGACTTCCCGATTTTCTTAATCTATCTATTACTTCCATTGCTGTAAGCGTTGGATTTGCTTGCCAAAAGCCCGCTACCATTCCACATAAAATTGGTGAAGAAAAAGAAGTTCCAGTACTTGTAGTAACCGTGCCTGAAGGAGTAACAATGGCGGAACTTTGTCCCAATGCTACTAAATCTGGCTTTACTCTCCCATCAGCCGAAGGGCCAATCGAACTAAAAATAGCATAAGATTTCAACGCATTTACTGCGCCTACAGTAATGATTGAATCGGCATCGGCAGGTGTTGAAATATATCGCCAAGCATCATTTCCTTCATTTCCTGCACTGATTACACAAACAATTCCTACCGATGCCGCCCAAGTAGCTGCTTTAGCGGCGATGGTTGTTTTCCCATTCAAGTCTGAATATTTATGACTAGTACTGGCATCATCAAAAGTACTATAACCTAGTGACGAATTGATTAAATCAACCCCAACACTATCGGCATACTCTGCCCCAAAAAGCCAATTGGCTTCTTCAATTAGATATTCCGAAAAAGCATCTTCTGTACGTAATAATAAAAAAGAAGATTTATAAGCAGTTCCAACGATTTGTCCGTCCAAGTAAGCGCCCATACACGATAAAACCGATGTTCCGTGTCCATCATCTTCATAAACCGCTTTTTCTTTTTTTACAAAATCATAAGTACCTATAATTCTGTTTTCATCAAAAAGTGGCTTTAAAGCTGCAATATTATTGGCATTGTTAAAACCTGCATCCAATACCGCAATCATCATTCCTTCGCCATGAAAACCTTGTTCGTGCATTTTATCTGCACCAATCATTTCGATTTGTGTTTTAGATAAACCATAATTGAGTGCATCGGTTTCATAACTTTCAAACTTAGATGATTTTCGGGCTGTTCTATTGTTGGGATTATCAATCGAAGTATTGACTTCCAAACCTTTTACAAAAGATAATTGTAAAATACTCGTCAAAACGGTGGAAGAACATTCTATCAAAGCCGCATTCATCCAACGTGAAGTATAAATTACTTTTGCTCCTTTCTTTTTTACTTCTTCGATATAACTAGGATTAACGGGTAAATCTCTAGTGGTAAAAGCGATTTTCTGTTTCTGGCGACGAGCTACTGAGCGTTCAGACAAATAAGCTAAAGGCTGAGTAATTGAATAAGGAGAATTGTTTTTGTCTTTAAAAACTAAAAGGTATTTCGCTGGTAAAGCTTGTGAAAAAGCAGTTTGAAAGCTTAGTAAGCTCACAAAAAAGAGTAAAAAAATCAGTATTTTATAGGGTGATACAAAGTGACAGGTATTACTCTTTTCCATTCTTTTTAAATTTCATGATGAAACGTGTTCCAAAATCAACTTTATTTTTACCGATACAATCAGGAGTATTACAATAAGCGAGTGCTGTTTTTTCGGCATAAATCAAGCCTACTCCATCTGCATAAACTTCTATTTTCTTTTTTAAATCAACTAAAGTAGAATCATTTTCTTGAACAATTCTAACTGTACTCGGAAAGTATTGATTATTAACAGTGTAAGGCTTGTATAGATTTTCAACCACTACTTCATCTTTTCCAAAAGCATTAAATAGGTTAATATCCCAAGTCATTTTTTCTTTTAAAGGAAATATAAACTTTAAATACGTAATATTATTCTCTGATTTTAAAGCCTTGTCTTGGAGTTTTTTTGAGGTAAAAACAGAGTCTAATTTCCACGCTTGTTGTTCATTATTTCGATGAAATCTTTTAATAAGCAAGGCTTCTTTTCCATCAATATCTGTAAAAAAACTATCGACTAATTCTTTTACTTGATAGGTTTTCACCGAAGGTTCTTGGCTTAAAGCATATTGTGTTTCTTCTACTTCGTATTCAACATATTGTTTATAAATTGGATAGAAAAACCCATAGCCGCTCTGAGGTGGAGTAACACAACCACAATCATTATGGTTACAAGCTTGAAGAAGTAGGAAAAAAAGGATTAGAAATAAATAGGTTTGTTTTGATTTCATAGTTGTAAGAGTTTAAATTCAGTTAAATATAAAATGATAGAATGCTAAAGACTAGACATCAATCGCTTTATTTTCGTTGCATCACTGCAAGAAATTAAAAAGCCAGTCAAATGTAAAATGACTGGCTTTGATTATTTTGCTTATTGTCCTTCTGGCACTAACCAAGCTCTACGCAAAGCAACCTGCGCTTCAGTTGGGTTTTCCATTGGAGAAAGAAGATTTTTCTCAACAACTTCTGGTATAAAGATTTTCGCCGAAAGTTTTGTTTCTACTTTTTTATCTCCGTCTTTTCTCAACACGACAAAATCAACATTATCACCTTCTTTACTATTATTGATAAAGTCTGAACGAGTAGCTCTGAATGTTTCTAAACCTAATGCTTTTCCATTTAAAGAAACCAATTCATCTCCAGCCTTGAAACCAATTTTTGCTCCAAAAGCATCAATTCCATCTTCATCAATGATAAAAATACCCTTAGTTTCTGGATTGATTCCTAGGTTATACACAGAGAAACCTAAAGTTTTTTCAAGTTTCTTATTCGTTTTTTGGAAATTAATCCCAACGCTATTTAGACTTTCTTCTAATGGTAAAGGCTCTTTTCCTTCTACATATTTAGCAAAAAACTGACGAATTTCTGGGAATTTAGTTACTTCAGCAATTTTATCGAAAAGCTCATCGTCGTTAAATGATTTATCTTTTCCATAATATTTTGATAAATCTCTCATCAAATTTTGAGTACCATATTTTCCACCAGACAATTGGCGAAGTTTAATATCCAAACAAAGTCCGATTAAAGCACCTTTTTCATATACATTTTGGTATTGGTCTTTATATTTTTCCAACACATCTGCCGACATTACTGTGAAAGGAACATCATCTTTATAACGGTCGTACATATTTCCAATTTTAGAACGAAGCATGTTCATGTACATTGGCAATTCAATCAAACCGTATTTTGCTTGCATGTGTCCAGCAGCATATTCAGTCATTCCTTCGTACATCCAAAGGTGTTTAGACATCTTTGGTTTGTTGAAATCAAAGTCTCCAATTTCTTTTGAATGAATACTTAATGGCGTTACGATATGAAAAAATTCATGCGAACAAACATCTTTTACAGTTTGCGAAAGTTCGTCTGATGAAGATTCTGGCAAATAATAAAAAGAAGAGTAAGAGTGTTCTAAAGCACCATAACTTCCGTTTTTCAAATTATCAGAAAGTACAATCACAAAAGCATATTTTTTAATGGGCAAAGTGCCTCCTAAATACTCTTTTTGTGCTTCCAATAAAGTTTTAACATTCTCAGCAATTTCAGCAGAAGTAGCTTTTTTGTTTGGCGAATAAACCGAAATCAAAATATCAGCTCCACCAACTTTCAAAATTGTAGTATCAGGTTTGCAGTACATGATGGGCGCATCAACCAAATCATTATAATTTGAAACACTGAAAACATCTTTCTTATCGTCTGATTTAGTCGCCGTCAATGACGAAGCACCATAAAAACCAGTTGGTTTGCTGAAAGTAAGTTCGAAAGTACTACGCTTTAAATCATCGAAGTAACCAAAGAAACCATGCGTATTTATCGCAAAAAGTGTATTTTCTTCAATATCTGTTCCAGCAGGTTCAAAAACGTATTCACCAGAGATCTCAGGTGAATCCCAAGTATCATCTACCAAATAGGTAATTTTATTGAGTTTTTTCGCTCCTTTTATTTTGTAACTATTAACATCAACCTTCGTGACAGACAATTCTTTACCTTTTTCATCAAAAGCTTTCAACGCTGAGATATAACGTCCAAAATCATAATTGGCATAAGTACCCGGAACAATTTTAGGGAAATTATAAACTACTTCATCTTTCGAGATTTTAGGAGTAGTCAATGATACTTCTAATTTATCGTTTTGAACTTTTGTTAAATCAATAAAAAACTGATAATTGGCATTTTGAGTTACTTTCTGAGCGAAAGTTGGTAGGCATGTTATTAATGCCAAAAACAGCAAGAATTTAATCTTCATTGGGTTGTATTTTTCAGTTAAAATAAAATCAATTAGCATTCAATTTTTTGTAAACGCAAAATTGAATGTAAAAGTATGATTAATCCGCATTGTCTGAATCCTTTACTAGCGTTTAAGATTAATCGTACCTTGAATAGAAGTTGCACTTTTAGCTTCTTGTTCAGTTCCTTTGTATTGCAGGGCAAGACCACCCATTGCTAAATAAACAAAATCCTCAAAAGTTGTAGCATTAAAATCGCCATCAGCATCTGCTGTAAATTTCTTGTAACCTAATACTAATTCATTTGAAGTAAGAGTTAATACTGATAACGTCTGAACTTGGTATTTCCCATTCATCCCCTTTGTTACTTTTGAAGTCAAAACGATTGTTTTTCCATCACTTGAAGATTTCCATTTTCCAGAGTCTGTTCCTGAAAGGTAAGTACTATCCGTCTTAAATTCATAAGCGTAAGTGTTAGAAATTGAATCTACACTTGAAGTATTAGTGCCAGGTATTTTTCTGATGTCATCCAATGTTAATTCATACGTTTTTTTGTCTGTAATTGTACCCAAACTTTTAAATGACCATTTACCAGTAATAGTAGCTTCTGCTGGTGTTGGGTCAACATCCGGTCCAAATTTTTCTTCACAAGAAACAAGAGAAATAGTAGAAATTACTAAGAGGAGGAATAGGGTGATTTTGTTCATTTTGTTAGATTTTTAGAGTTTAAAATCAAATTTAATAAATATGTAAAAAAGTCAAGCAAAAAATTATTAAACGGCAAGAAGTGCTTAGCAATTTGTGATTGTTATTAGTTTTTGCAACAGGTTGATTATTAGAAAAAACCAGATTTTGATGAGTAAAATAGCATAAACTAATTATTAATAAGTACTTGTGTAAAACAAAAGCAAAAAGCCCGACAATTCATCGAGCTCTCTACTTTTAAAGAATTTTATTGATTACTCCCACTCAATTGTAGCTGGTGGTTTTGACGAAATATCATAAACTACTCTGTTTACACCTTTTACTTTATTGATAATTTCGTTAGAAATCTCTGCTAAAAACTCATAGGGTAAATGACACCAGTCAGCCGTCATTCCATCAACCGATGAAACTGCTCTTAACGCTACTACTCTTTCATAAGTACGTTCATCGCCCATTACTCCCACTGATTGAATCGGCAATAACATTGCTCCTGCTTGCCAAACGTTATCGTACAAGCCTTTATTTTTCAAACCGTTGATAAAAATATAATCAACTTCTTGTAAAATCTGTACTTTCTCAGCCGTAACATCTCCCAAAATTCTAATACCTAAGCCTGGTCCTGGGAATGGATGACGACCCAAAATAAACTGTGGAATTTCTAATGTTTTACCTACCAAACGTACTTCGTCTTTGAACAAAGTTTTAAGTGGTTCAACAATTTTCAATTTCATATAATCAGGTAAACCGCCAACGTTATGGTGAGATTTAATTGTTTGTGAAGGACCTCCACTAACTGAAACTGATTCAATAATATCTGGATAGATTGTACCTTGTCCTAACCATTTTACGTCTTCAATTAAATGAGATTCTTGGTCGAAAACGTCGATAAATACTTTACCGATGGCTTTACGTTTAGCTTCTGGGTCTGTCAAGCCTGCTAATGCTGAATAGAATTGTTCTTTTGCATCAACACCTTTTACGTTCAAACCAAGGTTTTTGTATGATTCCAAAACATCTTCAAACTCATTCTTTCTCAATAAACCATTATCAACAAAAATACAATAAAGGTTTTTGCCAATTGCTTTGTGAATCAAAACGGCTGCTACTGAACTATCAACACCGCCTGAAAGCCCTAAAACTACTTTATCGTCGCCCAATTGTGCTTTCAATTCAGCTACAGTTGTATCGACGAATGAATCTGCCGTCCAATCTTGTGAACATCCACAAACGCCAATCACGAAGTTTTTCAACATCGTCTTTCCCTCTAAAGAGTGTGTTACTTCTGGGTGAAACTGAATCCCATAAGTTTGTTCTCCTTTAATATGGAAAGCGGCAATTTTTACAGATTCTGTTGAACCAATGATTTCAAAATCGTCTGGAATCGACATGATGGTATCACCGTGCGACATCCAAACTTGGTTATTTTCAGAAACATCGTTCAATAATGGATTCTCCGCTACTTTCTGCAATTTTGCTCTTCCGTACTCACGATGTCCAGAATTATATACTTCTCCACCAGCTGTAAAAGCCAATAATTGTGCGCCATAACAAATGCCCAAAACTGGTAATTTTCCTCTGAAAAGACTCATATCCACTCGTGGAGAATCTTCTTCACGTACAGAACATGGGCTTCCTGATAGAATTACGCCTTTTACGTCTTCGCCAATCGATGGAATTTTATTGTATGGATGGATTTCGCAATAAATATTAAGTTCACGAACTCTACGGGCAATTAATTGAGTGACTTGTGAACCAAAGTCGAGGATAAGAATTTTTTCGGACATTTTCGATTTCGGATTGCTGAATTCGGATAGCAAAATGGAGCGACCCGAAAACTATGCTAAAAAATAAACCGCAAATTTCGGGAAAATTTGCGGTTTTGAAGTAATATATTTTACTTTTTTTGAAAAATCTCTTCAGAACTTAAAATTGGAAATAAATAAACTGCGACGGTGCATCAAACATTCCTAAGAAAAGTATCGCTAAAATGATTCCGTAATAGAGTATCCAACGAAACAAAACTGATTGCTGATTCAATACTGTTCTTAAACTTTTTCCTCTTTGGAAATAATGCACAGTTTCCATGACCAACAGCGCAAAAACAACCATCACAAAATTGGCAATGCCTTGCCCAAGAAAGATATTTTTTTCAATAAAACTTCTATTACTTATCTGCGAAAGCTGTTCACCAATTCCTGTAAATAAATGTGTAGCGATATAATAAGCCGATTTGAAATCAACTGCACGGAAGAAAATCCATGCAAAACTTGTCAAACAAAAAACAGTTAGAATCTGAATAATTTTATAGAAAAAAGGCGACTTTTTAATCCCGATTATTGCTACTATTTTATTCCTATAATCAACCGTAAGATTGGCAAAAATCAAGTAAAAACCGTGCATAGCACCCCAAATAACGAAATTCCAACTCGCTCCATGCCAAATTCCAGACATTAAAAAAACGATGAAAACATTATATTCTCTTCGCCATTTTGAAACCCTATTTCCACCCATCGAAATGTACAGATAATCACGAAACCAAGTAGAAAGAGAAATATGCCAACGACGCCAAAATTCAGAAATGGTTTTTGAAAAGTACGGACGATCAAAATTTTTCATTAAATCAAAGCCCATTACTTGTGCCGAACCCAAAGCGATGTCGGAATATCCAGAAAAATCACAAAAAATTTGAATTGAAAAAAGTGAAGTCGCTACCAAAAGTGGAATTCCTTTTTGCTCAAAAGGATGGTCGTACACTTGATTGACCATCACCGCCAAACGGTCGGCAATGACTACTTTTTTGAACATTCCCCAAGCCATCAATTTCAAACCATCAGTTACTCTTTGATAATCAAAATCAAATTTTTCATGGAATTGATGTAGCACATTTTGTGGCCTTTCAATTGGCCCAGCCACTAATTGTGGGTAAAACATCACGTACAAAGAGTAAATCCCAAAATGTCTTTCCGCTTTTTGTTTGCCACGATATACTTCAATTGTATAAGACATCGCCTGAAAAGTATGAAAGGACAAACCGATTGGCAATAAGATTTTGAGATAAGGAATCGGGTTTTCAAGCGCAAAACCTTTGAATAAAAAACCTATATTTTCGTTCAAAAAATTATAATATTTAAACACCGCCAAAACACCAATATTGGCAATGAGGCTCATCGTTAAAAACATTTTTCGCCTACTTCCCTCCGACTGCTCAATATAAATACCAGCATAATAATCGATGACAATCGTGAAACCCAAAATAAGCATGTAAATCGGCACGAAAGCCATGTAGAAATAACAGCTCGCCACCAATAATAACAGCCAACGAAAACGATACGGCATTAAAAAATAAAGTATCGTAACGACGGGAAAAAAGATTAAAAATTCTAATGAATTAAATAACATAATTTTTGAAAGCCCAAATCAGTTTTCATGCTTTGGCATAAAGGTTTTCAACGAGATATGTTGATATTTTAGTTTTTAGTAAATAAATGATAATTAGAAGGTTGAAATGCTAATCACCAATCGCTATTTACTAATCATTACTTATTGTCTTTTATAAACACTTAAATATTTACCTTTTACTATTCGCTGATAAATATGTTGATGAAATTGAATCGTCTGAGCAGTACTTCTACTTGAAACAATGGCTTCTGGCAAAAATGTTTTACTTTCTAACTTTCCTAAAATGCCTTTCACTGCAATTTGGCGTACTTCTATACCTTCAGGAATTAATACTCTTAGCATTAAATAATCTTTATCGTCTTCCAACAATTCTAAACCAATAGATTTGAAGTGTTTTTTTAAGATAATTTCATTCATCGTTAAAAAATCTGCCGCTTGAATATCCAAACCTTCATGCGTAAGTACATCTTGATAAGTAGCATCAAGAATACTCTTTTTTTGGTACAAAGCCAAAGCGCCTGATTTTTCATTAATTGACATAAATTTCTTGGCAAGCATCGTCAGTCCATGAAATGAAATAATCGGTTTCTGAAAATTCAATAGTAAAAAAGGTAAAGTAGCCAAGCTTAAAACGATTACGATTGGTTTAATTATCGCTTTTCTTTCTCCAATTACTAAGGCACAAAAACATGAAATTAACAAGAAAAAAGGACTATGCAAACGACTTCCAAAAAGCTGAAATCTTAATAAAGCACAAAACATGATAAAACCCAAAACACAAGCAAACCAAAATAAACTAAGCGTTTGCTGTTTTTTTGCTTTCAGAAAATAGAAAAATGAAGCAAATATAATGAGTAAAAAATGTAGGAAATTCCCAGAGAAATCTTCGGTAGTGCTGAATCTTGGAATTTTAAAAACACTGTCTTCGCCAAAAGTGGTCAGAGGGTCAGAAATGCTAATTCCTAATAATTCATGTAAATTCAACAAGATATTCATCCAGAAATTATTCCATATATTTCCAGGCGAGTGCATTCCAATGTGCAAAGCTATTTGACGAGTAATATTTGAAATCAATGCCGCAGGCGAATGATTTTCTAAAGAAATTCTATCAGAAGCATGACCGAGTGGGTCATGAAAAACCACCCAGTTTCTAGCGTAATAACCCAAATTAATAGCAACACTTACAAGTACAATTAGGATAAGCCCCGTCCAAATCTTAGATGATTTCCACCAGTTTTTTTTCAACAAAACACGATAAGCCAGCCAAAGACAAAATGGAAATAGGAAAATATAACCCGTTCCTTTGGTCAATTCTGCCAAACCAAGACTTAAACCAAAATAAATGGCATTTTCTAGCGTAAATTCTTGGACATATTTAAAAGAAAAATAAACTCCACAAACTACAAAAAACGAAACCACTAAATCATTTTGCGTAGAAGTTGCTTGAAGTACAATCATCGGAATTGTTGCTACAATCAATGCGCCAAACCATTGTGTTTTGATACTTCCTCCTAATTGTTTTATCAATAATGAACAAGCGGCGATAGCTCCCAAAAAGCTAAACCATTGCACCAAATTGGCTGCAAAATCAGATTTCCCCAGAACGTATAAATGAAGTATTACTAATTCAGAAAAAATATTGTAGGCTACCTGTCGGTGATTATTCGTTGCAAAATGACTAAGATGTTCATCTTGAAGCCAATACATAATTCTTGACAAATGGTAAGTAAGCGAATCTGTATTATTGACAGGAGAAATCAGTGCCAAAAAAAGCGTGATACTCAAAATGATAAAAATAGGAATCAAAAAAAGACTTGCCCCAGTACTTTCTTTTTTGATATTTTCAAACAACGCTAATGCTTTTTCTTTTTTATCAGTATGTTTTGATAAGCGAACTAGCAAGAAACAAATGAGTAAAATCCAAAAACCTAAAATATTAACGAAGTTAATTTTGAAGCATACATTTAAAATTTCAGTGCTAAAAACAATCGAAACAGCATTTACCAATAAAGCTTTTAGCAAAGATTCTCTGATTCGTTTTGAATTAAAATAACAATCAAAAAAAGCTAAAATGATGGCAAATAAAATAAGAAAAATAAGCATTGGTTTTTATATTTTTAGGATAGTCCACAAAGGCTAAAATGAGGAATGTTGAGAAAAAGCTTTTCGTTTTACAATTTGCTGATGCGAAGTTAGCGATAATAACTTATTCTAAATCCTCCTTTTTTTCTTTGAATCCACTGTTTTCAAAGAGTGTTAAAAGTCTTTTTGTAAAAATTTCTCTTCCTTTTGCATTTGGATGATAAGCATTATCGTAGAAAAAAGCATCGTCCATCAAGGCATTTTCTGCCGTTCCTAAAATCGGAATTTTTAGTTCTTTGTGAATTTGCTGACTTATTTTCCGAATCGTTCCCATATTTTCTTCGTAGCTTTTTTGTGCCAAACATGGAAAAGTAAAATATACTTTAGCTCCTTTCTTTTGTGCAAAAGCATAAAAATCATTTAAATCTTTGATTTGTTCGGTAAAATCTGATGATGATAAGGTTGGATAGACAATTTCAATTTTAGGATTATTCAAATGACAGAGTAAATCACCTTTTGGTGAAAAGCAATTTCTATAAAAAATAGAAGTAGTATCGGCAATACTAATTGGTTTACTTCTGGAATGATTGATGGCTTCTCCAATAATTAATCGACAATCCGTCAATCGATGTACAGCATAAGCTCCCATTTGTTCTGTAATTGAGGGGAAGTGAATCCATTGTTTTGATGGCGGATAAAAATCTGCCGCAAGTAATTGTTCATCATATTCCCCTTCAGAAGTAACCATGTACTCTAAACTTAGCAGTATAACATCGCCTTTTTTCAAATACGTTTTTAGCTCTTCCATCATGTAGCGACTACCGAAATTATAATGCAAAGCCGCATTGACAACGGGTAATTTTAAATCACTTTCGAGCAAATCGCTATCTACACCAAACGCCATACTTGAGCCACTCATCAACACCAATCTCGGACTAGGTACAGATGCTAGCATCTTAGTTTTGTCGATAATTGTTGCGATGTACGCATTTTGCGAGCGAGGGTCAAGGCTTAAATCTAATTTCCTTGCTCCATCAATGGCTAACAATGGTAAAAATCCAATCAAAAACAGTTTTATGAAGAACTTTAGGAGTTTCAAAATGTGTGATTTATTTAATGTTTATTAATCGACATAATTGCTCTGTGGCTTATTCAGCATATAGCAAATACTTTTTTCTGATAACTTTATAGGCTTCTAACTCTTTTTGCCAAGTAGCACGAATTTCAGCTTCAGTTTTTCCTGCAATGATTTGTTTACGTAAATCATCAGAACCTGCTAATCTATCAAACGAAGGAATACTGGTAAAAAACTTAGTTTTATCCGTCGCTTTTTGATAAAAGTCGAGTACATATTTTAAAGTAAAGCCCTCTTTTCGGGCATCAACTTGGGTTAAATCTAAACCGTAGCAAAGTTTATCTTTTTGTGGTGGATTTTTTGCACCCGGTTTATCTACAGGCGTAAAAGTAAAATTCCCATTTGCTGGATTTGGCGAACCAATTACTTGAAATTGCTTATCCGTTCCACGACCCACGCTTACTTCTGTTCCTTCAAAAAAACAAATAGAAGGATATAAAAGTATAGATTGTAAATTGGGCAAATTTGGCGAAGGTGCAATTGGTAAAGTATAAGGCGTTGAATGCTTGTAATTTAAACATTTGATGACCTTTAGATTTGCTTTTACACCATCTTTCAACCAACCTTCTTGATTAATCATTCCTGCCAATTCGCCAACGGTACAACCATGAACCACTGGCACAGGATTTAAACCGACAAATGAAGCAAATTTTCTATCTAACACTGGACCATCCACAAGATGACTCATTGGATTTGGTCGGTCAAGAACTAGTATTGTTTTGCCAGTTTCTGCACAAGCTTCCATCACATAGTGCATGGTAGAAGTATAAGTATAAAATCTCGCTCCAACATCTTGAATATCAAAAATCACAATATCAATTCCTTCTAATTGTGCTACGCTTGGTTTTTTATTTGAACCGTATAAAGAAACAATTGGCAAGCCTGTTTTTTTGTCAATGCCATTGGCTACATGTTCGCCAGCATCTGCTGTTCCTCTAAAACCATGTTCTGGGGCAAAAATCGTTTTAACTTTTACTCCCAACGCAATTAAAGAATCTGCCAAATGTGTTTTCCCAATCACAGAAGTATGATTTACGACCAAAGCCACTGTTTTGCCTTTCAACATTGGTAAATACAAAGCCGTTTGTTCAGCACCCGTTTTTAGCGTTTCTGTTGTATTTTTTTGGATAGAAACACAAGAAATTAGCAAAAAACCTGTTAGAATGAAGATTATTTTTGTTGTATGAAGCATAAGGTAAGCTTTGAGTTGTGAGTTTTTAGTGATGAGATTTAAGTTTTTCAAAGATTAAAAAAGCAAGCGCTTTACTAAATTACACAGAATGAAAATCGACTCATCAATTATTTTACCAGTAAAAACTACTTAATTTGTAGTCAAGAAACAAAATTACAAAATACTGCATGAATTTCCCTTATTTCATTTCTCAGCGCATTCAAAATACTAAAACTACTTCTTTTTCTGGGACGGTTACTCGCATCGGTGTGGGAAGTATAGCAATTGGCTTGTCGGTGATGATTGTTGCTTTTGCAGTATTATTTGGTTTTAAAGATGCCATTCATCAGAAGTTATTTAGCCTTACACCACACATCAAAGTTTCGAAGTTTTCAGCAAACGAATCTTACGAAGAAAATCCCATTACTCAGCAAAGCGACCTTTTTAGAAATCATAAAAGCATCAAAGAAATTGCTCATATTCAAACTGCGGCTACAAAAGCAGGCATTTTGAAAACTCGTCAAGATATTTTAGGCGTGGTAATGAAAGGCATTAATCGTGACTTTGATTTTAAAAGATTTGAGCCGAACATCATCAAAGGTCAGCAAATTAGTTTCTCAAAAGATGAGTATTCAAAAGATATTTTAATCAGTAATATTATTGCCAACAAACTGAATTTAACCGTTGGGAACGACGTAATTATTTACTTCTTAAATGCACCAGACCGCCCAAGAAAATTAATCGTAAAAGGTATTTATGAAACCCAAATGGAAGAGTTTGACAAAACTTTAATCATTGGCGACATTCGTTTGATACAAAAAATGAATAATTGGGGAGCAGACTCTGTAGGAAGTTATGAAATTTATATCAGTGATTTTGAGCAATTGGATGCTGTTACGAAAAAGATTCAACGCAAAATTCAGCCTGATATGAAGTTAGAAAAAGTAACAACTACATTCATGGGTTTATTCGATTGGCTAGGAATGTTGGACAGAAATATGGTGATTTTCCTAAGCCTCATTTTATTTGTGGCTTCCTTCAATATGATTTCAATTTTGTTGGTTTTGATGTTAGAGCGTACTCCAATGATTGGCGTTTTAAAAGCTTTGGGAGGAAGTAATTGGCAAATCAGAAAGATATTTTTATGGAGTGGTTTTTCGATGATTTTCAGAGGATTAATCTATGGAAATTTGCTTGGAATTGGACTTTGTCTTTTACAAAAACAATTTAAACTCATTCCTCTCGACCCCGTGAATTATTATATGAATACTGTTCCGATTATGATGAATTGGCCAGTAATACTTTTATTAAATCTGGCTACGGTTTCATTGGTTTTGTTCGTACTGATTATTCCCACTTTCGTCATTACTCGCATAGAACCTGTCAAAGCGATTGTTTTTAGAAAATAATTTGGCATTTCGTTATCTGATAAAACAAATGGGATTTCGAACTAAACAAGTTCAAAATCCCATTTCTAAATCAATAGAATTTCCTTACAAAAGTGCTGCACCAAAAACGCCAGCGCTATCACCCAATATTGGTTTTACGATAGGAGTTGAAATCTTTTTATTATTGAAAATATATTTCTTGATTCTTTCGTAGCCTTCTGTATAAAGTAAATCTATATTTCCTACTCCTCCGCCAATCACGATTAAATCTGGGTCAAGTACATTAATCAATGTTGAAATTCCTCTTCCGTAATATTCTAATAATCTTTCAATGGTTGCTGTGGCAAATTCATCGGTATTGGCTAAATAACGTTCAAGTATTTCTTTCAACTTTAGTGAGTCACCACTTATTTTTTGGTAATATTTTTCAAGGGCTGGACCAGCAATTACTTTTTCTACACAACCAGCTTTTCCACAATAACATGAGTCGCCACCTTCCTCAATGATATTATGTCCCCATTCGCCACCAATTCCATGATGTCCTGAAATTACTTTTCCATGAACGACTAAACCACCACCAACGCCAGTTCCCATAATTACTCCAAATACTAATTCTGCTTTTGGAAAGTTTTTCCCTGCTCCCATCAATGCCTCTGCTAATGCAAAACAGTTGGCATCATTGGCTAATTTCACAGGAATACCCAATGCTTTTTCTAAATCTTCGTGCATTGGTTGTCCGTTCATACAAACAGTATTACAGTTTTTCATGGTTAGTGTAGCAGGGTCTAAAACGCCTGGCGTAGCAAAACCAATTTGAGCTGGCTGCTCGTCAATTTCCTCAATGACCAAATTAACTAACTTAACAATTTGACTTATAATATGTTGATAGCCTTTATCTGCTTCTGTAGGAATACGTTTTCTACAGATTACAGCCAAGTCATTTGATTTATCTAAAACGGCACATTCTATTTTTGTACCTCCTAAATCAATACCCCAAAGATGTGTAGGATTTGTAATTGATGATTTCAAGTTTTTGGATTTATTTAATTTATAGTTTACAAATTTTAAGCACTGCAAATTAACTATTTATTCTTACTTTTGGAAGGAAATCACTTTTTACACTTATTTACCCTGTAATTCAAACAATCTCCCCTAAATGAGTAGCTTTTTACTCATTTTATTTGTTATTTATCATCATTTTGAGGAAATGACAATAATTTGGTGTGATTAATCATGGTATAAAAATTTTAAGTTTAGTAACAATATATTCTTGTTCAACTTAAACTTTTATTACTATGATACGCTGGTCAATCACATTCTTAATTATTGCCTTAGTTGCAGCCATTTTGGGTTTTGGAGGTATTGCCGCCAATGCTGCCTATTTCGCTAAAATACTATTTTTTGTAGCCTTAATATTTGCCGTATTTAGTTTTTTAAGAGGCAGACGAAATAACTAATTTTTCGGCAAACGGTTACTCAATTATTTTTAATCAAAACAAATTCAAGCATTTTCACAAATATCTAAATCAGAATAAAAGCTAAAATCATGAAACTTCAAATAAGTTGCCAACTTGATTACGAAGCTTACTCCTCTACTCCGTTAATTCTGATGCTGAGACCAAGAAGTGGTTCTGGGCAATGGATTATTAAGGAGGAATATATTCTTGAGCCGAGTGTTCCTATTACTGAGTACACCGATATTTATGGAAATTTATGTCAACGTTTATTAAGTCCTCAGGGTAAATTCACCGTTTTTACTTCATCAATTGTACAAACTGCTGATGAAATTGATGTAGCGCCCGGAGCAGAATTTGTGTTGATTGAAGATTTACCCGCTGAAGAATTGATTTATTTACTACCAAGTAGATATTGTGAATCTGACCAATTAGGAAATCTAGCTTTTCAAATTGTGGGAAATGCTTATCCCGGATATGACCAAGTGGAATTAATCCGACAATGGATTCATTACAATATTGTTTATCAATATGGCTTCAGTAATGTTTCTACTTCTGCCAAAGATACTGCTTATGCTAAAGTTGGCGTTTGTAGAGATTTTTCACATTTAGGAATTGCCCTTTGTAGAAGCTTGAGTATTCCTGCTAGAATGGTTGTGGGTTATTTACACGAATTAAACCCGATGGATTTACATGCTTGGTTTGAAGCTTTCATTGGCGGACGTTGGTACACTTTTGATGCCACACAAGACTATCCAAAAGGCAACAGAGTAGTATTAGCTTACGGCAGAGATGCTGCTGATGTTGCTCTAGCAACACAATTTGGCAGTATTTTTTTATTAGATATGCGTGTTTCGGTGTCGATAGCAGAAGATATAACTGTGTAAACTATCTTCTGTTATCATCATCACCCATCATACTCAAATAACTATTATATCGACTTTCTGCAATTTCACCACTGCCTACGGCTTCCATTACGGCACATTTAGGTTCATTAAGATGCTTGCAATTATGGTATTTGCATTCACCTAATAACGCTCTCATTTCTGGGAAAAAATGTGATAATTCTTGCTTTTCAATATCAATCAATCCTAATTCTTTAATGCCAGGCGTATCAATGATGTAAGAATTCTCTTCGATTTCAAACATCGTTGCAAAAGTTGTAGTGTGTACTCCTTTATTAGCAAAGCTTGAAATTTCCATTGTTTTTAAATCTAATTCTGGCGCAATCTGATTCACCAAAGTAGATTTCCCAACCCCCGAATGACCAGAAACTAGTGAAATTTTATCTTTCAAAATATCATTAAAGGCTTTGATGCCGATTTTCCCAACCGCCGAAGTAAATACGCATGGATAACCAATACTTTCGTAAAGTGCTGCTAAATCAGCCAAGTAGTCTTTTTCTTCCTCAGAAAGTAAATCTATTTTATTAAAAACAATGGTTGTTGGAATTCGGAAAGATTCAGCTGAAACTAAAAAACGGTCTAAGAAACCCAATGAAGTTCTAGGATAATTTAAAGTAACAATAATCACCGCTTGGTCGAGATTCGCAGCTAAAATATGTCCATGAGCTGTTTTATGAACTGATTTACGGATAATATAATTTTCACGAGGCGCAATTTTAAAGATTGTCGCCATATTTTCTAATTTATCTTCAATTTCAAATTCTACTCTATCCCCAACCGCAATCGGGTTAGATGTTTTTAATCCTTGTATTTTAAATTTTCCTTTCAAACGGCATTGCCATACGTGCTTATTTTCGTCTAGCACTTCATACCATGAACCCGTTGAACGTAATACTAATCCTTTCATTATTGTATCAGAATATTGATAATTCCTTGATAAATTTTATAATTTTTGCTGTCCCTCCTAAATTCTCTTTCACATAACTTAATATCGTAGCAGACCTCTCTTTTCTTAACGTTTCATCAAAATATAGTTGCTCGAAATTACTTTTAAATTGCGCAGTATCTGCAATCACAAATGCGCCACCAATACTTATCAAATCCATGGCTTCTTGAAATTTTTGGTAATTATTATTGCCAAAAAAGATAGGCAAGCCAAAAGTAGCTGCCTCTAAAGTATTGTGTAAACCTTTACGGTAAGCACCGCCAATCCAAGCAAATTCTGCATATTGATACAGCGAAGAAAGCATCCCAATATTATCAATAAAAAGTGTTTGGGCAACTTCTAATTCTCCATTTTTTAACTGTTGAATTTCAGAAAATTTGATAGATTTTCCTTTTAACACTTTTTGCCAAGCCGTTATTTCTTCATCATGAATTTCATGTGGTGCAATGATTACTTTTAAATCATGCTTAAAATCATTCAACATTGGCGCAATTACTTCAAAATCTTGTTGCCAACATGAACCTACAATTAACACAGGTTTTTTATCCTTAAATTGGGCTACTACTTCAATTTCTTTTTTGGCATCGGCTATTTGTTTTACTCTATCAAAACGAGTATCTCCACCAATACTAATTTGCTGAATACCAATACTTTTCAGCAAATTATATGATTTTTTATTCTGTACAAATATATGCGTAAAGTAAGCTAAAACACTTCTATAAAAGCCACCATATTTTTTGAAAAAAACTTGATTTTCTCTAAAAATAGTCGAGAAAGAAATTACTGGAATTCCTTTTTCTGAAAGTATTCTCAAATAATTATACCAAAATTCGTACTTCACAAAAAAGGCTACAGCTGGTTTAAACAATTCGATAAACTCAAGTGCATTCGCTGAAGTATCGGCAGGTAAATAACAGATATAATCTGCCCCAGCATAATTTTTACGAATCTCGTAACCAGAAGGCGAAAAAAAAGTAAGTAAAATAAGATGCGTTGGGAATTCCTCTTTGTATTTTTCAATCACTGGTCTGGCTTGTTCAAATTCCCCCAATGAAGCACAATGAAACCAAGCCAATGGCACTTCGGAAGTATTTTTTTTTATCCAGAAATCACTAGCATAAACCTGATTGCTAAAGTTTTTTCTACCTTGAATCCAAAGCTTAGCTTTACTGTTGAAAGGACTTGCAAACCAGACTAATAACTGGTAAATGTAAATTGAAATATGATAAAGTAGCTTCGACAAATGAAATTTGAATTAATTTTGAATCAAAATTACAGCTAATTAGTTTCATATTAAAACAAACACAAAGCATTTACATAATCTGAAGTAGCGAAGAAGCGCTAAATAATTACAATGAACTGGAATCAATTAACAGATTTATCTCAATTAGAGGCTATCAAAGAGGAATCTAAACAACAACCAATTTTGATTTTGAAACACAGTACAACGTGTTCAATTTCATCTACTGCCTTAAATCGTTTGGAAAGAAATTGGAAACAAGAAAGTGTAGGCGAACTAAAACCTTATTACTTAGATTTATTGAAATTTCGTCCAATTTCAACCGAAATTGCTAATACTTTCGATGTTGAACATCAATCTCCACAAGTATTAGTAATTCAAAATGGTGAATGTATTTATGATGCTTCACATTTTGATATTTCATTTGCTGAATTAGCAGAAAAAGTAGCGTAGGTAATTGTGAGTTAGTGAATGAGTGATTTAGTGATTTGTCATAAATAAAAATTCAATCACTAATTCACTAATTCACAATTAATTTAGTTCCACTCAAAACTCACCACTTGTTCCAAATCTGGATGCAAACTTAGTGAAACAGGACATTTGTGTGCGATGTTCTCTAGTTTCTTAATTTGTTCTTCTGTCAAGACAATATTTGTCTTCATTTTTAAGTTTATTTCTAAACGAGCTACTTTTCTTGGGGGTGTCTGAGACATAATTTTTGCTACCTCAACACCAGAACCTGCTAATTCAATTCCGTCACGTTGTGCAAAAATTGCCATAGTAGTTAGCATACAAGTTCCCGTAGCAGTCGCCAATAAATCGGTTGGAGAAAAAACCTCACCTTTACCCATATTATCGGTAGGTGCATCAGTAAGTAATTGTGTACCAGATTGCAAATGTGTTGATTCGGTACGGAGGTCGCCTAAATAGGTAGTTTTTACTGTTGGCATTATGTTGTTGTTATGTGTTAAATATTTGATGATTTTTGTCCTAAATTTAAACAAATAGCGTCATATTCCGTATTTTTATCATAATTATATAATTTGTTGACATTGATTTTCATTTTTAGAAACAAAAACTGTGGATTGTCTGATAAATATCAATATTCATTGTATGTTTAGTTCATTCATATAAAATTTTTGATTAAACCATTGTGAAAAAACTACTAAATACACTTTTATTCTTCATTTTAGCTTCGTTGTCGTTTCATACAATTGAAGCACAGCGCCGAAATACTTCGACTAAAACTACTCAGACCAGAGAAGTGGTCGATGAAGAAAATTACCATTCTATTTTATCGTTTGGCTTAACAACCAATACGAATTCTGGTTTGTTAGGCGGTTTAATGGCACGTAAAGAAATTGTGATTGATAATAATGCTTTGCATCGCCAATTTCATTATTTCAACCTTGAAATTGTGAATGTAAACCATCCAAAAGAAAATACAATTAGTTTCTTAGGCAACGGAAGTAGTTATGTTGATGGAAAACAGAATTACCTTTTTGCCATTCGCCCTCAATATGGTCGTGAAATTAATTTGTTTCATAAATCATCAGATGGTGGAGTAAACATTAATGGAATCATTGCTGGCGGACCAACGATTGGAGTTGTAAAGCCATATTACGTACAAGTATTTTATGGAAGAGGAAATATTCGTGACGAAGCATACGACCCTGCCAAACATAATTACAATAATATTTATGGAAGCGGTGGTTTCTTTGAAGGTTTAGGGAATGCCAATCTAGTGCCTGGAGTGAATTTAAAAGCTGCTTTAAACTTTGAATTAGACGCTTTTCGCCAATCAAATATTAGTTTAGAGATTGGTTTTTTAGCAGAAGCATATACTAAAAAAGTAAATATCATGGCGACGGCGGAGAATAAAAGTGTATTTACTTCAGGTTATTTAACCATCTTTTTTGGTGGAAAAAGGTAATTATCAAATAAGTTGAAAATCTAAAATAAACTGATTAAAAGATATTTAAGCCAAATATTACTCTTGAATTAACTGAATATTCAAAAATAGCGTCAGGAAAATGTAAACCAATTTCATTTTCCTGACGTTTTTATTTTATTAGCATTTAACTTTGTAGTATAATAGTATTGTTCAAGGAATAGACAGACGATGATAGAACTTCCAGTAATAGCTCCAAAAGCAGAGACAGCCTCAACGCATTCAAAAAAACCTAGTTGGTTAAGAGTAAAATTACCGATTGGTCAAGAATATGCAAGAGTACGTAATATTGTAGATGAATATAAACTACATACCATTTGTCAATCAGGAAATTGCCCAAACATGGGCGAATGTTGGGGCGCAGGTACAGCAACCTTTATGATTTTAGGAAATGTTTGTACTCGTTCTTGTACTTTTTGTGCAGTAGCCACAGGACGTCCGAACGAATATGATGCCGATGAACCACGTCGTGTAGCTGAAGCCATTAAATTAATGGGCGTAAAACACGCTGTAATCACTTCAGTAAACCGTGATGAATTAAAAGACCGTGGTGCTGAAGTTTGGTATCAAACAGTAGTACAAGTAAAAGAAGCATCGCCAAAAACGACAATTGAAACATTGATTCCTGATACAAAAGGAAATTGGGATGCACTTTATAGAATGATTGAAGGTGGACAAGAAGTAGTTTCTCACAATATGGAAACAGTAGAGCGTTTGTACAGAAATGTTCGTCCACAAGCAAAATATGCTCGTTCCTTAGAACAAACCAAACGTACCAAAGAATTTGGGAAAAGAACCAAATCTGGTATTATGTTGGGTTTGGGCGAAACGCAAGAAGAAGTATTCAAAGCAATAGACGATTTAGTTGAAAATGGTTTAGATGTATTGACATTAGGACAATACTTACAACCTACTAAAATGCACCATGAAGTAATAGAATGGGTACATCCAGACACTTTTGCGATGTATAAAGAAGAAGGATTAAAGCGTGGTTTAAAATATGTAGAATCAGGAGCTTTGGTTCGTTCAAGTTATCATGCTGAAAAGCATATTTAGTAACAGCTCAATGATTTAGATTTAATGTCAAAAGCCTCAGTTTTACTGGGGCTTTTGGCGTTTATAAACATTACTATTTCGCATAAAAGAAATCTTTGATAATTAGTTTTAAAATTCATTTATCCCCAAAAACAATAAAGGGCAAGCTTTCGCTCGCCCTGTTATTTGGCATATATTAGTTTGATTATGATGATTAAATGGTTGGGTCGGTTGGTGTGTTGGGATTCGTCAACCTTTCTTGATCTGGATATGGATAGAAATTACGAGTACGTTCTATCAAGCTTGTAGGTGGCGCTGGTCTTCCAAAACGACGACTGTCTTCTAAACGCATACCTGTCATAAACAACTCTGCACAACGTTGTTTGTAAACTTCTATGAGTAAAGCATCTTTTGTTGGGCTTCCAGAATAAGCTCCTAAACCAGCATTTACACCAAAAGCATCTCCAGTAGTTTGTGTTCTTACTGCATTAATATCAGCCAATGCTGAAACAAGGTCTGGAGTAGCTTTTCTTAGATTAGCCTCTGCTCTGATTAAGCGCATTTCATCTGGTAAATACACAGGAATCGCACGGTCAACAGCATCAAAGAAACCAACTAATTTCTTCAATTTCTCTCCTCCTACTATCACATCAGGAGTACTTAAATAGAAAGCCAAACGTTTGTCGTCACTTTCCACCAAAGTAGTTGGTAAACCAAAATTTTCACGAGGCGCATAATCTTTGCTAATTTGCGTTGCTGTGTAAATTGGATTCTGGCTTTGTGAAGAGTAAACGAATGATGACTTCTTTGACAAGTCCACTGCATTGGCGGCTGCAATGGCTGCGTCAAAGTTGCCAAGCATCATGTTGTATCTTGCACGATAAGCTTGAATGCTATTAATCAGGTCGAAATCTGCACCTGTTACTTTCGTTCTGAATTCTGCTGAAGGAGCTGTTGTTGAAATCATCGCTACAGCTTCGTCTAATAATTTTACAGCTAATTTTAAGGCTTCTGTTCGATCTGAATAAACGGCTTGTCCCAATTTATCAGTTTGTAAAGGCATTTTTTCGAATGAAGTAGCTAAACCTCCTAAAGCCATCGCTTTAAATAAATTCGCATGAGCTACCACTCCACTCTTCATCGCTGCATCACTTGCTAATGCCGTTGGCGCACTGGCAATGATGTCGTCTGCCATGCCAATTACACGATACATTCTCGACCATACTCCCAATACATTTCCATTGAAAGTTGGCAAAGCTGTTCCGCCTGCTTCTATTTCAATAATGTTGGTAAATGTGGTAATTCCTTTTGTTTCACGAGCAGTAGTACCTGGTGTTAAAATCAAGGCACTTATTCCTAAAGTTGAATAGTTTTGACGTAAACCCACACTTAAAGTAATGAGTCCGTCACGAGTTGTTAAAATCTGAGCGTCTGTTGGACCATTCGGATTTTTAATATCCAAGCTACAATTAGTCAGCATCAAACTAGAAGCTACTAAAAGGCTGGTTGTTAATATTTTTATCTTGAATTTCATTGTCTATTCTTTATTAAAAAATGAATAATCTATTTATGAATATTAAACATCTTTAAAATCACTGGATTGTTAGAAATTAGCCGTTAAGCCAATTGAGTATTGATGTGGAATTGGTACCTCCACAAAGTCGAAACCACGAACAGCATTAGATTGTCCAGCAGAATTTACTTCTGGATCATAACCACTGTAATTATCGAACGACAATAAATTACGTCCTGCCAATAAAATACGAATGTTTTTCAAACCCAATGCTTTTGGAGTAGCCATGTAAGAAATAGATAATTCTCGTACTTTTACAAATGAACCTTTCTCTATATAATTTTCGAAAATACTAAACAAAGCCGCACTTGTTCCTTTTGGTACTTCTCCTTTTAATTCTGCTTCGTAACCAGCCAAACCTCCGTACAAATCACGTTCACCTACTCTACGTGTAAAGTTGAAAACATCAAAACCCTGCATTGCATCTAATTGTAAACGGAAAGTAAATTTCTTATACTCTACTTCATTGATGAATGAATACACCGCAGTTGGGTTCGGATTACCAATTACTTTACTCAAAATCGCTCCACTAGGTTGTCCTGTTGCATCTCTACCAACTGTGTATTGTCCATTTGCTAACTGAGTACCTCTTTCACGTTGGGGAAAACCAGTTGGGGTCAACAATAAAGAACCGTCTGGATTACGAGCAAAGAATGTTGAATAGAAAGCTCCCAGAGAGTAACCATTTACTGCAGCAACTTGACTGAAACCTCCGGCAAATGGTAATACTCCGTTCCCTTCTACCCCATCGATAACATTTTTATTTTGGGTGTAAGTGATAGTCGAAGTCCATTTTACATCTTTGTTTTGTACTGGAATTGCTCTAACCATTACTTCAAAACCTTTGTTAGTCATCGTTCCAATGTTTACAAAACGGTTGTTGTAACCTGTAGTTGGCGCCAATGTACGGTTCAAAATCAAGTCTTTTACTTCTTTGTTATAGTAAGTAAATTCAACACCGATACGATCTTTCAATAAACTGAAATCTGTACCGATTTCAAGTTCTGTTTGTCTTTCAGGTTTTACTGTAAAGTTTCCTAAAGTCAATGGTGCTAAATATCCATTCAAACCCGCCGTTGTTACTGGTGAATAATTCGTAAAACGGTCGTAAGCACCGATAGCCGTTAAGTTACCAGCTTGTCCCCAAGCCGCTCTTACTTTAAAGTTCGGTAAAACATCAGCGAAAGTATTTTTCCAGAATTCCTCATTAGAAAGTACATAAGATGCACTTGCTTTAGGATAAAACTGCCAACGATTATCTAAACCATACACTGAAGCAGCATCCCAACGACCAGCACCCGTCAAGTACAATTTATTAGCAATACCAAAAGTTTGTTGCACAAAAATACCTGCAAAAGCTCTTTCCGAGCGACTTTCACCCGATACTATCAAAGCACCATTATTAACAGTTTCTCCGAAAACACCCAATTGTTGTGCATTGATAGAAGTAGTTTGAGAACGGTCGTATTGAATCGTTCCACCAACTCCCGTTGTTGATTCAATTAAATCTCCGATTTTTGTTTGATAACGAATGTTCAAATCGTTGTTTACTTGTAAAACATTCGCATCTGCACGACGAGATAAACCTGCATCATAACTTGGCGTTGTATTCACTGGAGGAATATATGCAGTTCCTAATTGAGAATAAGTATCTAAACCAAAAGTATAATCAATTCCTAACCCATCAATTGGTGTAAGGTTTAATTGAACATCACCTGTAAAGCGTGAAGTACTTTGTTTGAATTTGAAGCGGTCGATTGCCTCTAAAGGATTTGTTCTACGCAATACTGCCGTTGGAGCTGTTGAAGGATAAGCACCAGTAGTTTCGTTTTTAGCAGGATTCACGAAATTATTCGAGAAAATAAATCCTGTTAAAGCTCCATAAGCTTCATTGATACCACCATTCGGAATTTCATTTGAGCTACTATAAGTATAATTTCCACCTACAGTAATACTTGCCCATTTATTCAAATGTTGACCGATTCTCATTCTTACGTTTGAACGACCAAAATCTGAACTTTTAATAATTCCTTGATTTTGGAACATCGAACCTGAAAAGAAGTAATTAGAATTTTGATTTCCACCCGAAACCGATAAATATTGTTCATTACCAACTGCCTGACGGAAAATATCTTTTTGATAATCGTAACGAGTTACGTCCATCTGCGTTTTGTCAGTAATTGTAGTATTGACAAATGCTTTCCCATAAGTATTATAAGGTAAAGTTTTGCGCACTTCGCTCACTCTGAAAGTTGATGAAAAACTAACATTTGCCTTTCCATCTTTTCCTTTTTTCGTAAAAATCTGCACAACACCATTACTTGCTCTTGAGCCATAAATAGCGGCAGCCGCTGCTCCTTTAATTACTTCAATTCTCTCAATATCATTTGGGTTTAAATCTACCAAACGGTTTTGTGCATAACCACCCAAGTCTAATAATTCACGAGAATCATTATTGACAATTACACCATCTACAATATAAAGTGGGTCTGAAGAACCAACAATCGTACTTGGACCACGTAAACGAACGCTGATACCACCCGCAGGGTTTCCAGAATTTTGTGTAATTTGTGCCCCAGCAATTTTACCAGATAAAGCTTGGTCGATTGAAGTAGCTGCTGAATACTGTAAATCTGATGCTTTTAATGAAGTAACTGCATTTCCTAATTGCTTTTTGCTCGTTGCTACAGAAGTACCCGTTACGATTACTTCGTCTAAACCAAGCGCATCAGTTGGTAATTGTACTGACAAAACAATTGGACTCTCTTTGCCAATCATTACTTTTTTAATCACTGAACGAAAACCTACAGAACGAAATTCAAAATCATAATTGCCAGCTTTTACATTGACATTTAAAGTAAATTCACCATTGACATTCGTAGCTGTACCAAGTTGAGTACCTTTTAAGATGACAGAAACACCGATGAGTGGCTCATTACTCTCATCCAAAACTTTACCCTTTACGACAGTGGATTGTGCCAAAGCGTTCAGAGAGAACAACATGACAAACAGTCCAAGCAAAGTAGATAGGAAATGTTTTTTCATTTGGATTTTTGGGGGTTGAGTGAAGGTTTAAATGCCTTTTTCTGCATCTTTCATTCGCCACAAAAACAAAAAACAGGCGAATTCATGCAAAAATCAGAATCATATTTAAACAAAAATAATGAATTTATTCAAAAATGTTTATTTTTATTGTAAAATTTCACCCTAAATCTACTTTTTTAACAAACATTCAATCAAAAACCCGCAAAAAAACGCATGAGTATTATTGAAAGTAAAATCTTGCTCAAGAAAGAAAGACAATTGGAGATTATTCATCAGATTAATCTTCATAATAAAATACTTTCTTCGGATCTCAGTCTGATTCTGAATGTTTCAGAAGATACTATCCGCCGTGATTTGAACGAATTAGCACTGGAAAATAAAATCGTAAAAGTACATGGTGGTGCACTCTCGAAATCATACAATGTTTCAGCTACACAAGCTGATACTTATGCTTATGATGAAAAAAAGGTAATTGCCACAAAAATGATTAAACTAATTAAAGATGGCATGACGATTCTGACCAGTGGCGGAACAACGATGCGTGCCATTGCAAATCAGCTTCCTAATAATTTACATGTTACTTTTTTTACGGTAAGTCCGTTAATTTCCTTAGAATTAGCCGAACACCCGAATGTTGAAGTGATATTTTTAGGCGGAAAAATTTCTAATATTTCTAAAATCAGCGTTGGTGGCGAGGTAGTGAGTAAAATCAATGACATCAAAGCCGATTTATGTGTATTAGGAATTAATGGTTTCGACCAAGAAGGTATCAGCGATTCTGATTATGAAGTGGTACAAGTAAAAAAAGCGATGATTAAATCGTCCAGACAAGTGGTAGCAACCACGATTTCTGAAAAATTAAACTCAGATTTACGTTTAAGAGTATGTACTTTAAATGAAATTGATTACTTAATTACAGAGCTTTCACCAGAAAATGATTTATTAAAACCCTACAAAGGTTTGGTGAAATACATTTTATAAAACCAAAAAGGTAAGCCTTGATGGAAAATAATTGATTAATTTTGTAGCCCATTCAAAGCTATGGATGAAAAGGAAGTCCAAAACGTTAATCAAATTCAAAAATGTCTGTCATTATTTCCAATATTTCTGAAAGTCTCCCAGCATTTCTGGCTGAAAACCAATACACCAAAATTCATGTAATTGTTGATGAAAAAACGCATCGTCATTGCTATCCAATCGTTAAATCTTTATTGCCAAAGCACCAAGTAACAAAAATTAAATCTGGCGAAGCCAATAAAAATTTAAGTACTTGCGAAGCCATTTGGACAGGTTTAACAAATCAATCTTTAGATAGACATAGTTTGGTGATTAATATTGGTGGTGGAGTAATTGGCGATATGGGCGGATTTTGTGCAGCTACTTACAAGCGTGGAATTGATTTTATTCAGATTCCAACCACTTTACTTTCACAAGTAGATGCCAGTGTTGGCGGTAAATTAGGCATTGATTTTAATGGATTGAAAAACCATATTGGTGTTTTTAAAATTCCGAATACGGTACTTATCGACCCAGCTTTTTTACAAACTTTACCCGTAAGTGAATTACGTTCTGGCTTCGGAGAAATTATCAAGCATTGTTTAATCAGAGATGCCGTGAAATGGGAAGAGATTCGTAAAATTGATTTTGAAGAGCAAAACTTTGCGGATTTAATTGCTCATTCTGTGGCAATTAAGCAAGAAGTTGTAGCAGCAGACCCAACAGAAAAAGGTTTAAGAAAAATATTAAACTTCGGGCATACATTAGGTCATGCCATTGAAACATTCTATTTAGGCAAACCAAAATTACACTTACTTCATGGTGAAGCCATAGCAGCTGGAATGATTTGCGAAGCTTACATTTCTTTTAAAAGAGGAATGATTGACCAAAAATCATTAGAAGTAATTGAAGAATTTATCTTTGCAGTCTATGGAAAAGCGACGATTAAAGAAACTGAAATTGAAGAAATTATCGCATTGACAGCACAAGATAAAAAGAACAAAGGCAAAGAAATTAGATTTTCTTTATTAGAAGGAATTGGGAAATGTACTTATGATATTTCGGTTTCTGCCAGCGAAATGAAAGAATCCTTACTTTATTATATTGGTTAAAAAAGAATAGGCTGTCTCAATGAGACAGCCTATTCTTTTTTAAGATAAACTTTAATTATTTTTTAGGAGCTCCTCCTGCTGGAGTTGTAGCCGCTGGTGTTGCTGGTGCTGGAGTAAATGGTTTTGGAGTAACACCCATTCTTTTTAACACTAAGTCAGAGATGTTTGCATCGTCTGGAGCATGTAAAACGATTGGAGTAGTTCCTTGTCCTGCATCGTAGTTAAATACGAAAGCAAAACCATTTTCTTTTGCTACACCGTGCATGTTGTCTTCAATTTTCTTCAACAATGGTTGTAACAATTGAGCTTGTTTCTTTTGTAAAGAAGTAGATGAATTCTGACGGAATTCTTCGATACTGCTTTGCATTCCTTGCAATTCTTTCTCTCTATCCGCTTTAATTACATCTGCCATTGTAGCAGCATTTTTCTCATAATCAGCTAATTTCGTTTGGAAATCTTTCACTTTTTGCTGATACATGTTGTCATATTGCGTTTTAGTAGTCGTCAATTCAGTTTCTACTTGTTTTGCTTCTGGCATTTGAGCTAAAATGTAATCTAAGCTGATGTAACCGATTTTTTGTTGTGCATTTACATTAGCTGTTGCTAAAGCAAAAATTGCAAATAAAGCAATTAAAAATTTGTTTTTCATTTTGTCTGTTATTCTGATTTGGTTAATTACTCTTTTTTGAAGTTGCTTACCGCTCCTTTTCTATTTGATTTACTTTTTGTTGTATTACTATTTTCTTTGTTCTCTTCTGTTTGTTTGGCTTCTTCTTCTTGTTTTTCCTTGATTTGCTCAGGCGAAATTCCAAGTTCTTCCATTACGTAATCTGTATAATCATGGGTTGGATTGGTATATAACATAGCTAAACCTTCCGAAGATTTATCAAAGAGAATGTCTAGTTTTTTAAGTTTAGCCACTTTTTCAACCGCTTTTGCTACTTCGTCTAAAACGGGTTTCATAATGTCTTGTTTTTTCTTAAACAACTCACCTTCAAAACCAAATATTTTGTTTTGTAACTCTTTCGCTTCTTTCTCTTTTTCAGCAATTACTTTTAATCGCTGTACTTTCATTTCCTCTGTCAGAAGTACCTCTTCATATCTATAAGCTTTTTCTAATTTAGAAAGCTCTTCGTTTTTAGCAGCAACTTCTTTTATCCATTTACTTGTTAATTTCTCAATTTCTTCCTGAGCATTTCTGTATTCAGGTAATTTAGAAGTAACATATTCGGTATCTATATAACCAAACTTTTGGGCTTTTATACTAGCACAAAAACACAGGAATGGCAAAATTAGTAAAAATATCCGCTTTTTCATGGCTAAGGTGGTTAATTTAGTGAATGTATTTGATTAACGCCTTGAACAATATCTTATTGCCATTCTATGTCGATTAACAAAAGATTAACAATACTGAAAAACCAAGCCAATTATCAAATCGGCTTGGTTTTTCAATTCTTTATTAGCGTATTTGCTGACCAATCGAGAAAGTAAAAGCTTGCTGACCAAAACCATTACTTGAAGTTTGTCCAGGTACTTTATCAAAAGCAAAACCATAATCAATACCAATCATACCGAAGGCTGGCATAAAAATTCTAGCCCCAAAACCTGCTGATTTATATAATTTGAATGGATTGTATTCTGAATAATTAGCAAAGTTGTTTCCGCCTTCTGCAAAACCTAATAAGAAAATCGTTGCTGATGGATTTAAAGAAACTGGATAACGAACTTCCATTACAAACTTGTTGTAGGCAACCCCACCACTTGGTAAGCTACCTTGCGAACCAAACACTCTGTCTTTATAACCACGAAGAGCGATGATGTCACGGCTGATGACATTATAACCTGTTTGCATACCAGAACCACCAAGGTCAAAACGTTCAAAACGAGTAATGTCTTTATTTGAATTATATGAACCAAGGAAACCCATGTGTGTTCTCATGTGGAAGACCAATTTGCTTGTAATTGGTGTAAACCATGAGGCATCAAACATCCATTTGTGGTACTCAATTAAATTTTTATTATCGCCTCCAAATAAAGAATACGGAGGAGTTAACGAAGCCGTCAATGAGAAACTAGAACCTGAACGTGGGAACGTTGGGTTGTCAATACTGTTTCTTGAAAAATTCGTTACAAAAGAAACCGCTACCGAATTACCTTCTGGATAACCATAATATGGTAAGTTCTTCACATCAATTAATTGTAACGATAGTGAATTACTTAATGAGAAATAATCATCTGGTACTTTCAAACGCTTTCCTAAACTGAATGCTAAAGTAGTACTGTTAAAGTGAGCATCATTCTGAGCAGCTGTAGCACTATCAGACGTTGAAGTATTTAAACCTAAACCTGTACCATAGCCATATCCGTAACCACTTCCATATAAGCTACTTCCGTAACCATAACCTGAACCGTAACCACTCAACTGATTGTACTGTTGAATTTTGTATGGATATGAAATACTTCTACTCAATGAAATAGAGAACGAATTTGGTTTTTTACCTCCTAACCAAGGCTCTGTAAATGATAAAGAGTAGTTTTGGAAAGAAGTACCATTCGCTTGAAAACGAACAGATAGTTTTTGTCCATCTCCAGAAGGCAATGGTTTCCAAGCGCTTAAGTTACCGATATTTCTTGCAGAGAAGTTATTAAAAGTTACACCTAAAGTTCCTACGAAACCGATATAACCACCCCAACCACCTGAAAGCTCAATTTGATCAGAAGGTTTTTCTTCTACGTTATATTCAATATCAACCGTTCCATCTGCTTTTGGAATTGGGTTTGGTGTAATTTTTTCTGGGTTAAAATAACCGATAGTTGATAATTCACGAACGGTACGAATGATAGCAGATTTACTAAATTTTTGTCCCGGTAAAGTTCTAATTTCACGCATTACTACGTGGTCAGAAGTTTTAGTATTACCGTTTACAATTACCTTATTAATAGTCGCTTGTTTACCTTCAGTAATTCTGAAAGTTAAATCCATTGAGTCTCCAGCAACTGCTGTTTCAATAGGCTCACATTGATAAAACAAATAACCATTATCCATATAAGCCGAACTAACATCTTCGCCTGGCTTACCGTTCAAACGCTTTTCTAAATCTTCAACGTTATAAACATCTCCTTTTTTAACGCCTAATAATTCAGTCAAGACAGAATCTGGATAAATGTAGTTTCCTTCCCAATATACATTTCTATAATGATACTGTTTCCCTTCATCTAGTTTCAAGATAATTTTAACAGTTCTATCAGAATCTTTAAAAACTGAATCAGAAATCAATTGTGCATCTCTGTATCCTTTTTTATTGTAGAATTCTATCAATTTCTGTTTATCTTCTTCAAACTTTTTAGGAACGTATTTTGAAGAAGTAAAGATTTTATAAAATGCTTTCTGTTTCGTTCCTTTTAATTTACGACGAAGTACGCTTTCTTTTATCTCTGTTCTACCTACAAATTCAATTTTAGAAATTTTTACTTTATCTCCTTTTTTAATGGCTACTTTCATCGTTGCATTATTACCACGAAGTGAATCGGTTTTTTCAGCAATTTTGATACTAACATTCAAATAGCCTTTATCTTGATAGAATTTTCTAATGGCTAACTCTACGTTTTTCTTAACCGTTTCAGTAACGATTTTTCCTTTGTAGGTTTTGATTTTATCACTTAATGTTTCCTGCTCTCCTTTTTTAATACCTGTATATTCTAATTTATACAATCTAGGACGCTCTTTAATAACGATATTCAACCAAATTTTATCTCCTTCGATTTTAGTAGCTTCTACTTGTACTTCTTCCAAAATCCCTTGACCCATCAATTTTTTAATAGCTGAAGTAGCAGCATCTCCCGGAACTTTGATTCTATCTCCGACTCTTAACCCAGAAAGAGAAATCATTGAATTGCCATCGTAGAATTTAGAGCCAGTAGTAGTAATTTCAGCAATTTCATATTCTTTAGGTTCAGCGTAATTCATTTCAATTGCTTTTTCAGCAATTGGCGAACGTGCTCCCATTGCTCCACGCAATTGGGCTTGTGAAAGAAAAGAAATGAATAAGCATGAAAGTAATAATGTATATTTTTTCATTTTGCGAATAGTTCTCATTTCAGATGAGAAAGAAAACATTTGTATTTTAAGCATTTACTGGGTTTTTAATTTGCTCTGAGGTTTTCCCAAATCTACGTTCACGTTCTTGATAATCAAGGATTGCTTCAAAAAGGTGTTCACGTCTGAAGTCTGGCCAGAACAATTCTTCAAAAATATACAATTCAGAATAAGCTAATTGCCAAAGCAAGAAATTACTAATACGGTGGTCGCCTCCTGTACGAATCATCAAATCAGGATTTGGAATTCCTTTGGTATCTAATGATTGTTCGAAAAGTTGCTCATTAATATCCTCAACAGCTAACTCTCCATTTTTTACTTGTTCGGCTAGTTTTTTGGCAGTTTTAACAATGTCCCACTTTCCACTATAACTTAGTGCCAAAATAACAGTGATACCAGTATTATCTTTGGTTTCTTCAATGGCATTTCTAAGCACTCTTTGTGAACTTTCAGGTAATGTGTCGATAGCACCTATGGTATCTAGTCGTACATTATTTTTCTTCATATCTTCAAGTTCATCTTTGAGTGCACTGATTAAAAGCATCATCAAAGCATCAACTTCAGCCTTTGGACGATTCCAGTTTTCAGTTGAAAAAGCATAAAGTGTTAAATATTTCACACCTAAATCTGCACTACCTTCAATGGCTTCTTTTACTGCTTTTAAAGCATTTCTATGTCCGAAAATTCTGTCAACGAAGCCTTGCTGTTTTGCCCAACGTCCGTTTCCGTCCATGATAACGGCAATATGTTTTGGTAGATTGTTAGGGTCTAATTGTTCTTTCACCGATTTAACACTTTTTAACACATAAAACTTATAATAATAGGCTTCCAAATACGCAATAAGCAGGTTTGAAGCCCTTTATTCCTAGTATGATGGGTAACTCTTGTAGCTTTTGAAACTTGGATAATAAGTCAAAAAATAGACTAGGAGTACTTTTGGGGAATAATATGACAAATTTAACGAATTCCCTATCCTATTCAAAATCAAGGAAGCCCTTATTGCTGGCAAGTATGATATTAAAAGGGCATAAAAATGGTATTAAACATAAATAATGTAAAGCTTTTCAGCTTTTACTCATTACGTTCAATACTTCAAAACATGAAAATTTCTTATTTAAGGACAATATACTTTGATAAATTTGTAGGTTAAAGACAGTGAAGTATAATAATACATATCACCACGACTGTAGTCATTTTGTTGGTTTTTAGGTAAAGCTGGATTGTCGCCACCTAAATTATCTAAATAGTCTGTAAAGGTTTTTCTAGCACCAAATTCAAGGTTAATATCCCAAGGTCCAGCCAGATTATATTTCACGCCAATTCCAAAAGGAATTACTACTTGTAAAGTTTTATAATTTGTTACAGGTGTATCTCTAGGTGAAAACTTCATTAAACCTAATCCTCCAAAAACATAAGGACTCCAATCTTTATGATAACGATTGTACTTGTAGTCGAAAAAATTATATTCAGTAATTAGGTTTAATTCATTAATAGATGTTTTGAAAGTCTGTCCTCTTAATTGATTAAAAGAATCATTTACTTTGCTATCATCTCCATAAATTGAGCCTAAAACAATGCTCGATCTGAAACTAACGATTTTGTTAGGATTATATCTAAAAAGCAAATTTCCACCCAAACGTGCGAAAGCTGGGTGAAAATCGGGAGAAATATCTCCTTTATAATTCATTACTCCTAAACCACCTCCTATTTCTATTTTTTGTGCGAAAGTATTTATACTTAATAAGCTAAATACTAAAAGGAGAAACTTTTTTGATAATGTCATAATTAATAAAAAAGTCAGGCGAAAAACACCTGACCGTTCATGAATGTTATTCCAGACTGATTAACGAGTAACTGGACATTTAATTTTATTAGGAATATGATAAATCAACTTCACGGTTGTTAACATGTAAGCATCATTATATTTTGGATTTCCACGTAAATCAGCTTTGTCTGAAAAACCTGGAATTGCAGTCAAACTAAAAGGGTTGATAGGTGCGGATGCACTATAAATGCCTATATCTGTCAAATAATTTATTACTCCTTGTGTACGGTCATTTCCAGAACGAGCAGCAATTTGTTCTAATGATCTATTTCCCATTGAAGCTGCCAGCGGACTTTGCGCTGCTAAATCAGCAGGATCAGCAAAATTACCACTTACATCATCCAAATAATCCGTCAAAGTATAACGGTAGCTCATTTCTACGCCTAAATCCCAATGCTTGTTCAGTTTATACTTTACGCCAACACCTAGTGGAAAAGAAACGCTAATTAATGAATAAGGATTATTGGCATAGCCCGGAAGACCTTGTCCTTCTGTATTTAAAGGTTGTAAGCGAACCCAATCATTTCCGTATAAAGAAGCATCTGGTTTAGCCATTGGGTCGTGAGCAAAAACGGCAACACCTCCAAAAATATAAGGAATAATATTAGCTCTACGCAAATAACTACGACTTGTACGTACTAAATCATATTGTCCAACAATTGAAAGTTCTTTAATATCATTTCTAAAATGCAAGTTTCTGATAAAATTACCTTCATAACCTTTTACTCCTTCAAGATAATTATCATCACCAGAAATTCTAGCATAAGTAAGACCAAAACGAAGCGCAAAAGTTGGTGAAAACTGACGAGTAAAATTGAAGTTAACATTCCAACGCATTCCATTTACTGTAGATTGTAAAAATCTGTTGTAAGGAGAAATATCACCATAATAGCTTGAAGTACCAACGCCTAAACTAACTGTTGAATTTGGTTCAAACAATCTATTTTTACGTGGTTTATCTTTGCCTCCGAAAAGATTTGAAAATCTAAATTGTGCCTCAGAATCTTGTGTATTCAAAGCACAAATTATCAGTATCAGAAGTATTGAAGAATATTTTTTCATATTTGTCTGGTAATGGATGGAATCTATGTGGTTATTCTTTTTCAATTGAATCAACAAACAATTTGTTAACGTAAAACCATTAAGTTTGTTATGAGTATTTATTAAATTTTACAACGAAAATAATATATTCAAATGGATTCTTCTTGCTTAATTTTAATTAAAATGATTTATTAATTCCTTGCATCAAATCCCCAATTAAGTTTACTTCTTAAAGTATTCAAGAAATTACTATCACTCAGTTTAATAATATTTGCTTTAAAAGCTTCTCTTTTCATTCTGATTTTCACATTGCTATCAATCACTTTTGAACGAGCATCCAAAGAAATCAAACAACTGTTACTTCTACTTTCTACTTCAAAATCCAGAATTACATCTGTTGAAACCACCAAAGGACGTACATTTAAGTTGTGAGGACTCATGGGCGAAATCACAAAAATATCTGAACTTGGCATTACCAAAGGACCACCAACACTAAGATTGTAGCCAGTTGAACCTGTTGCAGTAGCAATAATCAGCCCATCCGCCCAATAAGTATTCAAAAACTCACCGTTCAAATATGCTTTTAACATAATCATCGAAGAAGTATCCGTTTTCATGATACCTAATTCATTCAATCCAAAATTTATCCCATTAAAAACATCTATTGGTTCATTATTTAAGCGGGTTTCCACACTTACCAACGTTCGTGGGTCTAAGGTGTAGCGTTCTGCAAAAATTTCTTCTAAACTTTCATTAATCTTGTCGGGTGAAACTGTCGCTAAAAAGCCTAATCGACCAGTATTTATGCCAAGTATTGGTGTTTCTCGCTTGGTTACATGCGTAACAGTATCTAGCAAAGTGCCATCTCCGCCCAAACTCAATACAATATTTGCATCAAATAAATCTTCTTGAGATGTATAAAATTGCGTTGCATGATGGCTGACTCCAATCTCAGTCAAAAATTGTTGATAGATTTCGGAAATTTGGATTTCAACTCCTTTCTGAGCCAAAAAATCAAACATTAGTTGAACAAAAGGTTTGATTTCATCCTTAAAATTTCGCCCGTTAATGGCTATTTTCATCTTGTATGATCTGTGTTGATTGGAAGCTTATTTTCTAAATTTAAGAAAAAAGCCTGATTTTCTATCTGAAAAACAAAAGAAGAAAGAAGAATGTAAATTCCCAAACTTTTGGGAATTGAATATTGGATTTATTGATAGTTTTCGAACAAATTGCGTTTTTTACTCTTTTTAAAAGTTTTTCGCAATCACTTTAAAAACAAAAAAGCTCTTGAGGTTTTCTCAAGAGCTTAATATTATAAATTCAAATATTTCATCAGCATATCGTATCGTTCTTTATCGGGTGAAGTAATTTCTTCAAAATTATAAGCTCCGACAATATCATATTCAAAACGTTCGAGTGTTGCAATTACTCTTGAAATATCTTGTTGATTTAATTTCAAGGTTAAAATATCTTTTGAGTCTTCCAGTCCAGAACCACTTGTATAATATGAACTGATAATTTTAACATTATTAGATTCTATTAAACGACTAATTTCTGAAAGTGAATAACTTCTGTTTTCAACTGCAATTTCTAATACAGCTCCAATTTCTTGTGAGCCTAAGTTTTTAGAAAACTGATTTAGCAATTCTTGAACACTGATTGTGCCTACAAACATTTGTTCTTCATCAAGTACAACCACTGCTTGTAAATCGTACTGCTGAACAATTTTCAGAATCTCAAAAAGATGTTGATTTACATTGACAAAAGCGTCTTCAAATTCAGGTTGTAATGCCAAAAGTGGTAAATCTTCATCGGCATCAAGCAGAATATCATGGCTAATCAAACCTTGATATTCTTGTTCATGAATCAATGGCAATTGTCCTATTCTATATTCTTCCATCCAGTTTAACGCCTCCCCTACAGTATCTGTAGATTTTAGCACTGGTAACATTGGATTAATGAAGTCTTTAGCGTGCATATTGTGTCGATGAAATTTATATAATTAAAGCTAATATAGTTAATTATAGATAAATTCCAAATTTTAAGTTGATTATACCAACTCAACTACACGAATAGGAGTTTTTTCGAGCCAGCCATCCAAAATTTCGTTAAATCTTTCTGGACACTCCATCATCGGTGCATGACTACACTTATCGATAAAATGTAATTCAGAATTTTCAATTAAACGATTGAATTCATGACCTACTTGTGGCGGCGTTATGGTGTCGTTCAATCCCCAAACCAATAGTGTTGGTACTTTGATTTTAACAACATCTTTCGCCATATTGTTCCGCTGTGCAGACTTTGCTATCGAGATAATTCTAATTACTTTAGAAGCACTGTTGGTAATTTCAAATACTTCGTCAATCAATTCTTTTGTAGCCGTTTCAGGACGATAGAAAGTATATTCTACTCTTTCTTTAATGTATTGATAATTTCCACGTTTTGGATACGAACCGCCCATTCCATCTTCAAAAAGCCCCGAACTCCCTGTCAACACTAATCTTTTTACTTTTGAAGGATTTCTCAATGTGTAAATTAATGAAACGTGTCCACCCAAAGAATTTCCTAAAAGTGTTAATTCATCAAAGCCTTTCCAATTCACAAAACCTTCAATGAATTCAGTCAATCCTTCACATCCAGCTTTTGCAATTGGCATTTCATAAATTGGCATCATCGGAATAATTACTCGATATTTACCTTTGAAGCCCTCAATTACTCCTTCCCAGTTACTCAATGCACCGAAAAGCCCGTGAAGTAAAAAAAGAATTTCGCCTTCTCCTTCGTCGATGTACTTGTAACCATTTTCTTCGTGAATTTGATAGTTCATATCTTATAATATTAAAAATTTGATGATGATTTCACTTTTCAGCCCAATCAAAATACTTGTATATGGATAAATCAACCCTTTAAGCAATCTAAATAAAATACAATTTTCCTCGAAATTTTAATAATCTATTAAATAGTTTATCGGTTTAATTCAATTTTATATAGATTTTAAATGTGATGCAAAATAATAAAAAATCTCTGAAAAGTATATTATTTGTATGTTATTAGTTTTAACAAATTAGATTAAGATAAATTCATTTTAAAGCAAAAAAATACATAAACCACTAAATACCAATACATTATATATTAAAACAGAAAATCATTTTTCTGTAATTCTTTAGATGAATGTAAATATAAAAAACTGATTACTCTTAATTTGTCAGGCAAATGACTCATTTTTCAATATTAGAATATTTATATTTTCCTTCATTTTGTCATAATGGTTTTATATAATTTTCAAGAAAGTCAAAACTCTTTACGAAATAGCTAGTTATTTTTAATAAATAAAGAAAAACAGTCAAAATAATATAAATCCTATAAACATACTAGATTTTATATAAAATTGAGGCTGAAATATAATCTATCATTATTAAATCAATACAGAAATGATTATCATCATCGGAGCTGGCATAGCTGGATTGACATGTGCCAAATACTTAAAAGACAGAGGAATTGACTCTTTGGTTTTAGAAGCTAGTGATACAGTTGGCGGAAGAGTAAAAACAGACAAACAAGATGGATTTCTACTTGATAGAGGTTTTCAGATTTTATTGACTGCTTATCCAGAAGCACAAAAATTGTTAAACTATGAAAAATTAAATCTCCAACCTTTCACATCTGGCGCTTTGATTCGTGACAATGAACAACATAAATTCACGAAAATGCTTAATCCGATACAAGAACCATCGGCTTTGTTTGCAGCGCTTTTTTCAAATGTTGGGACATTTGCCGACAAGCTCAGAATCCTTCGTTTGATTATCGAAACCCAAAATATGCAAGAAGATATTCTTGAAAATAAGTATCAGTCAACCTTGCAATATCTACAAAACTTTGGATTTTCTGATAAAATGATTTTGCAGTTCTTCAAACCTTTCTTCGGTGGTGTATTTCTTGAAGATGAGTTAAATACTTCTGCCAATTTTTTCAAATTTATTTTTGAAAAATTCTATGAAGGTGATGCTGTAATTCCAGCCAATGGGATGCAAGAAATTCCTTTACAGATTGCTAATCATTTGCCCAAAAACGCCATACTTTTCAATACTAAAGTTGTAAAAATTGAAGAAAATAGGGTTTATTTAGAAAATGGAGAAAAATTGTATGGCGAAAAAATTGTCTTAGCAACAGATGGTTTAACTTCTGAAAAGCTTTTAGGGAAAACTCAAAATCTGTCATTCAACAAAACTACTTGTACTTATTTTTCAGCAAATAAATCACCCCTTACAGAAAAACTTTTAGTACTCAATCCAGATAGAAAAGCTAAAATCCATAATCTGTGCGTACCGAGTGATATTGCTTCTAATTATGCCCCAGCTGGTAAATTTTTAATTGCTGTTTCTACTCAAGGAGATGTGAAAGAAGATGAGAAAACATTGACCGAAAGTATTAAAAAGGAATTAATTACTTGGTTTGGCAAAGAAGCATCCACTTGGCAACATTTAAAAACCTATCATATTCCACAAGCTTTACCAAGTTTTAACCAGAAAAATAAGGAAACATTTCCATTGCAAATCAGTGATATACTCTATCAATGTGGCGATTATACTGCTTATCCATCTTTGAATGCAGCGATGTTGACTGGCAGAAAAATTGCTGAAAGCTTATAAATTTACTTCACTTAAAACGGTGGATTATTCAGCCGTTTTAAGTGAAGTTTCTAGTATAAATTTAGCCACATTTAAACCTGATAAAAATGCACCTTCAACATTTCCAATACCAAAACCATCGCCTGCCATAAAAATAGCTTTATTATCAAATTGATAAAAAGTTGCGGGATAACGACTTGATGCTAAACTGTAACGCCAGCGGTGTACTTGAAACGTTTCAACGGATGATTTTGGAATAAATTCTTCCACCGATTCAAGCATTTTTTGAGCAATTACGTTTAAATCTCCTTCTAAATTTTCAGTACTAAAATTAGCCGAAGCATGAAGTGTCGCACAAGGTTTTGTTGAGATGCCTTTTTGAAAATTATCTGCAATCCAAGCTACTGGTTGATTTTCCAGTATTATTCCTCCATTTTGGATTTCTGTCACTTTATTTAAAACAGCCATTACAGCTATACAAGGCTCATATTTAACCAAATTTAAAGCAGACTCATCTTTAGCAGAAATAAGTATTGATGATTTCTTTAATAATTCCTGAATTTGTGGAACGGGCTGAGTAAGAATTAATTGGTCGAAAATATATTCCCTTCCACTTTCTAAGAGAAGCTTATTATCAACAATTTCACTTACTTTTTCATTGAGAATCATGTTGATATTTTCCGCCATTTTCTTTGGAATCATTTTCATGCCTTTATTTCCAAAATAGCGAACATTTGTCCGTTGTGCCAATTGCCATTTTGAGACTATACTTTCTGCTAACAATTCATTTATAAAATACTGAAAATCTTTCGATTGTACAGAAAAATATTGTGCTCCATGATCTGCTTGGCAGTCACCAATTTTTCGAGTAGCCATTCTCCCGCCTACCCCTCTGCCTTTATCAATAACAGTTACTTCATGATATTTTGCTAAAATTTTAGCGGCTGAAAGTCCAGCTATGCCTGCGCCAACAATAAGTATTTTCAAAGTTCTATGATTTGATTCTATTAGTCAACTTCAAAAAAAGCTTTATGTTTTAAAATTTACAGAATAAACAATTGATGACTAAAGAAGTAATTAAAAGCATTTTCAATTTGCTCATTTTCAGAATTATTATCAGAATAATTAAAAAAAAGATAAAAATCATCCTTAAAATTAACAATTTCCATTTTTTAGGAAAAAAAGTTTTGTAATTTTGATTTACCATTTTAAAACCCAAACAATGAACAAAAACATTCTACTGATATTATCGTGTATTACTTTATTATTCAGTTGTAAAAAAGATGACGGTAGTTGGAAACAAGCCGCTGAAAATCCTGAGTTCCTAAGAAAAACACAGTTACAAGTTACTGAATCAATTATTCATGACATTTTTCCTCCTCCAGTTTCAAGTCGTATATATAGTTATGCCTCTTTAGCTGCTTATGAAGCACTTGTTCCAGCGAACAAAGGGCTGAAATCAATGGTTGGACAATTCAATGGTTTTGAAAAAGTTTATAAACCAGATTCAAGTAAACAATATTGCTATCCATTGGCGGCTACCAGAGCATTTCTAACTATTGGCAAAAACCTTACTTTTGCCCAAGATGTTTATGTGAATTTTGAAAAAAAGCTTTGGGAAGAATATAAAGCAACAGGAATTCCCGAAGAGGTTTTTGATAATTCGATTGCCTTTGGTGACTCTGTAGCGGCTTCTATCATGAATTATTCTAAAAAGGATAATTATAAACAAACACGTGGATTCCGTTTTACGGTGACTAATAAAGTAGGAACTTGGGTGCCTACTCCTCCTGCTTATATGGATGCCGTTGAGCCAAATTGGCAAAAGATTCGCTCTTTCACATTAGACTCTTCTGCTCAATTTCCTCCGCCACCACCTTCAAAATTTGATTTAACAAAAGGAAGTGAGTATTACAATGAAGTAATGGATTGCTATAATACCGTTAAAAACTTGACGGATGAACAAAGAGCTATCTGTAATTTCTGGGATTGTAACCCTTTCAAGATGAACATTACTGGTCATGCTATGTTTGCTACTAAAAAAGTATCTCCAGGCGGACATTGGATGGGAATTGTTTCGCAAGTAAGCAGAAATACCAATGCTGATATTTATAAAACAGCACAGGCTTACTTAATGACGTCAATTGCTGTTTTTGACGGATTCATTTCTTGCTGGACAGAAAAATATCGTTCGGTTCGTATTCGTCCTGAAAGTGTTATCAACGCTAATATTGATAAAGATTGGCAACCTGTTTTGCAAACTCCTCCTTTCCCAGAATATACTTCTGGACACTCGGTAATTTCTGGAGCAGCGTCAGTGGCATTATCATCAATTTTAGGCGATAACGTTGCTTTTGCGGACTCAACTGAAATTCCTTATGGCTTACCAGTTCGTAAATTTACTTCTTTCACACAAGCCGCTGAAGAAGCTTCTATTAGCCGTTTATATGGAGGAATTCATTTCCGCCCAGCTTTAGAAAATGGTTTAGTACAAGGCCGAAAAGTAGGAAACTGGATTGTTGGAAAAATAAAAACGAAGTAATCAGATGCGTTTTCAAACGTTTTAAATATTGAAAAATTTAAGCAAAAAGCCAAACTAGTCGTCAGTTTGGCTTTTTTGTGTAATTTCACTTTATGAAAGTCCCCCAAACATTAATTAATTCATTGCAAAACATTCAAGGTTTTAATGAAAGTACCTTTATTAAAGCGCATGAAAATGACGCATCTCCTACTTCTATTCGCATAAATCCGTTTAAAAATTCAGATTTTTTTAATGATGAAGCTCCCGTAATTTGGTCTGATTACGGAAAATATTTAGCCTCTCGTAGCGACTTTTCGCAAAATCCACTTTTTCATGCTGGTACTTTTTTTGTTCAAGAGGCAAGTTCGATGTACTTAGAACAAGTTTTGAAAAACACAGTCGATTTATCTCAAGATTTAAAAGTGCTTGATTTATGTGCTGCACCGGGTGGAACAAGCACATTAATTGCCAGTTTACTAACGCCTGATTCTTTATTAATTAGTAATGATGTTATTCAAACTAGAAGTAATAATTTGAGTGATAATCTGACAAAATGGGGTACAATGAACACGATTGTGACTAATAATGACCCAAAAGATTTCATGCGTCTTTTTGGTTTTTTTGACGTATTAGTGATTGATGCACCAAGTTCGAATTCAGGTCTATTGAGAAAAGATCCCAATATTTTGAAAGAATGGTCGGATGCAAATGTTTTAGCTTGGTCATTAAAACAAAAGAAAATGATTAGCGATGCTTGGTCTAGCTTAAAACAAGGTGGAATACTAATTTATTCAACATCGTCCTATTCTAAAGAAGAAAATGAAGATATTGTAGATTGGATAGAAACTACTTTTAATGCAGAACATTTAACCGCAAAAAATACTGACATACTTGGAGGAGAAGTAATTTCGGAAGGCTCATTTAGACTTTTCCCTGACCATGTAAAAGGAGAAGGCTTTTTTATTACAGCCTTCAAAAAAAAATCGTCAGAAAAAGAAGTATTCATTCGCTCTGGTAAACCCATCAAAAATAACAATCGTAGAACTGAACGAGAAATTTTCAGAAATTGGATAAAAGACGTTGATGACCATACTTGGTTTGAAAAAAATGGAGATTATTTTTTAATCAAGCCTACACACGAACATGCCATTAATTTAATCCAGTTTAATTTTAATCTTAAAAAAGTAGGCACAAAAATCGGAAAACTATCTAATAAAGATTTAATTCCTGACCATGAGCTTGCTATGAGCATATTTTTATCCGAAAAAACAAACAAAGTTGAACTCAGCGCAGAAGAAGCAAATAAGTATTTAAGAAGAGAAGATTTTGTTTTGGAAGAAGAGATAAAAGGCTGGTCTTTAATGACTTTCAAAGGCTTTGGATTAGGTTGGGTGAAAATACTTCCTAATAGAATCAATAATTATTATCCAAAAGAACTGAGGATTTCGAGTAAAGAAGCTTAATCTTCCTAAAAAAGCGACAAGGATTCTGTGAAAAGATGATTATTGAGCTTTGTTTGTAAGTATTTTACTTATTTTTGTAGCAAATTCTTTGTGAAGTAATTAAACAAAAAAATTACCTAAAAAACTCATCAAGAGAATTTGATATTTTCTTTTAATGATTGAGTCTTTAATTCATTATTTTAGTAATAAATTCAAACCAACAATCATTAACTGTCTGTCAGCAGGTTGAAAAACCTGATTGTTAAATGTTTATCTCAAATGTAACAGCCGACTCTAATCTTATTAAATACTGATTTGTAGAGCGCTGTCAAAAGAACGCATGATTAACGAAGAAGCAAAAGAAATTAAAGAAGAAATCGAAGCACAAGCTATCGAAGTAACAGAATCCGCAGCTAACACACAAGCGGAAGAAGTATCTATTCTTGAGGTTGCAGCAACCCCTGAACCCATTGAAACAATCTCTGAAGTAACACCTGAGCCTATTCTTGTATCAGCGGTACTTGAAACAATTGAAGAGACAGAAACAATTGAAACCCAAGCAATTGATTATTCTAGCTTTCAAAAAGCAGATTTTGTGAAAACTTTAGAGAAAGTATTAGCAGAAGTAAAGGAAAATCCTTCAGTAGGTATTTTCAGAAAATCTGAAGATACTTTGAAAGAAATTAGACCATTATTTGAGCAAATTAAAAGTGCAGAAAAAGCAGAAGCACTTGCTAAATTTAAAGAAGCCAACGAAGGTTCTGAAGATGGATTCGAATTTAAGCTAGACACTGCAAGTGAACAATTTGATACGCTTTTTAAAGCTATTAAAGAAGAACGTTCAAAGTATTTTGCCAACATTGAAAAAGAAAAAGATAAGAATTTCAGTCAAAAAACTGTACTTATCAATCGTCTTCGCACGTTGGTTGAAGGTGAAGACAGCAGTGACCCAGCACATATCAAATCTGGTTTCAATGAATTCAAGAAGATTCAAGAAGAATGGAAAACTGCTGGAAATGTAAATTCTCCACACAATAACACGCTTTGGCAAACATTCCACGCTTTAGTTGATAGATTTTACAGTAATCGTAGTATTTATTTTGAGTTATTAGAACTTGACCGCAAGCGTAATCTTCAACATAAAATTGAGTTGTGTAGCAAAATCGAAAAAATAGCAGAAACGTCGAAAACAGAAAACGTTACTGGTAAAATGTTAGATGAAGCTGTAGCGACTTTTGAAGAGTACAAGCACGTTGGTCCAGCACCAAAAGAAGAAAACGAACTTATCTGGCAAAGAGTAAAAGATGCTTTGGATATTATTTATGGCAAGCGTCGTGAACAATTAGAAGCCTCAAAAGCAGAAGCAGAACAAGTATTCGCTTTGAAAACATCAATTGCTGAGCTTATTCAACCTTTTGCAAGCTTCAATTCCGCTTCAATTACCGAGTGGAACGACCGCACCAAAGCACTTTTGGCTTTACAAGACCAATGGAATAATATCAAAGGTTTTATGCCTAAAGAAAAAGGCAAAGAATTGAGCGATAAGTTCTGGTCGGATATTAAAACGTTTTTCAGAAACAAAACAGAGTTTTTCCGTTTACTAGAAATCAAAAGAGAAGAAAATCTAAAAGCTAAAAATGCAATTATTGAAGAAGTAGAAGCATTATTAGCCAATGAAGATGAATCTCAAGAAGCTACCAATACTGTAATTCGTTTACAAAAAGAGTTCCGTGAGATTGGTCATGTTCCTGAAAAAGAAAAAGATGTCATTTACAGTAAATTCAAAAACGTTTGTGATACTTTTTTCAATGCAAAAAGAGCTAAAAACCAAACTTTGGAAAAAGAGTTTGAAGCTAATTTAGTGAACAAAATTGCACTTTGTGAGCAAATAGAAAAAGAAGCTTCTGAAGGTGCTGAAACAGCAAGACTAGCTGAATTCAAAGCACAATGGTCGGCAATAGGTTTTGTTCCTAAAAAGGAAATGCAAAATATCGGAAAACGTTATATCAATGCCATCAACAAATATGTGAGTGCAATGGCAAAACTTTCTGGTAGAGAACGTGAGCAATTGAGTTTACAGAATGAAGTTGAAATGGTTAGAGCGCACGGAGAATCGCCAAAAGATTTAATCCGTAAAGAAAATGACATTCGTCGTAAAATGCAGACAATTGAAAATGACATTGCAGTTTACAGAAATAACTTAGAATTTTTCGCAAAATCTAAAAATGCGGATAAGCTTCGCCAAGATGTTGAAGCAAAAATTCAAAAAGCGGCAAAAGATTTAGCAGATTTGAAACATCAAATTAAAATAATCAGAGAAGCTGAAAGATGAAAAATCACCAAAACAGGGCTAATTTAATCATTAGCCCTGTTTTTTTTGAAAAAAATTTCACTGCTTAATCTTTTGAAATTCAGAAACTTGCAAAAAAGTTTAAGAAAATGTTAAAAATTTCTTTCCAAAACGTTTGCACAGTAATACAAAACCTACTAATTTTGCATCACGATAAACGAAGAACATCTCGCTAATCGTTGAGAAAAGCCTTCTTAGCTCAGCTGGTAGAGCAACTGACTTGTAATCAGTAGGTCATTGGTTCGATCCCGATAGAAGGCTCAAAAATTACAAAAAACCTTCATACATGGCGTATGAAGGTTTTTTTGCTTTAAGATTCGGGTACTCTTTTTTTTCATACCCAAATCTCTCCTCCCCTTTTTTCATTATGGTTCAAAATGATGTATTTTTGTCAGGCAAACTCAACGCTGATGAAATATAATCCTTTTTACTATATTTTTCTTTTCTTACTTTCCTGTTTTACTTTATCGGGATGTCTTTGGGCGAAGCGTTGCCCTGAGAAAAACTGTAGGGTTTCTGTAGAACATAAACACGAAGGCGGAACTTTTAGACCAAGAGCTGCCTTTTCATGGACAACTACCAAAAAACATTTGCCGTGGAATCCTGTAAAAGGAAATAAGAAATTCAATGGTAAAAAAGATAAAAAATCAGGAAAAACTAAATTCAAATATACGCTTCCGGGCGAAAGAGTGAATTTCGATAAAAAGAACTAGCCTTAGCTATTCAAATACAATAATATGAATCTAATTAAAGTGGCCGTTGGAGTAGTTAACCAAACACCTCTGGCATGGGAAAGTAATAAAAACAATATCATTGCTTGTATTGAAGAGGCGAAAAAACAGGAAATTAGTCTTTTATGCCTCCCTGAACTATGTATTACTGGCTATGGCTGCGAAGATATGTTCTATGCACAAAGTACTTGCGACAGCGCCTTAGAAGCTTTAGAAGATATTGTTTTGCATACTTCAAGCATTGCAGTTTGTGTAGGTTTACCTATTCGTATCAATAATCATATTTATAATGCTGCTTGTTTAATTGTCAATAAGCAAATCAGAGGCTTCGCTTGTAAGAAAACTTTGGCGAACAATGGTATTCATTATGAAACTCGCTGGTTTCAACATTGGCCTGTGGGTGAGAAAACTGAATTAAGAATCGGAGAATTTACTTATCCTGTTGGCGATTTACTTTTTGAAGTAGGTGGTGTAAAAATTGGTTTTGAAATCTGTGAAGATGCTTGGGTAGCGAATCGTCCGGGAAGAGAGCTTTACTTAAAAGGTTGTGATGTTATTCTGAATCCAACGGCTTCTCATTTTGCTTTCTTTAAAACCCAAACTCGTGAACGCCTCGTTCAAGATGGTTCTCGTGCTTTTGGAGTCGCTTATATTTATGCGAATTTGCTCGGTAATGAAGCAGGAAGAGCCATCTTCGACGGAGATGCGATGATTGCTCAGGCTGGAGAAATGCTCGTTTCTGGTACACGATTTTCTTACAAAGATTATTACTTGACTTCTGCGGTGATTGATTTAGATAAAATTCGTTTAGAACAAAGTCTAAATCTATTCCAATTCAAGGCGAGTAATGCGATTCAAGTACTTTTTGATTATCCAGAGATTCCTCCTTTCAAAAATCATTATGCTTTAGAACATTGGGAAGCAAATGGCTTTCAGAAAGAAGAAGAATTTGCAAGAGCTATTGCTTTAGCATTATTCGATTATTTAAGAAAATCACGTTCAAATGGTTGGGTAATTTCACTTTCTGGTGGTGCTGATTCATCTGCCATTACTGCGCTATGTTACTTAGCCATCGAAATGGCTGTTACAGAATTGGGACTGGATGGTTTCAAACAAAAATTAAAATACATCAAGGCAATTCAACATTGTAATTCTGTCGCAGAATTATCTGCCGCTTTGATTACTAATATTTATCAAGGAACGCAAAATAGTTCATCGGATACTCGTCATTCGGCTACTTCATTAGCCAAAGATTTGAACACTACTTTTTATGATATTGACATCAATGGTTTGGTGGAAACTTATAAAGGTTTAATTCAAGGTGCTATTGGAAGAGATTTATCTTGGCAGACCGACGACCTAGCATTACAAAATATTCAAGCGAGGGTTCGTAGCCCAAGTGCTTGGTTGTTGGCAAATATCAATAATGCTTTACTTTTATCGACTTCTAACCGTTCTGAAGCATCGGTTGGTTATGCGACGATGGATGGTGATACTTCAGGTTCTATTTCACCCATTGCTGGCATCGACAAGCATTGGTTACGTCATTGGTTACGTTGGTTAGAAAACACTGGTTTGGGCGGAACTCATAAAATAAAAGGCTTGAATGCCATGAATAATTTACAGCCAACTGCTGAATTACGTCCGCTTGAAGCTAAACAGATTGATGAAGAAGATTTAATGCCTTATGATTTATTGAATGCCATTGAAACCTCCGCAATTCGTGATAAAAAATCTCCTACAGATTGTTTGAAAATCATGGAAATGGAATTTGAAGGCGTTTATACTCGTGAAAAATTAATTACTTCTATTGAAAGATTTTTTAGACTTTTTGCTAGAAATCAATGGAAACGTGAACGCTATGCACCAAGTTTCCATGTGGACGACCGCAACCTTGACCCAAGAAGTTGGTTGAGATTCCCTATTCTTTCTGGTGGTTTTAACAAAGAAATTGAAGAGATGTTGGAGTACGCCAATAACACTGTGAAAGGAAAACGAAGAGGTAAAATTGGCTTTTAATATTATAAATTAGAGAATATGCTTTTAGCAATAGACATTGGTAATACTGACGTAGTTTTCGGGATTCATAATCAGCAGGAATGGATTCATCAATTCAGAATTCCTTCTGATTCTTCTCGCCGTTCTTCTGATTTTGAAGCAAAACTTCGCTTGTTTTTCTTGGAAAACAACTTAAAAATCAGTGAAATCAATCGCTCGATTATTAGTTGCGTTGTGCCAGATTTAAAACATGTTTTGAAAGAAACGGTTCAAGAAATGCTTGGTCTCGACCCAATCATCATTGGCCCAGAAATCTATGACCAATTGAAAATGGAAATTCTAAGTCCTTATGAAATCGGCACAGATTTGGTTTGCAATGCTACTTACTCGTATTATACCTACAAGAAAACGTGTTTAATCGTTGATTTTGGTACTGCTTTAACTTTTACCGTTGTTACTGCCGAAGGTAAAATTTTAGGAGTTTCAATTGCTCCGGGTTTGAAAACAGCCGTAAAATCCCTTTTTTCAAACACGGCACAATTACCAGAAGTACCTTTGGTAATGCCAGAATCTGCCATTGGTAAAAATACTGTTCATGCTATTCAAGCAGGGATTCTTTGGGGATATGTAGGAATGGTTCGTGAAATGATTATGCAAATCAAAAAAGAAGTTGGGCAAGATTGTCTCGTTTTAGCTACTGGTGGACTGTCGTCTATTCTAACACCACTTCGTGATGAATTTGATGAAGTGGATAAATTACTAACCTTGAATGGCTTAAAAATCATTTCTGAAATTGTAAAATAATTAATAATTCATCCCTCTAATAGGCGATTTAGTTGATAAACTGAATCGCCTATTTTTTTGTCCCCAAATCTTTTTTAGATTTTTTTTCAATTCTCTGCAACCTTTTTCTGCATGGCTGCATCTTAGCTACAAATCATTCCCCTTAACGTTTCAATTTTTCATTGACGGTAAATAACAAACCATTTATCCTTTAGGGAAGCCGATTAAGTAGTTTGCATAACAAGGTAGTTGGCATAATATTAATTTTAACACAGTAATCATCCAAATATGTTTAACCAATAAATCTAAAAACCTAAAATTCACTCATCATGAAAACAATTTTTTACGCTATCCTTACCATATTTAGTTTAGCTAATATTAAGGCACAAGCTCAGGGAAAAATCTCAGGACAAATCACAGACGATAAAAGTAAAATTGTAGAATTTGCTACGGTTACTTTATTGAATGCAAAAGACTCATCATTGGTAAAAGGTGCTCTGGGCGATGTAAACGGTACTTTTGAATTCGAAAAAGTAAATTATGGCGCTTATATCGTTAACATTTCTCAATTGGGATATAAAAAATATTACACGCCAAAGTTTATCCTTTCTGCCGAAATACCCAATATTAAATTAACAAAATTAGTATTAACAGAAGCTTCAAACGAGCTGGGAGAAGTACAGGTTACCGCCAAAAAACCTTTTATCGAACAGCAAATCGACAAAACTGTTGTGAACGTTGAGAACTCAGTAGTTTCAGCGGGCAATACTGCGATTGAAGTATTAGAGAAATCTCCGGGCATTACAGTTGACAAAGACGGAAACATTTCATTGAAAGGAAAGCAAAATGTAATGGTTATGTTAGATGGCAAACCAACGTATATGTCGGCTAGTGATTTAGCCAATATGCTTCGAAACATGCAAGCGTCTCAGTTGGATAAAATCGAAATCATGACCAATCCGCCTGCAAAATACGATGCTGCTGGAAATGCTGGAGTAATTAACATCCGTTTGAAAAAGAATCAAAATACTGGCTTAAATGGTTCGGCGAATGTTGGTGTTGGTTTCGGTCCTTATAAATCTTTACCAAAAGAAAGTGCTGGTTTAAACTTAAATTACAGAAATGGTAAAGTAAACCTATTCGGAAATTTTTCTGCGAATGACCGTAAAAGCTTTCAAGTTCAAACGATTAACCGTAAGTTTTTTGAAAATGGTAAAGTAATTTCTGGATTCGACCAAGTTGGAGATAATGACCGTAGAAATAATTCTTTCTCTTATAAAATGGGAGCTGATTATTTCCTTGACAAAAAGAATACGATTGGTTTCTTATTCAATGGCATGAATGGTAATTGGAGCGAAGATTTAAACAACGAAACTTTAATCAAAAATGCGATGGCTCAATTGGATACTACTTCAAGAACTTTAGGAAGTATTAATAACAATTGGGGAAATTACTCAACCAATTTGAACTTCAAACATGTAATTGATTCAACTGGTAGAGAAATCACTGCAGATTTAGACTATGCTCGTTACGATGCCAATAATTCGATGAAGTATCGCACTTCAAAATACGATACTCAGAATATTTTACGTGAAAAAAGAAATGAAGATGGTTTAACTGATTCTAAAATCAATATTTATTCTTTCAAAACAGACTTAGTTTATCCAATCAATAAAACATCAAAATTTGAAGCTGGTTTAAAAACAAGTTATGTACATTCTGGCAATGATATGCGTTTTGATTTCTTAGTGGGTGATGCCAATACTCATGTAAATGACCCAACTCGTACTCGTGATTTTGTTTACAAAGAAAACATTAATGCTGGTTATGTAAACTATTCTAAGGAATTCAAAAAAGTAAGTGTTCAATTAGGTTTAAGAGTTGAAAATACTAACGGACAAGGTACTTTATTAGGAAAAGAATTATTGAAAAGAAATTATACGAATCTTTTCCCAAGTGTATTTTTCCGTCAGAAATTATCAAAAGACCACCAATTGGGTTACTCGTTCAGTCGTAGAATCGACCGTCCAAGTTATGAAGATTTGAATCCTTTCTTATTTTTCCTTGACCCATATACTTTCCAAAGAGGAAATGAATTGTTACAACCACAATATACCAATGCTTTTGAAGTATCGCATACATTCAAAGATGCCATTACAACTACAGTAAACTTTAGCCGTACAAATGGTGTAATGACTGATATTTTAGAACAAAACAATGCTTTGAAAACGACTAACGTTACCAAAATCAATATTGGTTATGTTGAAAACATGGGAATTTCGTTCTCAGTGCCTGTTCCCGTTACAAAATGGTGGTTTAGTAATACTTATTTGAATTTGTATAACAATCATTATGTGGGCGATATTCCAAAAACAATTATTGCTTCAGATGGTAGTTCTTCGACTATCCTTCAACCATTGGATGCTCGTGCTACTACTTATCAATTAAATATGACTCACCAATTTACATTGCCTAAAAAATATACTTTAGAATTAAGTGGTTGGTATATGTCACCATTTGTAGAAGGACAATTGGCGGGTCGCCCGATGGGAGCAATGTCGTTCGGAATTCAAAAGAAATTAATGAAAGACAAAGCTACTTTGAAATTAAATGTTAACGATGTATTCTGGTCTAACCAATTCCGTGGTTCATTCATTTTCAACGATATTGATGTACAAGTAAGAAACAAATGGGAAAGTAGAGTGATTCGCTTAAACTTCTCTTACCGTTTTGGAAATAGTAAAGTAGCCGCCGCACGCCAACGTAAAACTGGTTTAGAAGACGAAAAAGGTCGAGTAAAAAGTGGAGGTAACTAATTAACGATTTTTCATTACAGTGAAAAATAACTCAAATCTATTTAATTAGAAAATTCGAAGAGAATGTCGTTAAAGGCATTCTCTTTTGTTTTAATGACCATAAAAAAGAGGTTTCCTTATTCAAGAAAACCTCTCTCTAATCTATAAATTGCTACTTAGTGGCAACGTGAATGTTAGATGGCGTTAGGAAATCGAAAAAACGCTCTAACCAACTTTTATTTGCATCATTTGCTTGTGATGCTTTCAAGTTTTCTGTTTTGTGGCTCTTTGATTCTTCCAGAATCATTTCGGCCAATAAAGGATAGTATTTCATAAATTTGTGTTGTTTAATGATACACGGTTAATGATTATTGATACTCTAAGCTGAGGTTCACATAAAAAAGTGATAATCGTTTAATCCGAGTTAATCACTTGACAGACACAAAGTTACGAATATTAGTTCTCACAATTGCAAAAAATATAACTATTCCAATACAGATTCTTTAAATACTGCAATTATATTTGATTATTCTCAGAAATCAACCATTTTTAATACCAATAATGGCTAACATTCTTCCTGTTTTTCCTTTTTCTTTTCTGTGTGAAAAATAACTTTCATTGTCTAAAACAGTGGAGAATTTAGAGATTTCAATTTGATTGACGGGTACTCCCGCTTCTAATAATTGTGCCTGATTGGCTTGTTTCAAATCGACAAAGTATTTAGCTTTTTCAGCATCAAATCTTTTGAATTTCTCTTCAAAATTTTGGGCTACCTCCTCTCCTACTTCAAAAGAACATTCATCAATACAAGTCCCAATGTATGCAAAACAATCTGCGGGATTTGTACCAAAGTCTGCCACCATTTGTTGAATAGTTTTAGTGACAATTCCCAAAACCGTTCCTCGCCAACCTGCATGAATGGAAGCTACTACTTTTTGCTTATCATCATAAATCAAAATGGGTGTGCAATCTGCCACAGTAACGGTTACAAATACATCGGCTTGATTAGTAATCAAAGCATCAAAGCCTTCATAAGCACCTGCTTGTGTTGTACTTAATATTTTATCTTCATGTATTTGATAAGAATAGGCTACCTTTTCTGCAGAAAAACCGAGTGCTTCAAAGAATTTATCTCTATTTTTATAAACATTTTCAAGATTGTCTCCTGAATGCAAACCTAAATTCAATGAAGCATAAGGTGCTTCACTATAACCATCTTTCCGAGTACTTTCAGCGGCAACTAGTTTGGGGAATTGTTGAAATATTTGGGGTTTGGTAAACATATTTTTATGGAATTTTAGAGTTGAGACAAAAGAAGCAAGAGGCAAGACATAAGAAACAAGAAGAAAGAAAAAAGAGACAAGAGTAAACAACTTTTGTCTTAAGCTTATCTTTTATGTGAAATCTTAAAACAAAAATCTTGAATCTTGTTTCTTGCTTCTTGCTTCTTGCTTCTTGCTTCTTGCTTCTAAAATCTAAAGAAAAATGAAATCTATTTACATACTAATCTTTATCTCCTTAATCAGTTGTCAAGAAAAAAAAGCTCCTCAACCTGCTGGAATTGCGCTTTCTTTTGATGACCGATTTATTAAAGAATGGTTTGAATTAAGACCACTCTTTAAAAAGTATCATGCAAAAGTAACATTTTACATTACGCAACCTGATAGTTTATCGACCGAAGAAATTGAAATGTTGCATCAATTACAAGCCGATGGACATGAAATCGGCTGTCATGGTGCTATGCACGTGGCTTCGATAAGGTACGTTTGGGAACATTCTTTAGAAGAATATATGCAAAAAGAAGTATTCCAAGCCCTGAAAACTATGAAGCGACAAGGCTTCTCTCCTACTACTTTTGCGCATCCGGGTGGCTCACAGATTTGGTATATCGACCGTGAATTGTTAAAACATTTTAGCTTGTTACGTGATGTTTCGATGAAAGAAAGAAACATTTTCGGTTTTACCTATCGCCGAGAAGTAGAAAACATGGATGAAATCTATCATCATCACGATGATACCCGAAAAGTAAATGCCTTAATCATTGATGTAAGCGCTAATCTGACTATCGAAGATATTAAAAAAGGGTTGGCAAAAGCACAAAAAGAACAAGCCGTTATGATGCTTTTTGGTCATAAGCCTCTGCGTAAAATCACTCATAAACCAGAAGAATATGGCTTTGATATACATTTTTTAGAGCAAATCTTGGCAGAAAGTGCTAAATTGAAGCTTCAATACTTCACAATGAATTCTTTGTAGTTTATGAGTTTATGAGTTTATGAGTTTATGAGTTTATGAGTTTATGAGTGACAATCGCTTTTTAAGTTTGTGGGTTCATTAATTCTCATAAGATTGTTAATCATATTTTCATCTTTCTAAATAAACTCATTGACTCATAAGCTCATAAACTAAAAAGAAATCATCAACCAATAAAAAATGAAAAAACAAACTACCTTCATCACAAGTTTAATTTTATCGTTATCATTATCCTCTTTTGCACAAGATAATGATTCAACAGTAATTCGTAAATTCTTCAATGAATCTCTCTCAAATGGCAAATCTTATGAATGGCTTCGTGATTTAACGACCAATGTTGGTCCAAGATTAAGTGGTTCGGAAGGTGCTAAAAAAGCAGTACAGTGGGGAAAAACACTTTTAGAAAGCGGTGGCTACGACCGTGTTTTTTTACAAGATGTCATGGTGCCACATTGGGTGCGTGGTGCTAAAGAAGAAGGCTATATTTTAGATGGTAAACAGAAAATCAAAGTACCTTTAGTAGCTTTGGGGGGGTCGGTGGCTACGCCTAAAAAAGGGATTACGGCAGAAGTAATTGAAGTAAAAACCTTTCAAGAACTAAGAGCTTTGGGCAAAGAAAAATGCGAAGGCAAAATCATTTTCTTCAATCGCCCGATGGATCCTACCAAGATTAATACTTTTGAAGCGTATGGACAAGCTGGCGACCAACGTCGTAGTGGTGCAAATGAAGCAGCAAAATTAGGTGCGATAGGCGTTATCATTCGTTCGTTGAGTAGTACTGAAAACGATTTTCCGCATACAGGTTCTATGGTCTATGCAACGGGTGTACCATTGATTCCTGCGGCAGCATTGAGTACCAATGCTGCTACTTTATTGAGCAAAACTTTGAAGGAAAATCCGAATACAAAATTCTATTTCAAACAGTCTTGCGAGACTTTACCTGATGCTCCTTCGCATAATGTGGTGGCAGAAATTAAAGGTACTGAACATCCAGAAGAGATTATTGTGGTGGGCGGACACTTAGATTCATGGGATTTAGCACAAGGTGCACATGATGACGGAACAGGTATTGTACAGTCGATGGAAGTGGCTCGTTTATTCAAAAATTTGGGTATCAAACCGAAGCATACTATCAGAATAGTATTGTTTATGAATGAAGAAAACGGAAACCGTGGCGGTGTGAAATATGCAGAATTAGCCAAGCAAAATAATGAGAAACATATTTTCGCATTAGAGTCTGACAATGGTGGCTTTACTCCTCGTGGCTTTGGTATGCAAGGTGCATCGGCTGATTTATTAGCGAAAGTTCAGTCGTATCGTACACTGTTAGCACCTTATGGTTTACATGAAATTGAACGTGGAGGTGGCGGTGTTGATATTGGTCCTTTGGCACCACAAGGCACAGTATTGATAGGTTTTAAACCAGATGCTCAACGTTATTTCGAATATCACCATGCCTCAAATGACACTTTTGATACCGTAAACCAACGAGAATTAGAAATGGGTGCGGCATCAATGGCAAGCTTAATTTACTTATTAGATAATTTGACTAATTAAGTCGCTTAGTTTTTAACTTTTAGCTTTGACAAATTCAAATTTGTCAAAGCTAAATTCTAACAAAAAGGATAAAATTTTCCTCTTTTTACCCCAACTTTCCATATAAAAGAGGAAAATTTGTGTCTTTTTCATGGAAAGTTGCTTCTTCAAGTAGCAAAATTCCTTCTTTTTTGCGGAATATTGCGTTTTTAACAAGAAAACTTCCTTCTTTTTTACGGATAATTGCGGTTTTAGGTAGAAAAATTGCTATTCAAAGTACCAAAATTCTATCTCAGAATAGAAATACTCCTTCTTTTTTGCGGGAAATTGCGGTTTTAAGTTGAATTGACTCAGTATGGTTAATCAAAAAATGGCATCAGGAATATGTTTTCTTGATGCCGTTTTTTTGTGCAATTGATATAAATAAATCCCGAAGGGATGATACGATTAAATGTTTCACCCTTTCAGGGTTCTGTAAACGATATTTCAATGCATTACTATAATACTGACATCCCTTCGGGATTTAAAGGGAGGCTTTATGGCTTTCAACGAAAACATCCTTAAGTTGTTTACTCATGGCATGACTTGAAGTCATGCCATGAGTAAAGAGGACATTTCACCTGTGACCTTTAACTATCATTTTCTCACACATAATACACTTTGAGTGAGCTTCATCAATTTTGCAAACTCTTCAATTCTTCTCTCTCCTTAGCCTCCGCCAATTTCCACCAAGGTAAGTATGGATAAGCATGATGTTCGTGATGATAGCCAAAGAAGTAACATGAAATAAAAGCAATAAAATGATTGAGTTTCTGACTTCGGGATTTATAAATATCATTCTCTTCATGTTCACCACGATGTGGAAGATATGTGCCGAAATAAAAAAGTTGTAGGGTACTTAATATTGCTGGTACTTCCCAAAAAACAATTAGGTTTTCCATCGGAAAAACTAATTTCAATAGATTATAAGTAATTGCCATCAACAAAATCTGCCAGAAGGTAACGTATTCTAAAGCAAATTTTAAATACCATCTAAAAAAGTTACCATGATAATAATCTGGGTCTTCGTCAGTCACTACGTTTTTATGATGTAAGTGATGTTTCTTCGATAGTTTTGCATAGTTATTAAAAGCAAAAAGTGTAGCACATAAAAAACCAATGGCATAATTGAGTTTTTTATTATTAGGAGCAACAACGCCATGAATAGCATCGTGTGCCGTAATAAAAACGCCAGTATAAAGTTGCATTTGAAGCAACACGAAAACGTATACCAAAGGATTATAAAAATCTATCGGATAATTCAACAAGTAGGCAAGCGAAATGCCCCAAAGTGAAATAATACTGATGGCAAAAAAGAGTCCTTTATATTTCATAAGATTGAGTGTCGGCACAAGTAATTAAGGAATAATACTTTAAAAACTCATTTATCCGTAACTTTGTTACAAAGATAAGATAAATCATTAGCATCCAGTTTTGCATTCAATATGGCAAAAATAGAAAAAGAATTACAGCAGGCAATTGTGGCGATGCCTCAGAAAGAGAAAGATAAATTATTGTTAAGACTTATCGGCAAAGATGATATTTTGATTCAACAATTGACTTTTACTTTGGTAGAAGAAAGCCTAACGATGGAGTCGAGAAGGGATGATATTAAAGTATTGATTGATAAATTATATGATACCACCAATTACTCTTCGGGTTATTTGATGATGGATATGCGTTATACCAATGCTGAAATTACTCGTCATGTAAAAGTAACGAAAGACAAATACGGAGAAGTAGAATTGACCTTGAAATTACTGAAAGAGTGTTTTGAAAAACAATTGAAATGTATTGAAAAATACTCTTCAAAATCAGATACTTTGGCACTTTATGTGGTAAAAAGAACTGATTTCCTTTTAAAGAAAGTAGTGAAAATACACCCAGATATTCAATTTGATTTTCATGCAGATATGAATACTTTATTGGAGTCTTTGCACAAATACGCTACGGCTTATTATGCCAAAGAATTACAAATTCCTCAAAAATTTGAAATCGCTGAGTAAATAAAAAATATTATGAATCAACCTGAACACTTAGCGACTTTTATCAATACTTTCTCTGAAAGTCTGCAAGATAATTCCTTCGTAAAAATCTCTTTGGGCAATTATAAAGGCACAGAAGAGCAACTCAAGAATATTTATATCAAAAGAGTTTTAATCAAGAAAGAAGAAAAACTCAGTTTTACTTATCGCTACAAAACTCGTGATATTGTAAAGAACTTTTCACTGTCGGAAGGTATCAAAGATGTCGAAAAAGCTTTGCAAGAAGGTTTTAATATTGCTACACTTTTCACAAGTAAATTTGATTTGATTATTGAAAAGTTAAATCAGAAAACCGTTTTGCGTAAAACTGATTCAAGTAATCCGAAAGCTATTTCTTTGGAACATGACAAAGCGAAAAATCGCTTGATAAAGCCACAAGAAAAACCGTATTTACATGAATTAAAGATTACTGACGAAGCAGGAAATGTCTATAAAAATGCACAAGACAAGTATCGTCAGATAAATCATTATGTGGAAATCTTGAGTACTTTAATCAAAGATATTCCTACGCAAAATCAATTGAAAGTAGCCGATATGGGTTCTGGAAAAGGCTATTTAACTTTTGCTTTGTACGATTATTTAACCAATGTGTTGAAACTTGAAGCAACAGTAACAGGCGTTGAGTTCCGCCCAGACATGGTGGCACTTTGTAATAAGATTGCTCAAAATACAGGTTTTTCAACACTCAATTTTGTTGAAGGAACAATTGAAGATTATGACAGTACAGGTACTAATATTTTAATTGCTCTTCATGCTTGCGATACCGCCACAGACGATGCCATTTATAAAGGAATCACCGCCAATGCCGATTTGATTGTAGTTGCACCTTGCTGTCATAAACAAATCAGAAGAGAAATTGAAAAGCATAAAGCGTCTAATGAATTAGATTTCTTAACGAAGTATGGCATCTTTTTAGAGCGACAAGCAGAAATGGTAACAGATGGCATTAGAGCGATGATTTTGGAATACTTCGGCTATAAAACTAAAGTGTTTCAATTTATTTCAGATGCTCATACGCCTAAAAATGTATTGGTCGTAGGAATTAAAAATCCGAATGCGGTATCTAAAAAAGAAGAGATTTTGGCAAAGCTAAAAGCCACAAAAGAGTACTTTGGCATAGAATATCATCATTTGGAAAAACTTTTATCTATTTAATGCGTAATGATGAATGCGTAGTGTTTTTAACGATAAACTTTTAACTTATTACTCATTCATCATTACGCACTACGCATTAAAAAAGTTATGAAAAAAGACATCAATTTTGAGCAACTTTTAGCGGATGAGAATCAGCATTTACAGAAGCTCCATCAAATCGTTGAAGAAACGATAAAATCTGAACGATTGATTGTCCAGAATCTATTAAATCCACCCAGCGAAACAATCACGAAAGGTCAAGCTATATCAGACAAAGTAGCTCAGTTTGGTGGAAGTTGGAAATTCATCATCATGTTTGGAGTAATCCTAACACTTTGGATTATTTTCAATACTGTTATGATTGTTCAGTACAGATTCGACCCTTATCCATTTATTTTGATGAATTTAGTACTTTCTTGTATTGCTGCTTTGCAAGCACCAATCATTATGATGAGCCAAAATCGTCAGGAAGAAAAAGATAGAATGAGAAGTGAAAATGACTACTTGATTAACCTGAAAGCAGAAATGCAAATCAGAAGTTTGCAACAAAAGATGGATTTGCTGTTGGAAGAACAAATCAAAACCTTGTTTGAATCTCAAGCAAAACAATTTGCTTTACTTGATGAAATCAAGAAGAAACTTGATAAAATGGATAACAAAAAACTTTAGTTTGCGATAAAATATACAAGAATGAACGAAGAATTTTATGAACAAGTTTTTGAAAAAATTGACTTTTCAAAACAAGTAATTACTGGTAAAGAATACGATAGTTGCACTTTTAAAAACTGTGATTTTTCGAATACTAATCTATCCAACAAAGATTTTATTGATTGTACTTTCGAGAGTTGTAATCTTAGTAGCGTCAACTTGAACAATGCAAGTTTAAAAACAGTAAAATTCATTGATTGTAAAATCATTGGTGTAGATTTTAGTATCAGTAAAGAATTCTTATTTTCAGTATATTTTAAAAATTGTTCGCTAAATTATACTTACTTCTTCAAGAATAAATTGAAGAAAACTAAATTTGAACATTGTCAGATTCAAGAAGCAAATTTTAGTGAAGCAGATTTAACTGGCGCATCGTTCAATCATTGTGATTTATTAAATACTGTTTTTGAGCAAACAAATCTGACTCAAACAGATTTTAGAACAGCCGAACATTACGCCATCAATCCAGAGAAAAATAACATTAAAAAGGCGAAATTTTCTTATGATGGCATCAGAGGTTTGCTGTACCAATATGATATTGTGATTGAGTAAAACATCCTTGAAACTTTATTCTAAACAAAAACTATGTTTATCTTAACTTCAAATAACTCGATAGCGAATCATTTTATCGCTGAACTTCGTGATGTAAAAATTCAACAAGATTCGATGAGATTTCGGAAAAATCTGGAGCGATTAGGAGAAGTATTAGCTTATGAAATTTCAAAAACATTATCCTATCAAAGTACCGAAATACAAACGCCATTGGCAATTGCAACAAGCAATTTATTGTTGAACCAGCCTGTGTTAGTGACAATACTGAGAGCAGGTTTGCCATTTCATCAAGGTTTTGTGAATGTATTTGATAAAGCAGAAAATGCTTTTATTGGTGCTTACAGAGGGAAACATAGTGCAGACGAAAGTTTTGAAGTTGAAATGGATTACTTGGCGAGTCCAGATTTAACAGATAAAACCATTATTTTAATCGACCCAATGTTGGCGACTGGGAAATCTTTATTGAAATCTTATCAAGCTTTATTGAAACATGGAAAACCCAAAAAAATAATTATTTCATCAGCAATAGCCGCACCAGAAGGAATTGCTTTTTTGCAAGAACAAATACCCGAAGCAGAACTTTTCATTGCAACAGTCGATGAATGTTTGAACGAAAAATATTACATCGTGCCAGGTTTGGGCGATGCGGGAGATTTAGCTTATGGTTTGAAACTATAGTTTTTCTCGCAACAAGCTAATTCCTACTTCACAAGACAGGCATTTTTTATGATGACAAAAAACATTGAACCATTCAATACCAGCTTGCGAATCAAAAGCGGACTTCATTGGTAAATCTAGTATTTGCCAATGTTTAGTAATATTATTCTCTTCAGCAGGTAATTCTTCTAAAAACCGAATCGCTTTTTCAAGATAAAGTACTTCATCTTTTTGCTGGCTATAAGCCACCAATAAAGGCACAATTGTATTAATAATTACATTTTGCACAGAACTTTCGCCAATGATTGCTACTTTTCCATTAGCTTTTTTGCCGAATAAATAATGTTCTTGCCAATAAGCAGATTGTTTTACTCGCATGATTTTATAAACATTCTCAACATTTTCAAAATGTAACATCACTGAAAATAGATTGATGTTTTCTTGAATAATTTTGGCAAACTGTGCCAAACGAACAGTTGGAAAATTAGCAGGTCTGAGACGTAAAAACTTCCATTCATGTAAACCCAATACTTTATCTTGAAGTTGATACTTCGCAGCAAGAAATTGAAACTCTTTCGCCAATCTACTTTGGTATTCATCTACTACATCAATTGAAGTAAGAAAACCAGCTACGCCAAACAACAAAGCTTCAATTTGAAAAAGATTATCACGATGTTTACTCAACACTTTCAGCGGTAAATTTTGTGCTAGTCTGATAAAAGGCTCTGCGTTGAGTTTAAACCCAAAGTTTTTTGCCAATACTTGATATGCAGTTTCTTCCCAATCTTGTTTATTCTTATGAAGATATTTGTGGATAATAGAAGCCTTACTTTCCAATCTCTGCATCAATACTTTATCCAGCATTGCAAATTTCTTTAAAGATGAAACCTGTTGAAATTGTGTTTGACAAGCAATTTGCGCCTTACTTTCTACTAAACTTGAATACTTTTTGATTAAAGCTATATCTGTTTTGTCAGAAAGTGTCATCGTAGGAATTTTAGTATTATCACTTCGGAAAATCGGTTTGTCGTCTTCCCATACTACATGAAGAATCACATTTTGATAAGCAGCATCAGAATGATGTGAATGAAGATTCCAATCAGAAGATTTTAAATGGATTTCAACAGCACCCACCCACTCAACCTCGCCAATCAGGATACGAGTATCTTGAAAATCAGCACCAGCATCCGTATTGTATCTTCCAATTTTTAATACTTGAAGAGATTCATTATCAGTAGTTTGAAGGCAAGATTTATCAAAATATTGAAATTGCCAGAGAAAGTGTAGAAAAGTCTCGTTCATAAGTGTTTCAAAATAATTGTTTAAACAAAAATAATGAGTTTGAGGAATTTTCATTCATAAATCCAAAAAAGAAATGCTTGACATACATTACATCAAGCATTTTCTTTAGGATGTGTATTACTACACTGTTTATCAATAGCATTTAGAGGAAACAGAAAAAGGCTAATCTTCTACAGGTACATTATAACTGATGTATAAATTCCGTTTGGCTTGTACGATGTGGCGTTGATTGTGAGCAATTAAAAATTGAAAAACATCTCCTAATTTCAATCGTATCCATTTTGTAATTGAAATCGGAATACGAATGGCATTCATATCTATTGCAACACTTTGCTTTAATAAATTCAACAATTCTTCTTGATGTTCAATGAATTCTGCCACTACTGCATAAGCATCCAAATTTGTTATTGGACTATGATTTTTAGCGGCTTTCATTTTCTTCATATTTTCTTTAGGTTCCATCAATTGAGTAAAGTAAGCACCCAAATATGAGCTTTTGAAAACCAGACTTCCCTCCTGTTGAGGCTGATTGATTAACGCCTTTTTAATGACTGGCAAATAATAACGACTATAAGTATTGAGGTGTTCTAAACATTGAGCAATACTCCAACCGCCATTAATGGAAGGCTTTAACAAAACACTTTCATGAAGATTCTGAAACAGACTAATACTCTCTTTTAAATGAAGCTCCACTCTGTCTTCTAAATGACTGACTAACAACTGATTTTCAATACTTTTCATGGCAAATTAAAATATTTGATGAGGTTAAAAATTGATGTTACAAATTTGGTACATGAGCAAATAAGAAATGTTGGTAAATACCAAGATTTAATGAATACGATTGACATCTTCAATCACTTAAAAGAAAATTTGCAAAGAAGCACAGAAATGCCCTATTTTGAGTAATAAACAAAATCACTAACACTATCACAATGTTTTCTATTCATCTTCAACATATCGTAAAGCGTTTTGTCTTCAAAAAAATCGTTTTCTTCTTTGCTATCAGCCTTTGTTTTACTGCTTGTAAAAGTGCTAAAGTAGCCAGTACAACAAGTACAGTTACAACGCCTGTGGTTAAAAAAGATAAAATTGTAGAAATCTCTATTAAATCAATTGAAGCCATTGATTTAGAAGAAGATTTAAGTTTTGCAGATGAAGTTTCTTTGACTTATGCTTTAACGCTAGTGGATGAAAACAAAAAAATATTGAAAGTAGTGAATACTTCTTGGGGCGTAGAAAGCTTAAAAAAAGGACAAATTGTAAAAGCTGAGCAATTCAAAAAATTAGAAATTGTTATTCCTGAAAAGGGAACATTATTATCATCTGTAATTTTGATGGAAGTTGATAATTACGAAAAAGCAATGAGTACCATCAAGAAAATCAATGAATTAGGAGGTTTAGCTAAAATTCCCGCTACCATTATCAATATTGCTGAATACGAAACCCCTTTGGCAATTGTTTTCGCCAGTTTACAAGCTGCTGGTTTAGGCTTGAAAGTAGCCGACCGTTTCGACCAAGACGATTTACTCGGACAAAGCACTTTTGAACTAAAATTAGATTCCCTCTCAAATACTCAGAAAAACTATCCTGTAGATTTAACCTTTGAAGGCGAACATCTCAAAAACACTTTCCGATACAAACTCACTTATGAGTTAAAAATTCGTTGATTCTTTTTTATTAAAATAGTAATCTACTAATAAACAACAAGTTACTGCATTATGTCTGGTTTTTAATAAAATACACATAATACTTTGCTGGTTTTTTATTTATATTTTTGTAATTCTCTTACAATAAACATAAGCATTTAATAGTTACATAAGGTACTATGTACTTATACGTTTTGTGTGTTGAAGCGAATAAATTTAGGGGTATCAAGGTTTGAAAATAATTGCTTCAAACAATTAAGATTGAAAAATAATGAATAAATCACTAACCAGAATATACAGGCTAATTGCATTACTATTGATAACGGTAGCCACTGCCGAAGCTCAAAATGAAAATTATGTACTTAAAATCGGGAATAGAACTATCAACTCAAAGGAATTCGCCCAAACCTACCAAAAGCTTCTTCAAAGCGATAGCATCAGAAAAGATAATCAGAAAGAATTTATCAATAATTATATCAATTATAAGTTAGTTGTGTATGCGGCAGAACGCATGGGAAAAGATACTACTCGTGCTTTTCGTGAAGAAATAGATACTTACCGCAAAGAATTAGCCAATCCATATTTAGTTGATAAACAGGTATTAGAAAAACTCATCCAAGAATCGTATGAAAGAATGCGTGAGGAAGTAAGAGTAGCTCAGATTTTTATTCCTTTAGCAAAAAATGCTAGTCCTGCCGATACCATGGCGGCTTATAATGAACTAAGGGCGCTCAGAGCCAGAATTACAAAAGGCGAATCATTTGAACAATTAGCTAAAACAAATTCTAAAGATACTTACTCCGCAATAAAAGGCGGTGATTTAGGTTTTCTATCGGTATTAGAAAACAATTACACCTTTGAAACTGCCGCCTACAATACTCCAAAAGGCGAAATGTCTATTCCTTTTAGATCCAACAAAGGTTTTCATTTGATAAAAGTATTAGATAGACATTCTTTCAGAGGGAAGGTAAAATTAGCACACATTCTTGTAAGTCTTGCTCCAAATGCTTCATCAGACGAAGCTGCTGTTGCTAAAAAGAAAATTGACGAAGCTTATGAATACCTCAAAAGAAATGAACCTTTTGAAGGAGTTTGCCGAGCATTTTCTGAAGACCCACGCACCAAAGATAATGGTGGCGTAATGAATAGATTTTGGGATGCTGGTACATTGATTGACCAGAAAATTGTAGAAACAGTTTTTGCATTAAAAGAAAAAAACGACTACACTTTGCCTATTCAAACCTCATTAGGTTGGCATATTTTCAGACTTATTGAAAAGAAAAGCTTGCCAAAATATGATGAAATGGCACCTTTTATCCGCCAAAAAATCAATGCTGATGCTTCACGCAATGTCATCATCAAAAATAATTTAGTAAAGCGTTTACAAAAAGATAATAACTTCCAAGAAACTGTTTCGGTAAAACAAGAAGCTATCGACAATTTCTACAAAGACAGAATTGGTTCTGAAGACTATTTAAGTAAAACTCTTTTCACAATCAATCAATCGGTTTCAACCGTTAAAGATTTTTATACTTTCGTCACCAAACATCAACGTCAATTAGCCAAACTAAAAGCGCTTGATGAAAAGACTCCACAAGATTGGTACGATTTATTTGTAGAAAATCAAAACTTAAGATTTGAAGAAGCTAACCTTGAAGTAAAATTCCCAGAATTTCGTGCTGATATTCAAGAATACAGAGAAGGTATTCTTCAAAAACAGATGTTGAATGATAATGTGTTTGAAAAATCGCTAGATTCTTTAGCACAAGTAAAATTCTACAATCAGCATATAGACCAATACCAATACACGCACAGAGTTTTAGCGAAAGTAATCACTAGCGACCGCAAAGAAACTTTGGAACAAGCCAAAACGCTGTTAGCCAAAGCGCCTTATCCGATGAATCGTAGATTTCCTGATATTTATTTTGAAAAAGATAAATCTGCATTCTCTGCCGATGCTCAAAAAATGTTGTATGATTTAAACATCATTCTATTAAAAAACAGAGATTATGTTGTTGAAGTAACGGGAAATTCTGACCCTGAAGAGCAAGAAAGTATTTCGGCAGAAAGAGCGAAAAAAGCGGTGAATCTATTAATCAATAGTGGCGTATCGCCAATGAGAATCATCGAAAAAGATGATGGAAAATATAAGCCAGTTTCTAAAACGGATAGAAGTAAAAACAGCAGAATTGGCATTAGATTCTTATCTGATTCGATGGAAGATGTTGTAAAACGTTTTAATGCTTTAAAACCAAACAGTTTAAGTGCCGAAGAAGGTTATTTCAAAAAAGATGAAAATGAATATTTAGGTGCTGTTGAATGGACTTTAGGAGAAAAAAATATTAACGTCAAAGGTAGATTTGTTTCAGTCAATATTCAAAAAGTTGAAGAACCAAGAACAAAAACTTTTAAAGAAGCTCGTGGACAAGTAACCAGAGACTACCAAAAACAACTATCTGATGAATGGCTCAATCAATTAAAAGCTAAGTATCCATTAACGATAAATGAAAGTGAAATTCAAAGAGTATTAGATTAAACAAGAAAGTCAAAAGCAGAAGTAAATACATTTCTCTTTTGACTTTTTTCATATTCAACAGCCTGTTTATTCTCTCTTTATGATTTAGACGGTGTTCTTAACACTTTTTAACGGTGCAAGCATATCAAATTAGAGATTAAAAAACGTTATCTTTGTCAATCTACGTACATTTTCAAAAACCATAAAGCCCTGTACGTTTCATATTAATTCATTTTTTAGATGAAATTTTCGAAATTCTTCATTTCCCTTTTTGCAATCTGTCTGCTTTTTTGTCAAGCAATACAGGCACAAACGCCAGTTGTAATTGATAAAATCATTGCAAAAGTTGACAACCATTATATCTTAAAATCAGAGTTAGAATCACAAGTACAACAATACAAACAAAGTGGTCAGGCTGGAGCACCATCTACTTGTCAAATTTTTGAAAGTTTAGTAGTTGGCAAAATGATGTTAGCAAAATCTGAGATTGACTCAATTACTGTTGAAGACAAAAGAGTAGAGTCTGAACTTACTTCCAGAATGGAACAAATGGAACAACAGTTTGGCTCTCAGAAAAATATTGTTGAAGCTTATGGCAAAAGTATTGCTTCCCTAAAAGATGAACTTCGTTCAGCTATTAAAGAACAATTGACAACTCGTAAAATGCAAGAAAAAATTACGAGTGATGTAAAAATTACGCCTAAAGAAGTAAGACGTTTCTTTGAAGCAATTCCTAAAGATTCTATTCCTTATATGCCTTCTGAAGTAGAGATTGGACATATTGTAAGGCTCGCAAAAACAACCAAGTCACAAAGAAACGAATTATACAAAAGGTTATACGATTATAAGAAACGAGCTGAAAATGGAGAGTCATTTGAAGAGATGGCTAAATTATATTCCGAAGATTTAGGTTCAGGAAAAAGAGGTGGCGATTTAGGTTTTGCTAAACGTGGGCAAATGGTTGCTCCATTTGAAGCAGCAGCGTTGAAATTAAAGCCTAATCAAATGTCGGATGTAGTTGAATCTGAATTTGGGTTTCACTTAATTAAATTATTAGAAGTACGTGGACAAGAATATCATGCTTTACACATTTTATTAAGACCAGACTATCAAAGATTAGACGTTGTAGAACCAACAAAATTCTTAGATAGTATCAGAGTATTGATTCAAAGAGATAGCATCAAATTTGAACGTGCTGCGAAAGAATTCTCAGAAGATAAAGCAACACAAGATGGTGGTGGAATGATTACTGACCCACAAACTCGTTCGATAAAAATGGCTTTAGATGGCACGATGGAATCTGGTTTATATTTCACGATTGATTCAATGACGGTAGGAACAATTACTCCACCAATGCCATACAGAACTGAAGATGGACGTTCGGCAGTAAGAATTTTATATTACAAAGCAAAACATCCTCCACACTATGCGAATTTAGAAGACGATTTCCAAAGAATGTCAAATTACGCATTGAACAGAAAACGAAATACAGCCATTGAAAAATGGTTTGCTACCGCCAAAAACGATGTATTTATTTACATTGTTGATGAATATAAAGAATGTAATATCATGAAAACGAACGATCAGTGATTTTAAGATTCATTATTCTTTGGTAAAAATCTTGTTTTAAATTAAATTGTGTCAGGTTAAACTACGATTAACCTGACATTTTTCGTTATAAGTACATCTCATAAAATAGTAAGCAAAATTTTGTGTGTAAAAAGACACAAAATCGACAAACAAAATAGAAAATATGGTTCAATTTAAGTCAGATGTTGAAGCAGTTGATGCTTTAAAAGAATCCTATCAGAAACTTACTTCAGAAATCGGAAAGGTTGTTATCGGTCAAGATGAAACGGTTAAAATGCTTCTTACCGCTATCTTTTGTCAAGGACATTGTTTATTGGTTGGTGTACCCGGTTTGGCAAAAACACTTCTCATTCAAACTATTGCTGGTGCATTAGATTTAGATTTCAACAGAATACAATTCACTCCAGATTTAATGCCTTCTGACATTATCGGCTCAGAAACATTAGATAATGAGCGTAATTTCAGGTTTGTAAAAGGACCAATCTTTGCCAATATCGTTTTAGCAGATGAAGTAAACAGAACGCCCCCAAAAACGCAATCTGCACTTTTAGAAGCCATGCAAGAGTATTCGGTAACAGTTGCTGGCAAAAAATATGCTTTAGATAAACCTTTCTTTGTCTTAGCAACTCAAAACCCAATTGAACAAGAAGGTACATATCCATTACCAGAAGCACAATTAGACCGTTTTATGTTCATGGTAACGCTTGATTATCCATCTTATCAAGCAGAATTAGACATTGTTAAAAATACGACCTCAGACAAGAAATACAAAGTATCACAACAAGTTTCAGGCGAAGAAATATTAGCCTATCAACAATTGGTAAGAAGAGTACCTATTGCTGATAATGTAGTAGAATATGCAGTGACGCTTGTTCATAAAACAAGACCAAACACTGAATTAGCAGATGCTATTTCAAATAAATATTTAGAGTGGGGAGCTGGACCAAGAGCCTCTCAAAACTTAATTTTAGCGGCTAAATGTAATGCATTGCTTAGTGGAAAATATTCGCCAGATATTGAAGATGTAAAGGATGTAGCAATGGCTGTACTTCGTCATAGAATTGTTAGAAACTTCAAGGCAGAAGCAGAAGGAATATCTGTTGAGAATATTATTAGCAAGCTTTTATAAAACAAAAAATAATTCATCAAAAAAGAGGATGCCTTAGAAAGACACCCTCTTTTTTAATTTTATGACTCCATTACTTTCGGAACTCTGAAATATTCCCCATCTTGTTTTGGAGCATTTTTCAAACCTTGATCTCGACTGATGTTTGGAATTACTTTATCTTCACGCAAAGCATTGATTTCTAAACTCATGTGAGTAAGTGGCTTTACATTTGAAGTATCAATTTCATCCAATTCCGACATCCAATTCAATACCGATTCCAAAGAATCTTTCATTTCCTTTTCAGCTGATTCTGGCATTTCTAAACGAGCCAAATGAGCAATCTTTTGTAATAATTCTTGATCTATATTCATCTTTTGATTGATTGAAAGCAAAGATTATTCTCTTCCTCTCAATTTTTTATCGTCCATGTGTTTATTCAAAAACTCATTGATTTTTTCAATATCAATACTTCTATTGATTTCACCAAAAGAGTTGATTGAAATATCAAATCCATCAAGTTCATTATGAACTTTTGGGAGTTCTTTTTTAGGAGTTTCTTTTTTCTTTGCCATTTTATGAATTTGAAAATTTGAAGTTCAAAATTAGTACATTCAACATATTAATTACTCATCACTCACAATTCACAACTCATCACTTACATAACCGCCAAAGCTTTTTCTAAACGAGTAATTACAGCTTCTTTTCCGATAATTTCCATCGACAACATTAAGTCTGGTCCTGCTCCTGCTCCAGTGGTTGCTACACGTAAAGCTTGCATTACTTTTCCCATTTTGATGCCCAATTTTTGTAATTCATCATTCATAACGTGTTTGATTTCGTCGGCTACAAAATTATCTAAAGCTGGCAAAGCATCTTTGAAAGCAGTGATTCCATTCTTCGCATCGTCATTCCATTTCGACGCAACTACGGCTTCATCATAAGTAGTCGGTGCTACAAAAAGTGCTTCGGCTTCTTTCGTAATTTCTTGTGGGAAAGTTACTCTTTCTTTGAATAAATGTACTATTTTCAGCGCTTTATCTAATTCAAAGTTCGGCAAATATTCTGTTGCCAAAGTTTCATCTGAACGTAATTTCAAATATTGCTGATTGAACCACTTCGCTTTATTAATATCAAACTTCGCTCCTGCTTTGTTGATTCTTTCTAAAGTAAAGGCTTCAACTAATTCCTCCATCGAGAATAACTCTTGCTCAGTACCAGGATTCCAACCTAAGAAAGCTAAGAAATTCACTACTGCATCATTCAAATATCCTTCTTCTCTGAAACCTTTCGCAATTGAACCGTCTGGATTTTTCCATTCTAAAGGGAAAACTGGAAAACCGCCTAAATCTGCATCACGTTTTGAAAGTTTACCATTTCCTTCTGGTTTTAATAATAAAGGTAAATGAGCAAACTGTGGCATGGTATCTTCCCAACCAAAAGCACGATACAATAATACGTGTAAAGGTGCTGAAGGCAACCATTCTTCTCCACGAATTACGTGTGAAATTTCCATCAAATGGTCGTCCACAACGTTGGCTAAGTGATAAGTTGGCATTCCGTCCGACTTCATCAGTACTTTATCGTCCATCGTTGATGAATGTACATGAACCCAGTCACGAATAATGTCTTTGAAACGTACTTCTTCTTTGGCTGGTACTTTCAAACGAATCACAAATGGTTCGCCTGCGGCAATTTTAGCTTGAGTTTCTTCTTCAGAAATCGTCAAAGAGTTTTTCAAACGTCCACGAGTAGCGGCATTATATTGAAATGCTGAACCTTGGCTTTCAAAAGTTTGACGCATGGCATCCAATTCTTCACTTGAATCGAAAGCGTAATAAGCTTTTCCTGAATTGATGAGTTGCATCGCATAATCCATATACATCGCCTTTCGTTCTGACTGGCGATAGGGTGCGTGTGGGCCGCCAACTCCTACTCCTTCATCAATCGTAATGCCAATCCACGAAAGGGCTTCGATGATATAATCTTCTGCACCTTCAACAAAACGAGTTTGGTCGGTATCTTCAATACGAAGTAACATTTTACCGCCCAACTTTTTGGCTAATAAATAATTATATAATGCTGTTCTAACACCGCCCACGTGCAAAGCTCCCGTTGGACTTGGTGCAAAACGTACTCTTACTTGATCTGACATTTTTTGAAAATTAAATTACTGCAATACAAGAAATCTCTACATTCACATCTTTTGGCAAACGAGCCACTTCAACGGTTTCACGTGCAGGAGGATTCTCTGAAAAATATTCACCATAAACACCATTAATGGCTACAAAATTATTCATGTCTTTTACAAAAATAGAAGCTTTTACTACGTTTGCGAAAGTCATGTTGGCAGCTTCTAAAATTGCTTTCAAATTTTCCATTACCTGACGAGTTTCATCCTGAATACTTGCTCCTGATTCTGCCAAAGCAAAGGCTATTTGCCCTGAAATGTACAATGTTCCATTAGAAAGTACTGCTTGCGAATATGGGCCGATAGCAGCGGGTGCTTTTTCAGTGAAGATGATTTGTTTCATTGTTGATTTGTATCTTTAATTGGTTTCCCGAAATTTTGTGCAAGTTACAAAATGATTAGCTGTTTTAAGGCATTTATTCAAATCATGATAATTTTGTGGCAAGCAAATCGGTACTCATATCAAAAGATTTTAGGTGTATTCTAAGATATTTTCAATAATTTGCTCACAATGAATTTAATCGTATTAAATATCTACTTTCTATGGCATTCAATATTCGTCGAAAATATAAAATTGTTTTTTTGTTTTTAGCCCTAATTACTTTAATACTTTTCTGGCAAAGAGTATGGGTAGTCTATTTTTACCAACAAGCCAAAGGCGGTTTGGATGTTGCTTTTAATACTCGTCCATTGCAAGAAGTTTTAGCAGATAAAACCGTACCCGATTCCTTAAAAAAACGTATCTTATTTATTGGTGAAGTACGCCGTTTTGCGATTGATTCTCTGGGATTACACGATAATCCAGATGTCTATCAGACGCTCTATGACCAATCTGGCAAACCTTTGGTTTACTTGCTGACGGTGGCAAAACGCTATGAAATGGAAGCCGTTATGTTTGATTTCCCCATTATTGGTAGTTTTGCCTACAAAGGTTTTTTTGATTCTACAGCTGCTTATCAAGAAGAAAAGGTTTGGAAACGAAAAGGTTATGATACCGAAATGGGGCAAGGCATCGCATACTCTACATTAGGTTGGCTACCCGAACCTATTTTATCAAGTATGCTTTATTACTCAGATGGGAAATTAGCGAACCTTATTATTCACGAAATGTCTCATGGAACAATTTTTGTGAAGGATAATCATGAAACAAGTGAAAACCTTGCAAATTCAATTGGAGAATATGGTGCGAAGCGTTTTTTAATTCATAAATATGGTCTTGATTCACCAGAATTAAAAAAATATCTTCAAGCAAAAATCATCCGAGACAAGTACATAAGACATTTAAACCGAGGAACGTTGAAACTGGATAGCCTTTATCAAACTTTCAAAGGTAAAAATATTTTAGATGCACGCAAGGATTCATTAAAGTATGCGTTAATTGAAAAAATTGAAGTAAACCAAGATACTATTTATAAAAGCTTACGAGTACTCCCCAAACCAAAAATCAGCAAAAAAGAATTACCCAACAATGCCTATTTCGTAGGTTTTAAAACCTACCATTCTCAACAGAATGAATTTGAAGAAATATTCCAAAAACAATTTAATGGGAATTTCGACCAGTTTTTGAAATTCTTCCAAAAGAAATATAATCAGTAGATAGTGATATGAAAAAAATATTTTTGCTTCTCATCGTCATCATCACAGCAATGGGTTTCAAATCAGCACTTCAGGAAAGAGTAATTGAACAAGATAGTTTTGGCACTGGCGAACATATTGAATATCGTGTGCATTACGGTTTTGTAAATGCCGCTGAAGCAATTGTTGACGTTGATGATAAATTACAAAATGCCAATGGGCGTCCTTGTTATAAAGTTGGAATTGTTGCTCGCACCGTTGGCGTGACAGATTGGATTAGCAAAGTACGTGATACTTGGACTTCCTATATTGATGCCTCTCAGATTTTACCTCAACAGTTTTACATGAAAAAACAAGAGGGAAATTATAGAAAAGAGCAAAGAGTCATCTTTAATCATAATACGAATACGGCTAAATTATTCGAATTGAATGATGAACAAGAGAAGAAAAACTACACACTTCCTAAGTATATCCAAGACGTAGTAAGTGGCTATTATTTTATCAGAACGATTGATTTTTCCAAAATGAATGTTGGTGATGCCGTTCCAGTTACTTTCTTTTTTGAAGGCGAAGTATATAACATGCGTTTGAAATATCGTGGAAAAGAAACGATTAACACCAAATTTGGTAAAATAAGTACTTTCAAAATCACGCCACAGCTACCTAAAAATAATTTCTTTTCAGATGAAGAATCTGTAAAAATGTGGGTGACTGACGATGAAAATAAAATTCCAGTAAGAGCAGAGGTTTCCTTAAAAATTGGTGCTTTAGCTTTAGATTTAAGAAAATATTCAGGGTTGAGACATGAGTTGAAGTTTCATTGATTTAAGCTGTTAGTCATCAGCTTTGAGCTATCAGCTATTTTTTATAACAATGAAATTTTACAAGAGTGTTCTCAGAAAAACTGAGCTTGAATACAGCTTTTGTGCATTAGAACTCACTTTCTCTGAGTAATAAGGCAGTCAATCTGAGTACTAACTCGGATTTTCTGAGCTACAATACACTTTTAGTGAGCTTTAACTCCATTTCTCAGACTCATAACTTAGATTTTGTGTATTGCAAGTCAGAAAAAGTGTATTAGCATACAGCTTTTCTGAGCTAAGATTCGGAATTTGTGAGATAAGAATCATTAACCCTATCTGCCACAAATCCTTTTATAATCACAGTATTGACATTTGTCTTGGTCTTTGGTTTTTTCAAAAGGTGTTTCGGGGTTGAGTAAATCGCTGACGAATTGTTGTAAGTATTTTTCGGAATCGGCTACAAATTCCATCGCTGTTTCGCCTGCATTAAAGGCAATTTGTTGTTCTAATAAACCTGCGTCAATATTTCTGAATGAATATATACCTGCACTTACTTCATTATCAATTTCGGGTAATTTCGTTCCTCTAATACTCAAGCCTTTGGTTGAAAGCATTTGTTTCAATACCATGTATTTATACAACCAAAGTTGTCTGAATTTATCTTTATCAGTATCGCCTAAGAGTTTTTCTTCCAAATCTTCTGGTTTCATGGTCAGTTCTTTGGCTTCAACTTTACCCGTTTTATAATCAATTACTCTGATTTTATTGCCCGACACTCTATCCAATCGGTCTATTCTACCTGCAATTTTAACGGGTAATACTTTATCATTTACTTGGGCATTGAACGTTACTTTCAGCGTTTTTTCTACATCCAATAATTCAATCGGGAAAACCTCATTTTCCAATTGGTAATTGATAAATTTCTTAACAATCGTTTCCCCAATTTGGTAGAGAATAAAGTTCATGCCATCATCAGCTTTCAAACCTTGATTGGTTTGGAGAAAGGCTTCTTTCAGATAAGTATCAATGTTTTCGAGTACTGTTTGTAAATCTTCTTTCTCTACTTTACTGCCTTTTTCTACAAAGGTTTTGTCGATATTTTCAAAAGTTTTATGAATCCAATTCCCAAACGTATCCGCTCCTATTTTCTCTTCTACTTCCTCTTCCTGAGCAATTCCCGCAATGCGTGTGAAATAATACTTGAGCGAACAATCCAAAAACTGATTCATCTGAGAAGGGAATATTCCCTTTTCAGTAATTTCTTGTTCAATAAATGCCAAAATATCGGCTGTTTTTTGAATCAACAAAGGTGTTTCTTCTTTATCCTCAGTTTCTTCCAAACCAATAAATTTCACATTCGGATAAGTAATATCAAGATTAGGATTTAGTTTAGATAATTCATGCTCAATCTGCAAAATAAAGCGACTTTTCTCGCCAGCTCCATAAGTATCCGAAGGCAAAACATGTACAAGTACTACTTCTTTGGCACGCTGCATGAGCCTAAAAAAGTGGTAAGCCATTACGGCATCAGCGTGATTGTGCGTAGGTAAGTTAAATTGTGGGTCGCTGAGGGCATCAAAAGGGATTAAAGTATTTTGTCTTTTACCTTGCGGAAGTGTTTTTTCATTGACCGATAAAATGATTACTTTTTCAAAATCAAGGGTACGGGTTTCCAACATTCCCATGATTTGTAAACTTTCATCCGTTTCAGATTCAAAAGGAATTTTGGTTTGTTTAATCAATTCATACAAGAAAGTTTTGAAACTTCGGATACTAACGGTGTCGCCACGTTCTTCCAGAATCACTTCCATTCTTTGTAAAATCAAGTAAAATTGATAGAGATATTCAGTTTCTATCGCATCTTGATTTTCTTTATAAACTTCTCTTAATAAGTCGATTAACTCATAAAAACACTTGACTGCATTTTTAGGTTTGTTATGCCAGTGTTTAAAAATACTCTCGAAAAGTGGTTCATTTTCAGCAATTTCTAAAAGCTCTTTTGAGCTAAGAAAAACACGATTTCTTTCAGTGATTTCACGGAGGGTTTTACGGATGGGGTTTAAAACCTCACCCCCCAGCCCCCTCTCCTGTTGAGAGGGGGTGTTTTCTTTCGATGGATTGGAGGGTTTATATTCAATATTTGTAGCACTTTTCTTTTGATGATTCTGCTCTTTATTAAGAGTAGAATCGTCAAAAGTAGAAAAGCTCCCCCTCTCAACAGGAGAGGGGGTTGGGTGGTGAGGTTTTAGTTCTCCTCCTCTAATTACCCTCAATATCTCATCCAGTACTCTTTGAACATTTCCCAACACCTCTTCATTTTTAAAACGAAGTACTTTATAGCCAAGTTGATTTAATTCTTGTGTTCGGTAAATATCGTATTTTGGATTATCATCTTTCTCATGGATTTCTCCATCCAATTCTATAACTAAGTTGTGTTCGATATTGATAAAATCGACGATATAACCCAAAACTGCATGCTGTCTTCTGAACTTATAGTTTTCAAACTGTCGGTTGCGAAGGAGTTGCCATAATAATTCCTCTGCTTTGGTAGATTCAATGCGGTTTTCTCTTACAAAGGGTTTTAGGTATTTCCATGTTTGGGCGTCGGTGGTGAAAACGTTATGAATAACCTCACCCCCTAACCCCCTCTCCTGTTGAGAGGTGGAACTGTTTTTTGATTCTTTACTTTCTGACGTGTTACTTTCAGAAAGTAAAGAATCGTTTACTGAAGCCTGAAAGTATTCTTTTTCATCAGAAAAAGAATCACTCGCAGAAATGCCCCCCCTCTCAACAGGAGAGGGGGCTGGGGGGTGAGGTTTAAACCTTATCAACTCATACCTCCTCAAAAACGGATGATTCAACACCCTTACAATTTGTCGATGCGAGAATTTTGGAATTTTTACCGTTCCGCCGTCTTCTGTTTTAAATTCTACTAAATTCTTTTGTAATTCAAAAAGAGCATCAACCAACGTAAATAGCATAGAATTTCGCAAAGAAAGCCCCATCGTAATGTTAAAATCTTTGACTGATTCATCTAAAGAGTTCATCACAGGTACTAATAAATTCTCGTCACCCAAAACGATTGCTGTCTGCGATTTAGGAACAGTTGAATCGACTTTTGAAGTGTTTTCCCAATCTTTAAAAAGATGTCCTGCTACTTTTGCTTGTACACTGGCATTGGCTACTCCAATAATTTGAATCTTCTTTTTGCCTTTTAATAATTCATCCGACTGCCATTTCCACTCTTCATTAAAAAGGGGAGTAATACCATTTTTCTCGTCGCCATTTTTGTAATAACGAAGCCAGTTTCCAGCTTTTTGGTCTTTATTATAGAGATAATAAGCATCTGAATCCCAAAGGGTTTCAGCAAAACCTTTTCGTTTTAATAAAGTACGAATGATTTTTTCTTCGGCATCACTCAAGGCATTAAAGCCCACGAAGTAATATTTTGTATGACGCTCTTTGCTTAAAATATATTTTTCAACATTATCAGCCAACTCACGATACGCCATTCCACGATAATGTAAACCCTTGTCTGCCAAATGCTGACGAAGATTTTGGTAAACTGTAAAAATATTCTCGAAAAGTTTGAAGTATCGGTCGGTGCGGTCGGTTTTAAGATTTTTATCTTTCTGCGACTCTCCCAATTGCATTTGCCAACGTTCTATGGCTTTGGCTTCCGTCATATACGAAAACAAGGCTTTGGCATCTACTAAATATTGGTCTATTTTATCAAAATCATTCAGCAAAGTACTTGCCCAAGTCATAAATCTTTCAAACACAACATTGGGGTCAATTTCTTTAAAAACATCGTACAATTCAAACAATAAAGCCACTTGATCAATTTGGCGAACGCCCGTCATGGTATTCACAAAATCGTCGATAGCCAGTACATCGGGAGCTAAAAAAGGTTTATCAGAAAGCTTCGCCAAAGCATCTTTGAAGTACAAAACCCCACGACGAGAAGGAATCACGATACAAACCCGACTGAGCTGATTGAGGGAATGTTGTTTAAAAATATATTCAGCGGCTTGGTCGAGGAAAGTTTGCATGATAGCTTAATTTGAAAGTTTGGAAATTTGAAGATTTGAAAATTATCAAACTTCATTTTTTGTAGATGATTATAAATATGAAGTATGAGTTATTAATTGTGAAATGTCATTTAGTAGTTTGTTAAGCTGACAAAAAGGTAAAACAGCTTGATAAACTAAACAAGTAGCGGCAATCCCTTGCGGTTGCCATTTTGAATGCGGCAACTGCAAGAGTTGCCGCTACATCAATTTTATTTTATAGACAAAACAAAACCTTAGTACAGGACTAATTGTAATCTAAAAATCTCTGGTTCTCAAATCCCAGAGTCTAAAAAATCTTTTTTCTTGTATCTTGAATCTTTTATCTTAAAATCCCAAAGTCCAAAAGAATCTTGTTTCTTATATCTTTAATCTTTTGTTCTAAAGTCTTAAAGTCCAAAAACCCTAAAATCTCCACCCAAAAATCTTGTCTCTTGTATCTTGAATCTTTTAAAAAAAATCAATGCACTCTATCCCCTCTCAACTCCAAATTTTTCATAATGTTTGCTTCCATTTCTAGCCATTCATTCCAACGTTGTTTCACATAATTTTCAGACAAGTACTCTTTCGCTAGGTCAATAAAGTTTACGTAATGTCCCGCTTCCGAAATCATCAATTCATGGTAGAATTCTCTAAGACTTTCATCCGAAATTTCTAAAGAAAGTAATCTAAAACGTTCGCAACTGCGGGCTTCAATGAGGGCATTCATAAATAATCTTTCGCCCAGTTGTTCTTCACGAGAACCGCCACGTTTCATTCCTTCATACAATTGATGCACGTACAAATCTTTTCGAGGATTCCCCAAAGCCAAGCCACGTTTATCCAATTCTTTAATCACCATTCTAAAATGCGCCCATTCTTCCGAAACCACTGGCATCAATACTTCTCTGAGTTTTTCTTTTTCAGGAAATTGAATGATTAGTGAAATACAAGACGAAGCCGCTTTTTGCTCGCAATAAGCATGGTCAATCAAGATTTCTTCAATATTTTTTTCAGCGATATTTACCCAACGTGGGTCAGTCGGGAGTTTTAATCCTAACATTGTTTTGGTAGCGTATTGTTTTTGTTCGTTTGTCATGTTTTGAAATTGTGAATTGTGAATGAGTGATTTAGTGATTGACTTCAAAATTTTGACTTAACAATTCATTACTAAATTTGATATTGAGCAGCAACTTAGATTCTTTTAAAACAAAATAAAATCATTCACAAATCACTAATTCGCTAACTCACTCATTCACTAATTAATCAAAAAGCAACCATTGTAAGCCAAAGCCAAATGTTCTTCCCATTCCTAAGAAGCCTGGAGCGGCGTAATATCCATTACCAAGTATTCCTTGAGCAACGTTGGCAAATTTGAAAAATAAACGCACTCTGTTGATTCGCATATCGGCAAAAGCATCTGCTTGCAAATAGCCATTTATCATCTGTTTATCTTGCAAATGAAATTGCTGAATGACTGGCATATAGGCGTCAGCATAATAATTTGATTTATAATGAAGCTCCAAACCTGTTTGGATAAAGAGTTTTTTCTTGTACAATAAATCAAAAGCTAGACGAGTACTGGCAAATATCTTTGGAATTCTGATTAAATCTGGACCAGTTGTTGTTGTCAAATACAATTGGCTGATGGTAGAAAAAGCTCCTTTTCTTAAATCCATTCCCAAACCAGCCCTGAAAATCGCAATATCTTCTGTTGCCTGTTTTACAAAAGCCAGAGTATCATAATAAATATAACTGTTGATTAAATTAATATCTACACTTGGTCGAAGCGTCAATTTCCCAAACTTAGGACTTGCCGAAGCATAAGCATGATAAGTTTGCATGTTGTTACTGATTCCACGGTCAGTCACGAAAGCTGTAGTGTTTTTATCCCAACGGAAACCATCATTAAACGTTACTTGTTGCACCAAAGTTGGCGAAGTGGACATGGCTTTTCCGCCAATATTCAACCATTTCCCTTGAAATTCTACATTCAATTTAAAATCACTTCCCGTTAATAAATATTCCAATTCTGCAAAAGCCCTCGTGCTGTCTTTGAAGTATTGATTCAACCAAACACCTAAAAAGTTTTCGTTTCTGCTAATACTATAATTGTACAAAGGATTAGTGAACCCAAAGAAACGTTGACGCAAGTGCAAACGATAATTAAAACCTCTGTAAAATCCTTTGATGCCTGATTTATGCTCAAAAATGCTGTATTGACTTTCGTTATAAAGTGAATCTAACTTCATTTTTCCGGTTACTGCGGCATTTGTGGTATAACGAGAGGCTTTTCCTAAAGTATCATAAGCAATTGGGTAAAATCCGTTCGTCCAATTCGCAATATAATCTGGGTCTCTGAACTGTACTTTTCTTGTCTGATAATCAAGCACTTGATATACCTGAAAAGCTTTATAACCAACGTATTCATGATAAAGATGAAGATTGTAGAATTTATCTCTGGTAGCAGCATTATTCAAAATAGCAGCATTATTACCTTGTTGAAGTATCAAATCATAGCTTCTACCTTGTGGCAAAACACCGCCTTCATCGTTTGAATTATGGTCTGATAAATTGGCATAAGCCAAAAGTTGATACTTTCTGTTTTTGGTTTGGTAATTGGTATGAATCATAAAATCCCAATGACCCAAAGCATTTTTATTGGTAGAAGTAGAACTTGTTACCAACTGTTTGTTACTCACAATTCTTTGTAGATTGATGCTGAAATTCCACAAAGAATCAACATTTCGGCTGAATTCAAATTGTAATAAATCTTGGGTATTCCCACCCGTTACATAAACTAAATTGGTAAAAGGCGAACGAGTATTGAAGTATCGTACTTGATTGGGCTTGAAAGCGTACAATGTATAGGCATCATAGCCAAGCATTGTCCCGATTTGTTCGGGTGCTTGGAAGAAAATTGGACGAATGGCTGTACCAATATTTCCTAAATCTTGGTACATATTTCTATAGCGTTGAACAAAATTGAAATTATGTCCTTCGCCAATTGTTGTATCAATCGTATAAAGTTTTTTACGATTATTAAAAACATCTTCTTCTAAAAAGTATTTGGTAGAAGTTGGTCCATAAATAACTTTTGTTGAGTCATCTACGCCTGCTCTTCCTGTTGGACTTTTAGCTTTATCTGTTGTTTTTCCTTGTGGAAAATTATTGGTTGATTGCGTTCCCGTACCAAAACCCGAAGTAGAGAACTGAGCCAACAAGACTTCTGAAATGAGAAGCCCTAAAAATGTTAGGATATATCTTTTGAAATTCACGATGCAAAATTAAATAAAAAAGGCGAAAGAGGGTCAAGCGGATTTCGCTTGTAATGACTCAAAAAATATAAAAGTCTTTTATCTACCAATTTAGGCTTTACTTTTTGATGGTTTACAGTTTTTCAATACTAATTCATTAAATAATTGTTCACTTTCATTCAGAAAGTAAATTTCGATAGGCAAATAAAACATTGGAATTTCTTTCAACTTTTCATTTTCCAGAAAAATCTGAAATTTCACCATATCTTTTTCGGTCATCAAAATACTTTTTTTTGTTGCAGGAATTTTATCAAAAGTATCCAAAATAAACCTAAAATCTTGTTCCGTAAAATGATGATGGTCTTTATAAATCAAATGTTGTGTTACGTTAAAATATTGCTGACAATACGTTTCAAAAGGTTCTGGTCTGGCAATGCCCGAAACCAATAATATTGTTTCAGCAAAATCTTTGTTTGAATTTTGACTCATTGCTTGCGGTTCTCCATAACGAATTCCCGTAAAAAAAATGGGCGTTTCAGCTGACAAGTATGGAGTAATTTTATTGGCAATTTGTTGCTGCTCTGTTTCTGACAAATCATCAGGACATTTACTTACGATTAGAATATCAGCTCTTTCAGCGCCACGTCTTCTTTCACGAAGTCTGCCAGCAGGAAAAGTAAAATCTTTGTCAATCGGTCGATGAAAATCCATCAAGAGTATATTCAAAGAGGGTTTTACGGCACGATGTTGAAAGGCATCGTCTAAAATCACTAAATCTGTCGCAAGGAAATTTGAAAAAATAGTGTTCAAGGCTTCCGCTCTTTTCTCTCCAACTGCAATTTTTACTTCATTTTTAAATTTATTGTAAAACTGCATAGGCTCATCTCCTATCGTTTCGGCTGTAGCATTTTCATCTGCAACAATAAAACCTTTTGTTTTTCGACCATAACCACGACTTAGCGTAAAAATGTTGAAATCCTTCTTGAGCAAACGAATTAAATATTCAACGTGTGGACTTTTCCCTGTTCCGCCAACGGTTAGATTTCCAATGTTGATTACTGGTTTTTCAAAAGTACTCACGCTAAAAAACTGGTTATCGTAGCAGTAATTTCTAAAATCGGTAACCAAACCATAAAGCCAAGAAAAAGGTAAAAGAAGAAAACGCATATTTTTAGCATTAAGAATAAAATGAGCGCTAGCAAAATATTAGCTATTGCTGGGACTATGGTTTTATTTTTTTCTTTAAAATCAAATTCAAAAAATTATTTAATTTCCAGTTTTCATAAAAAATAAAAATTTTACACTGCAAAATTCATAAAGAGTTCTGACTTTTTACTAATTTCAACTCCCTTTTAAGATACTTTAACGGAGTACTTGTCTCACAGAAGATCTTTCCAGAACCATTAATACACAGACAATCAGACGATTAATGTAAAATAATTGCTGAAATTTATTTATTTCGGCACAAACCTTATTGCTAAATTCTTTTAAAAAAATTGGGCTTACCAGAAAATGAGTCTTAAAGCTGTCTTTGCAAAATATACGCTAGATTTTAAATTCGAGGCAGGAACGTCTCGGGGTGTGCTAACGCACAAAGATAGCTACTTCATTAAGATTTTTGACTCTGACAACCCGACGGTTTTCGGTTTAGGCGAGTGTGCACCATTGAAAGGACTCAGTATTGACGACCGACCAGATTTTGAATTACAGCTTTTGGGTATCTGCGAGAACTTCAATACACTTGAATTAGAAGTTTATCCTTGGAATCTCAACATCATTCTTGAACAAGTATTAGAAAAATCATTTCCATCTGTTGTTTTCGGTTTTGAAACCGCCATGCTTGATTTAATGAATGGTGGAAAACGAAAAGTTTTCAACAATGCTTTTGCCAAAGCTGAACGCCAAATTGACATCAATGGATTGGTTTGGATGGGAAGTAAAGATTTTATGCTTCGCCAGATTGACCAAAAATTGGAAGCTGGTTATGATACCATCAAAATAAAAGTTGGGGCGATAGATTTTGACAAAGAGTGTGAATTATTAGAATATATCCGAAAACGCTACACACCCGAACAAATTACATTAAGAGTAGATGCCAACGGTGCATTTTCGATTGATGAAGTATTACCAAAACTTCATCGACTTTCAGAATACCAATTACATTCTATTGAACAGCCCATTCGTCAAGGAAATGAAGATTTGATGGCAGAACTTTGCAAGGTTACGCCTATCCCAATTGCTTTGGATGAAGAACTCATCGGCGTTCGTGAGTACACAGAAAAATATAAATTGCTAAAAAAAATAATGCCTCAGTACATTATTTTGAAACCTACTTTAGTTGGCGGTTTTCAACAATGTAGAGAATGGATTGAAAATGCCAATCGTTTAAAAATTGGTTGGTGGCTTACTTCAGCTTTAGAATCGAATGTTGGTTTGAATGCTATCACACAATTTACCGCAGAATTCAACAATCCATTGCCTCAAGGACTAGGAACTGGGCAACTTTACCATAATAATATCGCTTCTCCATTAGAAATTAGTGATGGAAAAATTTTACATAATCCACAACAAGCTTGGGATTTAGCTCCCTTGAGCTTCTTAATTTAGGATTTTGTAAAGATAAATTTTTGTCGATAAATTTGAGATTCAACGCAGGACTTTGCAATTTTGTATCATATATCAATTACAAAATTTAATTCAATGAATATTCAGGAACTTGATAAAGAACTTCTTTCTTTGTTTGAAAAACGAATCGCTCTTAGCCAAATGGGTTACGACCATCGTGATTATGATGATGTAGAAGAAGCACTTCACGATTTAGAAGATGATTTTAACGATAAATACGGCGACTTTTTAGAAAATATTCTTCAAGAAATTCACAAAGAATATTGTCCAGAGTCTGATGTACTTTTACCAACCGCTTATTTAGCTCGCTCTTTCAAAGAAACTAGCGATGGTGGTATTGAAGTAGGTGCTGATGCTGGTGTTGAAGTAGAATTAGAAGAAAACCCAATTGCCAATGCAAGATTGATGCTTTTACCAAGCCCAACTAGAATTGTTTTAGTGGTTGGTAAAAAGAAAAAAATTGTATGGTCAGCAGATGCTGAGTAATATCTTCGGAGCTATCAATTGAATTTTTCTGCCAAAGCATGTACTTTAGTTGAATAATTAAACAAAAAGGTCTCTGCGAAAGATGTTGCGGAGACCTTTCTGGTTTGAAATAACAAAAACCCATTTAAGCAAATTATTAATTTTACGAACATCCTATCAATACTTCAATTGCCATAATAAATACAAAGATTAAATGGAAAGTAAGTTTAGTGCCAATCTCAGAATTCTGAGAAAAAGAAATAAGTTGACATTAGAAGCATTAGGCAAAATACTGGATGTAAGTAAAAGTGCATTGTCTGATTATGAAAATGGGCATACTTTCCCTTCTTTGGATGTTTGTGATGCGATTTGTAATTACTTCGGAATCAACTTAGATAATTTGCAGAAACTAGATTTTTCTGTAATTTCTGTGGAAGAATTACGACAAAATCAACAGATTAAAGTTGAAACGCCAAAAGATAATATTAACGATTTCAGTAATCCTTCCAAACAATTAGAATTTCATAACAAGTTGCTTCATCAGCAAATAGAAGGTTTGGGAATTCAATTACAATTGCTAAAGCAATTGCTTGAAAGTAAAGTTTCTGAAATAAAATCTTTGCAAATTCAAATCAAATTACTTGAAGAAAAAATTCGTCATCAATAAAAAAAGGTTTAGAGTTGCCTCTAAACCCAATTAATTCCCTTCTTTAAAAGACTCAAGGTTTTCTCTTCTTCCGAACCCTTATCTGCTTTATAATCATAAACCCATTGTGCCATTGGTGGCATCGACATCAAGATGGATTCTGTTCGTCCATTGGTTTCGAGTCCAAACTTCGTGCCTCTGTCGTGAACTAAATTGAATTCTACATAACGTCCACGGCGTAACATTTGGAATGTTTTTTCATTTTCAGTAAAAGGCAAATCTTTATTCTTTTGCATAAAATGTGTGTAAATCGGTGCAAAAGATTCTCCAATGGCTTTTACAAAAGCAAACAAGTCCTGTTTATTACGAGATTCATTTGGTTTTTGATAATCAAAAAATATTCCACCAATCCCACGAGTTTCATTTCTATGTGTATTGAAAAAGTAATCATCCGCCCAATTTCTAAATTTAGGATAATAACTTTCATCATGTTGGTCACAAACAGTTTTTAAGTATTGATGAAACCAAATGGCATCTTCTTCCACAACATAATGTGGCGTCAGGTCTATTCCACCGCCAAACCAATATGTTCCGTTAGACATCTCAAAGTACCTTACATTCATGTGAATAATAGGCACTTTCGGACTATTTGGATGCAAAACGATAGATACTCCTGTTGCAAAAAAATCAACCTTTTCTGTCAAGCCCATTGAGGCTAACATTTTTTCATGTAAATCTCCCCAAACAGCAGAAAACATTACTCCACCTTTTTCGATAACATTTCCGTTTTGGATAACTCTACTTCTTCCTCCGCCACCGCCTTCACGCTGCCAATTATCCTCATGAAAAGTTGCTTTTCCATCGGCATTTTCTAAGGATGCACAAATCTGATTTTGCAATTCCTTGAAGTATTCCGAGATGCTTTCTTTCGTCATAACTTTATAATTTATTTAAAAGAGCATCTAAATATCCTTAGATGCTCTTGCTATTTTTCCGATGAATTAATTTCCTCTACCCGATGAATCAGGTCTTGCTTCATTGGGTGACCTTACTGGTGCAAGTGAATCAGACCTAACATAATTACTATCAGCATTGGTTGAATCGTTTACAGCAGCATATCTTACCGTACAGTTGAAAGGCTTGGTAATTCGCTTTGGATCTAATTTTTCAAAAGGTACAGGATGATATGCCTCAAGACTTGGGTCTTTAATCACTTTTGACATATATCGCCCAAAAAGTGGCAATGCCGTTTTAGAACCTTCACCATAAGCTCCACTCCTAAAGTGGATAGAACGGTCGTCGCCACCTACCCAAGTTCCTGTTACCAAATTACTGGTTAAACCCATGTACCAACCATCTGAATGATTAGAAGTTGTACCCGTTTTTCCAGCAAAACGTGATTTGTAGCGGTCTTTTCCATCAAATAAATCTTTAAACGACCAAAGGTTTTGTGAAGTACCTCCTTGTTCTTCCAAACCACCTTCTAACATGTATCTCATTAACTGAGCAGATTCTTTTCTGATGGCTTGATGGCGTTCTGGCTCAAAAGTATGAATCGTATTTCCGTTTCTATCTTGAATTTCAACGACCAACATAGGTTGTGTATAAATTCCTTCATTCAAGAAACATCCATAAGAACCAACCATTTCAAATAAAGTAACATCGTTAGACCCTAAACCAATGGATGGAACAGCCGCTAATGGACTTTTGATTCCCATTTTATGAGCATAATAAACTACAGAATCGGGACCAACTTCGTTAGTTAACCAAGCAGCACAAGAGTTGATAGAACGAGCCATCGCCCTTCGTAGCGACATCGAAGTATAAGTAAATCGACCATCGGCATTGTGTGGACGCCAGATTTTTTTTTCGCCTTTTTCTTCTACTTCAATTTCAAAAGGTTCATCTTTAATCTGTGTACATGGCGACATATCTTTCGGACCATCAATCGCTGTGGTGTAAACAAATGGTTTGAAAGTAGAACCAGGTTGACGACGCCCTTGATTGACGTGGTCATATTTAAAATATTGAAAATCTAAACCACCAACCCAAGCTTTAATATGCCCCGTGAACGGATCCATACTTATCATACCAGCCTGTAAAAAACGCTTGTAATACACAATCGAATCGTAAGCACTCATCGTCATTTGTTCTTCTCCAGAACCATTTCTTGAGTAAACCCACATTTTACGCTTTACATTTTTCATGTAATGCCAAATAGAATCTGAGTTGTTTTTATATTTTGCTGCTAAAGCTTTATAATAGCTAGTTCTTTTAGCAACAGTATCAATGAATCCCGGAATTTCATTTCCTTTTTCATCTGACCAAGGATTTTTTCCAGACCAATGATTATCAAAAGTTTTTTGCAAAGCTCGCATTCCTTCCTGAACAGATGATTCTGCATAGATTTGCATTCTTGAATCAACAGTAGTAATAATTTTTAGTCCATCTCTATACAAATCTAATTCAACATCACTTGTATCCGCCCATTCTTTTAATGCTTTCGCTACGGCTGTTTTAAAGTAATTACTTGAACCATCATAAGGAGATTCCTCATTTATTTTCAACTTAATTGGTAATTTTGAAAGCGAGTCATAATGAACTCTTGTTAAATAACCATACTTCACCATTTGTGACATAACGGTATTTCTTCTTTTCAAAGATTTATCGTAATTCCTTCTTGGATTATAAGTATTGGTTGCTTTTTGCATTCCAACTAATACCGCAGCTTCTTGCACATTTAAGCTATCTGGTGAAGTATTAAAATATGTTTTGGCGGCTACTTTTATTCCGTAAGAATTACTGCCAAAATCAACGGTGTTCAAGTACCATAAAATAATTTCTTCTTTAGTATAATACCTTTCAAGTTTGATGGCTGTTAACCATTCTTTCGTTTTGATGACAAACTTGCCCAAAACTGGTACATAACCAAATACTCCTTTTTTGGCAACACCTTCTTTTTTACGGGTTTTAAAAAGGTTTTTGGCCAATTGTTGCGTAATGGTACTTCCACCACCACGTTCACTTGCCCCTGTGACAATCCCAGCCACTACGCCAAAAATGGCTCTAAAGTCAATTCCTGAATGTTGATAAAAACGAGCATCTTCTGTAGCAACTAATGCTTTTACTAAAAAAGGAGAAAGGTCTTTATAGTTTTTGATAGGTGTGCGATTTTCTTGAAAAAACTTCCCCATTAAAACACCGTCCTCTGAATAAATCTCTGATGATTGAGAAAGTTTAGGGTTTTGTAATTCTCCTACCGAAGGCATTTCGCCAGTTAACCACAAAAAGTTGGTTTGGATACAAAAAAGATAGAAAACACCTGCCAGTACTGTCCATACAAATGATTTCCAAAGTGTTCTTATCGGTTTATAATAAGCAGATTCTTTATCAAAACTTTGGCTAATTTTTTGTTTTGCATCTGAAAAATAAGCCTTTATACTATCGAGGCGCTTATAAAGTATTTGTACCTGTTCTTCACCCAATATTATTACCAACAATTTATCTATTTGAAGCCAAAGCAAATGCAGAGAATTCAACAGCGCTGTTTGAATAATAACACTAAGATTTTGAATGAGTTGTTTTATCTTGTTCATCGTGTACTTATTTATCAAACTAAAATAGGCGACAATTTACGACAAAAGTTTTAGATTAAGGAGTGAAACAAGATAGAAAATTGAAAGCTTTAACATTAAAAATTGATTCATAAGTCAGTTTTTTGAGATTTACTTGATGAATCAATTTGATAATATTTTGTTGATTATTTTTTTACAAAAATTAAAGTATTGCCTTACTGGTTTGATATTTCCTTGTAAGCTTTGATTCATCATCAAAAACTTAATCAAAATTGCTATACATTTTAAAATCAAAAAGAGATAAAACTGAAAAAACAAGCTCAAAAGGCCATTGAGCGACCTTTAAAATAGATATTTACAAAAAAACTTTAAAGTTTTTTTACACTTTAACTCCCTAATAATCAGCCAAACTTACATTCACTGATATTTTTTTTGATATTTTTTTTGCGTAAAAGTTGCACAAAAAGAAAGAAAGCACTAATTTTGCATCATCAAAAACGAAGAGAGTTGGCAGAGTGGTCGATTGCGGCAGTCTTGAAAACTGTTGACTGTAACAGGTCCGGGGGTTCGAATCCCTCACTCTCTACAAAGGTTAGCCTAACAGCTAACCTTTTTTGTTTTATACAGTTTTCTTAACATTAAACATTAAAACTATGTGGATAGAAGAAGACAATAAATTGAAAAGAGATTTTCTTTTCAAAGATTTTTCAGAGGCTTTTGCCTTTATGACTCGTGTGGCTTTCTTGGCTGAAAAACAAAATCACCACCCTTTCTGGACTAATGTTTATAATAAAGTAAGCATTGAACTCAATACTCATGATGCTGGAAATATCATTACTGACAAAGATTACAAACTGGCTAAAGCGATAGATTTGTTAATTCTTTAATCAGGTTGTACTCCAATTTGCTTCATATAGGCTTAAATTCCCCAATTATTATGAAATTATACCTTGTTCCCACGCCAATCGGAAATCTGGATGACATTACTTATAGAGCTGTAAAGATTTTACAATCTGTTGATGCTGTTTTAGCTGAGGATACTCGAAATTCAGGGATATTGCTAAAACATTTGAATATATCGAAACCTTTATATGCACATCATGCGCACAACGAGCATCATGGCACAAATGGCATCATCAAATTATTGAAAGAAGGAAAAGTATTGGCACTGGTTTCAGATGCTGGTACGCCAGCTATTTCTGACCCTGGTTTTTTATTGGTGCGAGAATGCTTGAAACAAGGTATTGAAGTAGAATGCTTGCCGGGTGCTACTGCTTTTGTTCCTGCTTTGGTAAATTCTGGCTTACCTGCTGATCGTTTTATTTTTGAAGGTTTCCTTCCTCATAAAAAAGGCAGGCAAACAAGACTTAAAAATTTAGTAGAAGAAGAAAGAACTATTATCCTTTATGAATCGCCACATCGTCTTTTAAAAACACTGGAACAATTAGCGGAATTCTTAGGAATAGACCGCCAAGCTTGCGTTTCTCGTGAATTAACTAAAGTTTTTGAAGAAAATATCAGAGGTACATTATCTGAAATACTTTTGCACTACCAAAGTAATCCAAACACAATTAAAGGTGAAATTGTGATTGTTGTTGCTGGTAAAGCATAAAATTTTATTATTTTAGGGGGTTAATTCATCCCAAATCCAAACTAATATATGAAATACCTCTCTTCATTTAAACATTTGATACTGTTTTTCGCCTTCCTGATTTCTACAAATATCAGGACCGAAGCTCAAAATCTTTCTGCAAACAGCAAAGTAAGTTTAATTACTGTTGAACCCGGCAATGAACTAAATGATGCTTTTGGGCATACGCTTTTATGGATTTATGACCCTGTAAATCAAATAGATAAAGCTTACAATTTTGGTGTATATGACTTTGAAACCGAAAATTTCTATTGGAAATTTGTCAAAGGTCAGCTTCCATACAAAATGTCTCATGCGCCTTTAATGGCTTACCAAGAGTATTATCAGCAACAACACCGCAATATGACTGAGCAAGTACTTGATATTTCGGCTAGTCAAAAGCAAATTGTTTATAATCATCTTGAAAATACTTATAACGACCCTAGCAAAAGGGTTTATATGTATAAATTCTTTTACGATAACTGTGCTACAAGGGTAAGAGACGCCATGATGTTGGCTTGTACTGATAGTGTTCATTTACAAAATATCCCTGAAATGAATGATAGTACCTACCGCCAATGGATGAACAAATGTTTAATCAGAAAACATCATTATTGGTCGGCATTGGGAATGAATATTGCTTTAGGCGCACCTGCTGACGAAAGAATTTTACAATTTAAAGCCTGTTATTTACCTGAAAATTTACAAAAAAGTATGCGTGCCGCTAAAAGAATGACGCACCACGTTTTACGCTTTTTAGTTCGTTCAGAAAATCCACTTTATTCAACAACTCCTATCGACGAAGAGCCACTTTTTATATTTACTCCAAGATTTTGGCTATTACTAATATTTCTTTTCACTGGCTACAAAACATACTTTCACTGGAAAAGGCGTCAGAAAGGATACTCTTTTGATAAAATACTTTTTTCAGTTGCTGGTCTAATTGGTTGGTTATTACTTTTCTTGTGGTTCGGAACAGACCACGGTGTAACTGATTACAACAGAAATTTATTGTGGGCTTTTCCTTTACACCTTCCGTTGGTGTGGTTTATGCAAGAACGTAACGGTAGTTATTGGTATGGCTATTATTATATTTTGGTAGGTTTATTACTTGCAATGGGTCTGTTTTATGCCGTTCAATATTCTTGGGACATTACTTTATTGGTTTTAATTCTTATCATCAGAGCATTTTATCATGCTGGCTTTGAAAGAGAACATAGAATGACCCAAACTAAATTCCGCAAAATTATTAAAGGAAGACGTTTGGAAGTTATTCATAGTGAGCATAATTTGGAGTAATCAAGTATCAAAACATCATAAAAAAGCCATTCTTCGCATGAAGAATGGCTTTTTTATGATTAGCAAAATTTACTTTACTGCTAATACACCTGTTTTATAAATCTTTTCTAAAATTCCATCTCTGAAACTTCTGCCTACTGGTAAGCTTTTTCCTGAAACAATTAAATCTCCTGCTTCGATAGAAGTTACTTTGGCTATCGACACAATAAATGATTTATGAATTCTAGCAAATTGTTCTGCTGGTAAAATATCACCAATGCCATTCATGGTTTGATAAGTAACAAAAGTGCCTGCCAAAGTGTGAATTCGGATATAATCCTTTAAACTTTCGATGAATAAAATATCTGAAAAATTAATCTTTACGATGCGTTTATCAACTTTAATAAACATCGCTTCTGGGCGTTCGTTACCATTTAATTGAACAGAAGTACTGGTAGTTATTTGTTGATTCGCTTCGTTTTCTTTCGGTACAACTTTATTGACAGCCTTTACAAAACGTTGAAAAGGGATAGGTTTTAATAAGTAATCTACCACACTCAATTCAAAACTTTCAACAGCGTAATCTCGATAAGCCGTTGTGATAATTACTTTTGGTGGATTTTGAAGACTTTTCAACAATTCCATTCCATCTAAAGTTGGCATTTCTATGTCCAGAAAAAGTAAATCGATATCGCCTTTTTTCAGATAATTAAAAGCTTGAATACCGTTTTCACAACGCCCAACTAATTCAAGGCTGTCGATTCTTTCGATAAAAGTTTCTAATACATCTAATGCCAATGGCTCATCATCCACTATAAGGGTTTTCAATTTCATGTGCCTATTTTAAAGGAATAAATAATGAAATAAAGTATTGTTTTTCAGTAGGTTGTATGTTCAACTCGTAATTATTCCCATAAAGTAAGGCTAATCTTCGCTGAACATTTTTAAGTCCTAAACCTTTGTGTTTTTTCCGATTTGAACTATTATCAAATCGAGGATTTACAACTACAAAAAGTAATTTTCCATTTAAGATTTTAAGGGTAATTTTCAAATCTAAAACACCTGTTTCATGCGAAGTTCCATGTTTGAAAGCATTTTCAATAAATGGCAATAAAAGAAGTGGCGCAAGTTTACGCTGTTCGATACTCCCTTCAATTTGAAAATCTAAATTTAAACGTTTCCCGAATCTCAGGCTTTCTAAATCTAAATAATTTTGAATATGTTCTATTTCTTTTTTTAATGTGGTTTCATGGCTATCCGACTCATACAACATATAACTCATTAATCCTGAAAGCTTTACCACTACTTCTGGTGCTAAATCAGATTTTTTGATGGTCAAGGAATATAAATTATTCAAGGTATTAAAAAAGAAATGAGGCTGAATCTGAGACTTCAAAAATTCTAATTCATTTTTTACACTTTGTCCTTCTAATTCTTTGATTTTTTCTTGATTATCAATCCAATCTTTCGTTAGTTTTAATCCGCTGGTTACTCCTAAAACCGAAAAAGTATCGAACATTCTTTTGGCTGTAGGTTTTGGGTCGAATAAAACATTTGGATGATAACCCACTGGACAATAATTGATTAAAATTAAATGATTAATCAGCGTTTGAATAACAGCTACCGACAGCAAAGTGGATAAAACCAAAAACACAAAGTATTGAAAGTATTTACCTGTAAGTAAAAAACGGGGAATTAAATAATATATATTTCCATAAACCAGAATAAAGTAAAATGGGAATTTTACCGAATATTCAAAAACTGCCTGTGTGTAGTTATTGAGCAAAAAGCCAAAGTACAAAATATTGTACATACTTAGTACAATCCAAAAAAGGGAATGATAAGCCCAACGCTGACTAAGTACTCCTTTGGCGGGGAGATCAGTAAAAAAGGCTGTTCTATGTGGAAATGAAGCAGTTGATTGCACGATTAATAGCTTTTATATTGAGAAGATTGTATATCAAATTTATACAAAAAATTAGTAAAAATATATTCTTTTCGATGAACAGTAAAACAAATTGGCTTTCTCCGATTTTACATCATTTACGTTATTGGTCGAAAGGATATTGTTTTTTGGCGAATTTATCTAAATCCATATACAAATTATACGTTATTTGCGAACTGTAATCTTTTGAATTACAATTCATCAACATAAAATTATACAGAGTAAATTTCAAAAGCTCCGAAGTAAATGTAAAAACTTGTGTTTATTACGGAGCTTTTTTTAAATAATCTTCTCAAAAGATCTTTTTAAATAAGAAAAATAATAATTAATTTGGTTAAGGGGTCTAGGGACGTAGCTTTGCTGTGTCCCTAATTTTTGTCACCTCAAACCTCATTTAAGTAAACAAAACCTCTTTATCAACATTATTTAAATATGAAATATTTTTACGCTTTGTGGATAATTCTTTGTTTTAGTAAGCTACTTCAAGCCCAAGAAATTTTCTTACCAGATTCTATTAAAAAGCAAACACAAGCCGTCCGTATCGAGCATTCTATTAAAATTGACGGAAAATTAGAAGAATCTGCGTGGAATACAGCAAATCCAATTACCAATTTCGTACAAGTTGAGCCTTTTCAAAAACAAGAGGCTTCGCAAAAATCTGTGTTCAAATTATTGTACAATAAAGATTACTTGTACATCGCTGCCATTTTGCATGAACCTTTGGGCAAAAAGGCATTGCGTGTAACGAATCTTCAACGTGATTTCGATTATGGCAGAAGCGACCAAATCGGTATTTCAATTGATGGTTTTAATGACGAACGAAATGCCATGATTTTCATGACCAATCCTTATGGTTCGCAAAGAGATTTATTGGCTTTTGACGACCAAGTTTTTGATGAAGATTGGGACGGACTTTGGCGTGTGCGTACTTCCCGAACAGATACCGCTTGGATAGCAGAGTTTTCAATTCCTTGGCAAACGCTGAGATACCAACGAAGTTCTGATTTTAATACTTGGGGCATTAATTTCTTCAGAATGCGAAGAATGACCAACGAGCAAACTATTTGGTCGGCTTTGCCACGTTCATTTACTCCTGCTAGAATGCAATATGCAGGTAAATTATCAAACATTTCGCCACCACCACCAAAAGCAAATATTAGATTTCAACCTTATTTGTTAATTTCTGAAGATAAATACGATGGCTCTGAGTTTTACGACCAAAAGAATGGTTCTAAAATAAAAATGGGCGGAGAAATAAAATGGGCAATTACACCCAATACTGTTCTTGATTTAACATATAATACAGACTTTGCCCAAGCTGATGCCGACCGACAAGTAAATAATCTTTCAAGATTATCGGTTTTCTTTCCAGAACGTCGTCAGTTTTTCTTGGAAAATGCCTCTCTTTTTGCCGCTGGATTGAGTCCCATTGAAGAATATTTTGGTGGTCAGCAGCGTATTCAGCCATTTTTTAGTAGAAGAATTGGCTTAGATGCTGAAGGAAATCCAGTGCCAATTGTGTTGGGAGCAAGAATCGTAAATCGTTCTACCAAAAGCAATACTGGTTTTATGTATGTTCGCCAAAAAGGTAATGACATCAATAGCGCTACAGATTTCTTAGTTGGTCGTTACTCTCAAAATATTGGAAAACAAAACCGAATTGGAGGAATTGCTACTTTGAAAAACGATAGCGACCATGCCAATATCACTGCTTCAGCAGATGGATTTTTCCGTATCAACGAAAGTACAAGTATCAATACGATGGCGATGACGTCTAAATCTACCAATGAAAATTCAACGGGTTTGGCGGCGCATTATCAGTTATCGCACAGAGGAATCGATTGGATGTACTGGCTAACACAAAATGTAAACAACAAAGCTTTTAATCCAGAAATGGGCTTTGTGTCGCGTCCAGATGTGATTGAAAACTCAGCAGGTTTTTATTGGCTGAATCGTGGAAAATGGCTACCAAAATTTGTAAGAGCTTTTGAACCAGGCGGTTATTACTTGAATTATTACTCTACGACAACCGGAAAACTCATTGAACAACAATGGAATACCAATCCAATTTGGTTTACTTTACAAAATGGGGGCGGTTTTGGCGTATTGACAAACCACTTCTATCAATTGATTGATTATACTGATGGAAGCGATACTTTGTCGTTTTTTAATGTGCCTATTCAAGGTGGGAAATTTAAGTACGACCGCTACATGATAGTTGGTGAAACAGACGCTTCGAAAAAGATTTCGCTTTCGATGAATGTTGATTTCGGAAAATATTATAATGGTTCTTTAACTACTTTTTCAAGTACGTTTAGGTTTGCTCCTATTCCTCATATTTCAATGGAAGCACGTTTTACCAATAATAGTTATAGCAGTTTAGGTGTCGATAAAGTAGCTGGAAATAATCAGTTATATACCATTTCTGGAAGATTTGCGCTGAATCCAAGAGTACAATTAATTGGCTTTTATCAGCATAATTCTATTAGTGATTTTGATGTTTGGAATGTGCGTTTTTCTTGGGAATATCAACCTTTGTCATTTTTGTACTTGGTGTTCAATCAACGTGGTTTTAATGATTTCCAAACGCAACTATCTAATGATGGTTTAACCAGAATCAGAACGAATCAATTGGCTCGTCAACATGAATTACATTTAATTGCCAAACTTTCGTACTTAAAACAATTTTAGTTTTTAATTGTTTTGGCAATATGAACAGAGACGAAGAATTACCAAAATTAAGACCAATCATTAATCTTGAAATTCAAGCTGAAAGTGAAGTAGAGCAATTTCAAAATAGATTATTAAGACCGATTCTGAAACTACAAAATGAATTATTGATTCAGGTTTTTATTCAATATTGTCATCAACGAAAAGGTCTATTTTTCAAACTTTCTGATAAAGATAAATCATTTTACATCGACCAATCTATCAGAAAAGACATGAAGTTCAAGCATTATTTAGAAGGAATTATTGCTGGACATTTCACCATTGAAGAGTATCAACTTTTCTTACAAAACGAAGAAGAACTGACCAAAAGAATGATTCATTTATTGATTCAAAGGCTTCAAAGTCAGCTTTTTTTATTAACTAAGTAAATACCGAACAGAACTATCATTCCGCCAATGATCTGTTCGGTTCTTAGTACTTCTCTCAACAGAAAGAATGAAATTACAGAAGTAAGTACTGGTTGAATTAATAATGTTGGCGAAACGATAGCCGCAGGAATAAAACCCAACGCATAATTGATACAAAGCCAACCAGCCAAATGACAAATGATACCCGAACCAACAAAGGCAATCCACGTTTTTTGATTGAAGTGAATCATCTCTAAATCTTGTTGCCAACAAGTCAGCAAAGAAAAAAACAAACAAGCCAATAAAGACCAAGCCATAAAATTGACAGTATCTACTTTGCCTCTGATTCGCTGAGTAATTAGCATATAACCTGCATAAAAAATAGCAGCACTTATCGCCATTAAATGCCCAAAACCTACACTCGAATTTTGTAAAATATCTTTCCCTGCTACCAGAAAAACACCGACCATCGCCACAGAAAGCCCAATCCAATAAATCTTAGGCAATTTTTGTTTGAAGAAAATCAATGTTCCTAAACCCACAAATACAGAAGCATTATTCGCTAATAAAGTAGAAACAGAAGCAGAAGTACGAAGAATAGAAAGATTCCAAAGACTCATATCAGCCACAAACAAAAAACCTGCAATAATTATGAGTAATGACGTTTTTCCATCAGGAATTTTAATGCCTTTAAAAAGCCAAATTGGTAATAAACCAAGAAAACAAAAAAAGTAACGATAGAAACCAGAAGTTAGCGCTGGAGCATCTGCCATCTTCACAAAAATAGCCGACCAAGCAATGCAAAAAACACCCAAAAGTAAATATAGATAAGCTTTAAGTGGGATTTCGGAACCTTGAGTTTTCAAAATATTAAGTTAACGTTATGAAGTATATTCCAAAATTACCGAAATTGTTCATTATTTACTTACAAGTAGCAATACTTAATCAATTGACAATAGAAACCGAGGAGCTTTAAACTAAAAATAATCACTCCATAAAATCCGAATGACAGAAAAACAACTCTTTGAAATCCTTAAACAGAAAGAATCTACCACGCTAGAATATAAAAGTAGAATTGATAGTTCTTACAAAATTGCACGCACGTTAGCAGCTTTCGCCAATACTTCTGGCGGACAATTAATTGTTGGAGTAAATGATGATAAATCAATAAAGGGTTGTTCTGAAATAGAAGAAATGACCAAAATTATTCATGCTGCTAACGAGTTAGTCATCCCTCCTATTGACATTATTTATTCCTCAGTAAAGGTTGAAGGCAAACACAATGTTTTGATTATCAATATCAAAGAAGCAGAAAACAAACCCTACGAAACTTTGGACGAGCAACAAAACCGTAGCGTTTATGTAAGAGCTAACGACGAAACAACGCCCGTAACCAAAGAGATGTCGCAAGTGATGATTAAGGCAGAAAAGGACATCGACAAGCAAATGTTGGAGCAACCCAATGTAAAATATTTAATTACTTATCTGAAAAAGAATACCAAAATTACGGCAAAAGAGTATGCCAAGCTGGTGAATATTTCTGCTTACAGAGCTACCAAATTGCTAGAAGCCCTTACTTATGCAAGTATTTTGTTGATGCTGTCGAGACAAAAACCAACGCAGTTTGTACTTCGGAAATGGTGATAGTTTGTGGCTGTCGGGTTTCGGCTGTCAGCTTTCGGATGTCGGACATCGGATTATTATTTTAAAGCAGTACAAAATTAAAATTCAATAAAAAAACAGACATCCAAAAGCCAAAACTGAAAGCTGATGTCTGAAAGCTGATGTCTGAAAGCCGAATGCTGAAAGCCAAAATCCGACATCACAAATCCAAAATCTAATGTATTATCAATTCAGTATCAATAATAATTTCTTCTGGAATTAGCGTTTTATCTTGTTTGGCATCAATGATTTTCAATAATAAAAGTGCGGCTTGTTCACCCATTTTATAGGCAAATTGTTCTACAGAAGCCATTGGCGGATTATCCAAATAAGCCGTAATTGGCAAATTAGCAAAGCTTACAAAATGAATATCTGTATTGGGAACAATTCCTTTTTGCCTACAACTTTGCATGGCAAATAATGCCACATAATCATTAAAACAGAGTACAGCTTGCGGTTGTTCAGGTAAAGCAATTAACTCCTCCATTTTCTTAAAAGTATCTTCTTTAGTTAAATCTGTCGATTTGATATATTGTTGAATAATGGGCAAATTCAACGATTTTAGGGCTTTCCAATAACCTTCTAAACGTTCATTAGAAATCTCTAAATTAGATGGACCATTCAAAATAGCGATTTTTGTAATTCCTTTTTTAGCAAGAAAAGAAGTCGCTTCAAAAGCTGCTTCTAAAATATTTCCTCTTACTTTATTGACGGCTACATCTTTTGGAACTCTATCAAAAAACACTAAAGGAATGCCATAATTTTCTAACTCTTTAAAAGAGTAATATTGTGTTGTTTCGGCAGAAATAGAGGCAATTACGCCATCCACTCTACTGCTGATAAAAGATTTAATCGCCCTGTTTTCTCGCTCTAATTTATCTCTCGACTGACTGATGACTACATTGTAACCTTGCGCACTAATTACGTCTTCAATACCTGTAATTGTCTGAGAAAAAAACTCTTCTTGCAGATGTGGGAAAACCACGCCAACAGTATAAGTTTTGTTTTTTCTCAATAAAATTGCTGCGGGATTTGGCACATAATTCAATCGTTTGGCTACTTCAAAAACCTGTTCTTTGGTTTTAAGACCAATCCGAGGATGATTTTGCAAAGCCCTCGACACCGTAGAAATAGCGATTCCTAATTCCTGTGCAATATCTTTTATCGTTACCTGACTTTTCTGCATAATCTAAACCGTTGAATTTGTAAAATTAAGGAGATTTTAGAAGTTTGTGCAAAATTTGCGCAAATGTTTGTATTCATGTTTCAAGCCTATTTTTTAGTAATTTTCTAGTAAAATCCATCATCAAGACAAGAATGTCTGAATAAATATTTCTAAAAAATATCGTCCTTTGAATTCTAATTTAATCTTACGCTCATAAATGTATCCAGAAAATATCATTACCAAATTTCAAGAACAATTTTCAAAAGAAGCTTCTTTAGTCGTTCGTGCGCCAGGACGCATTAACCTTATCGGCGAACATACCGATTATAACGATGGTTTTGTATTGCCAGCAGCTATCGACAAAGCTATTTACTTTGCCATTTCACCTCGTGAAGATGAAAATTGTTATGTTTATGCTTACGATTTGAAAAGTAGTGATACTTTCAGCATTTCAACGATTCAAAAATCTGATAAAAGTTGGGCGAACTACTTAATCGGAGTTGTGGATGAATTACAAAAATCTGAACAAAAAATTAAAGGTTTTGATTTAGTTTTTGGTGGTGATATTCCTTTGGGCGCTGGGGTATCGTCGTCCGCTGCCGTTGAAACAGGCTTGGCTTTTGCTTTAAATCAACTTTATGATTTAGGTTTAGAAACCATGCAAATGGTGAAAATCGGGAAAGCCGCTGAAAATAATTTCGTTGGTGTAAACTGCGGAATTATGGATCAATTTGCTTCTATGTTTGGTAAAAAAGATGCTGTAATTCGCTTGGATTGTAGAAGTTTGGAGTATCAGCATTTTCCTTTGTCTTTGCCAAATCATACCGTAATTCTTTGTAATTCAGGCGTAAAACACTCTTTGGGAGATTCTGAATACAATACTCGTAGATTAGAATGTGAAGAAGGATTAAGTATTTTATCAGGAATCTATCCAAATGTAAAAAGTTTTAGAGATTTAACTTTAACAATGGTGGAAGAAGCCAAAACAAGCCTTTCAGAAAATGTTTACAAGCGTTGTGTGTATGTGGTCGGTGAAATCGACAGAGTAATTGTAGCTTGCGAAGCTCTTGAGCGAAACGATTTGGCAACTTTCGGTAAAAAAATGTACGAAACGCACGACGGACTTCAACATAATTATGCGGTTTCTTGTGAAGAATTAGACTTTTTGGTGGACGAAACTCGTGAAGATGATGCAGTAGTTGGTTCAAGAATGATGGGCGGTGGTTTCGGTGGATGTTCTATCAACATCGTTGAAAAAAGTAAAGCAGAAGCATTTCTGAATAGAATCAAAAAAGCATATCAAGCAAAATATCAAAAAGATTTAGTTACTTACGCAGTAGCATTAACGAACGGAACAGAAATAATTTAATTGTAGCTACGAGCCTTGAGCTATGAGCTTTTAGAGTAGAAAACTCATAGCTCATAGCTCATAGCTCATAGCTTACAGCCAAAAACAATGAATTCAATTTTTGAAGAGCATCCTCACAAAAGATATAACCCGCTGACAGACAGTTGGGTATTAGTTTCGCCACACCGTGCGAAACGTCCGTGGCAAGGACAAGTAGAAAAAGTGGCTGGCGACGACCGTCCCGCTTATGACGAAACTTGTTATTTATGTCCGACCAACACTCGGATGAATGGCGAAGTAAATCCAGATTACCAAGACGTTTATATTTTCAATAACGATTTTGCGGCTTTGTTGGAAGATACTCCTCCACACAGTTTTGAAGAAGACGAACTTTTCAAAGCAGCAACAGAAAGAGGTTTGGGAAGAGTAATTTGTTTCTCGCCTCGTCACGATTTGACCGTTCCAGAAATGGAAGAAACTGCCATTAGAAAAGTAGTGGATGCTTGGGTTGATGAGTATTTGACGCTCGGCGGAAAAGATTTCATCAATTACGTGCAGATTTTCGAGAACAAAGGTTTTGTGATGGGTTGTTCGAACCCACATCCGCATGGACAGATTTGGGCTTCGTCGTCAATCCCAGACGAACCGATGAAAAAGCAAATTTCGCAATTAAAGTATTGGCAAAAAAATCAACGCTCTTTATTGGCTGATTATGTAGAAAAAGAATTAATCAAGCAAGAAAGAGTACTTTTTGAAAATGAGCATTTTGTAGCCTTAGTACCTTATTGGGCGGTTTGGCCATTTGAAACGATGATTGTTCCGAAACGTAAAATGGCAAGAATTTCGGACATGACTGATGCTGAAAAAGACGCATTTGCGAATGCTTATAAAAGATTGACTGTTCGTTATGACAATCTTTTTGAAACATCATTCCCCTACTCTGCTGGCGTTCACCAAGCCCCAACCGACGGTGAAGCACATGACGAATGGCATTGGCATTTTGTATTTTATCCGCCATTATTACGTTCGGCGACTGTCAAGAAATTTATGGTCGGTTACGAAATGTTAGCCAATCCACAAAGAGACATCACGGCAGAAAAAAGTGCTGCAGTACTTAGAGCTTTATCAGAAGTACATTATAAAACCAAGTAAACAAAGAAAGCTGTTCCGAATGAAAATTTAGAACAGCTTTTTTGTTTGTCAAATAATTCATGATTTGCGATTTGCAAATCATGAATTATTATATCTTTGCATATATTAATGCTAAGTTTTTCTAAACATACATTAAATTCTTATGAAAAAACATAATGGAATGCGTCCACAAGACGTAGTTATTATATTAGACTTAATATCTATGAAATTGTCTAATAATGAGGACAATAAACCATCTGACTTACAGAACAATGGCTCATATCAAAATAAAAATATTGCATACAGTCTAAAAATGAGCGAAGCAGAAGTTTCTGAATCTTTAAGAAGATCAGAGTTCGCAGGGCTAATTGCCGATATAAAAACTAAAAAAATTAATCAAAAAGCATTCTTGGCATTTCTATTAAACGGTCTAAAGTATGTTTTTCCTACACATCCAGGGGCATTGGTAAGAGGCGTACCTACAGCCCATTCTGCAATGCCTCTTGCGAAAAGTATTATTTCTGATGAGCTCTATGTTTGGGAAAACCCAGCAGGTGAAGTAAGAGGGCAATCTATTGTCCCATTATATCACACAGTTCCAGATATTGTAGAAAATAACAAAAAGCTTTATGAACTCTTAGCCTTGGTTGATGCTATCAGAACAGGAACTGCCAGAATCGTAAATATTGCTACACAGGAATTAGAAAAACGAATTTTATCAGTATGAAGAATAGTTATCATAATATTGTAAGAATAAAAGTATTAGCAGAAGCATTTAACAATTTGACGAATAAAATCGTCTTTGTCGGAGGTGCTGTTGTTGAACTTTATTGCGATGACCCGGCTAGAGCAGAAGTACGACCAACGAACGATGTTGATGTTGTTGTAGAACTTCACAACAAAGGTTCTTACGTTATTTTAGAAGAAAAACTACGAACTATGGGTTTCCAAAACGATGTATTTTCTGGGGTTATTTGTCGTTATATTTATCATGATATTGTTGTTGATATTATGCCTGATGATGATAATATTTTAGGATTCACCAATATTTGGTATAAAGAAGGACTACAAAACAGTTTAACTTATCATTTGGATGATGAGCTAAATATTCAAATCTTTCCTCTTGACTTATTTCTCGCTTCAAAATTTGAAGCACTGATTTCAAACAGACATGGAGGTGATTATCGATTAAATAGCGATTTTGAAGACATTGTGTATATTTTCGATAATCGTTTAAAGATTAAAGAAGAAATAATAGCTTTAGAAAATGAAGTGAAAAAATATTTACAAGCATCTATTTCCATGCTTTTAAAACGTCCTTATATAGAGGAAGAAATATCTTCAAATTTAGAATCATCAAGTTCAAAAGCTAGAACAAGTAGAATATTATCCATTTGGAAATCGATTATTAAAAAAGAATAAACTCTTCGAGATATTCGGAAAGACATTTCGAAGAGTTTTGTAAAAAGAATATTTATTTTAAGGATACACCACAACAATCCTCTGTCTCTACAAATTTATCAACAGTAACTAATCCAATAATGCCCAATGTTGAGCGACAAGGTTTATTAGAGTTCTATTTTGTATCATTACCTAAAATACCTTGCCCTCAAACGGTAATATTTTATCGTCATTACATTAATTCAAAATTCATAATTTAACTAATTTCTTTAGAAGAAAGATACAAAGTCATAATTCCTGCAAAAACTGTTGGAATAGCGTATATTAAAAAGTTGGCACTCATCGAAAGTCCCATGCCAATCAAAATTCCACCCAAAGCTGGACCAATGATTCCGCCCAAACGACCGATGCCTATTGACCAACCCACGCCAGTAGTTCTGAATTCTGTTGGATACATTCTTGCTGCAACGGCATAAAGTCCGACAAAACCGCCTTGAATCCCAAAACCCAATAAGCCCAAAATAAAGAGTAAAATATCTGAACCAATAAACAATTGGAAAACTGCCATCAAGATTGCCGTGAGGATTAAGAATACTCCGATAGTGTTTTTCAAACCAAACTTACTTGAAAAATATCCTTGTGTGATGATGCCAATGAATGCACCAACATTGAAAACTGTTCCCGAATAAATGGCTAATTCAATTGAAAGTCCTGCGTTGGTGGCTAGTTTCGGAATCCAACTTGTCAGAAAGTACAAAGTGGCGAAAGCTAAAAACAAGGCAACCCATAATTGAATCGTGGGAATTTTATAGGTTTTCGTCATCAATGATTTGATGGATTTGCTATGCTGCTCGCTTGGCTTATCCGGTAAAACGACCAATGTATCAACACCCATTTGAAGTAAAATCTGATTAATTTTACCAAGAGCAAATTTAGGCTGTGCCTTTAAATAAAACGATAAGGATTCAGCTAAGAAAAAGTAAATCAATGGAATAGCTACCAAAGTAGCATAGCCTGCGACCTGAAACATAATTGTCCAACCATATTGAGGAATGATTTTAGCCGCTACTAAACCCGATAAAACTGCTCCGACAGGATAACCAGAAATGACAAAACTTACCCAAAAATCTTTGGTTTTGTTGGGCGTATATTCTGCTGTAAGTGAAGCCGTACTTGCCAACATACTTCCGATTCCTAAACCGCTGATGAATCTGCAAAGCAATAAATAGGAAATTGAAGTAGCAAAAGAAGTAAGAAAAATCGTACTTCCCATTAAAATTGCACTCAATAAAATCATGGATTTTCTCCCAATTTTGTCGGCATAAGGAGCTAAAAGTATCGCCCCGAAGGTCATCCCGACTAAACCAGAACTAAATACGATGCCTAATGCTTGTGGACTTGTATCCCAAGCTTTGGCGATGGCGGGTGCAGTGTATGAAATCACCATTACATCCATACCATCTAGCATATTCATTACAAAGCAAATGACAATGGTAGCGTATTGCAGCCCCGTCATGGAGTTTCGATTAATTATATTTTCAAGCGTCATTTTTCATAGTTAGTTAGGGTGATAAGTTGTGAGCTTTGAGCCGTGAGCTTTCAGCTTTTAGGCTTATTTAGTCTTTTTTCTTGCTTCTTGAATCATTTTTCTTAAAGTCCTAAAATCTCAAATTCAAAAATTCTTGCTTCTTGTCTCTTGCATCTTGTGTCTCAGCGCAAGCCCAACATTTTAATCGCATTTTCTTTCAAAATCAAAGGCTTAACTTCTTCTTTAAAACCTGCTTCATCGAAATCTTTCATCCATCTTTCGGGCGTAATCAAAGGAAAATCCGTTCCAAAAAGCATTCTGTCTTTCAGCATCGTATTGGCATATTGAATCAGTTGTTTGGGAAAATACTTCGGCGACCAGCCACTTAAATCAATATACACATTAGGTTTGTGCATGGCTACTGAAAGAGCTTCATCTTGCCAAGGCCAACTTGGATGTGCAATAATGATAGGACAATCTGGAAAATCAATCGCTACGTCATCCAAGTGTATCGGGTTTGAATACTCCAAACGAAGTCCGCCACCTCCACGCACGCCACTGCCAAAACCCGAATGACCTGAATGAAAAAGCATAGGTAATTTATACTCAGCAATTACTTCGTATAAATGATACGCCATTTTATCTTGTGGATAAAAACCTTGTACTGTCGGGTGAAATTTAAAGCCTTTCACACCATAATTTTCTATTAAATCACGAGCTTCTCTTGCTCCCATTCGTCCTTTGTGTGGGTCGATACTGGCGAAAGCAATCATCACATCATCATTTTTCAATGCTCCCTCGGCTACTTCGATATTGGGAATGCGTTTTTTACCAATTTCAAATTCAGCATCTATCGTAAACATGACCAAAGCCATATTATGCTCTCGATAATAATCGGCAGTTTCCTGAATTGTCGGACGTTTACTTGATTTAAAGTACTTTGCAAAAGCCTCGTCAAACTCCGAACGATAATCGTCGTGCGGTTGACAACAAGATACTTCTGCATGAGTATGTACATCTAGGGCAATTACTTTATTTATATCTATCATATTTTCAGCATATTATCATTTTTATTACAAAATTTTATTTATACTTTCCCTCTGTAAGAAGTATCAATCACTAAGTCTCCATTAGCGACTCTACTTACACAAGCACACATTTTTTTGTTTTGCTGTTTTTGTTTTTCACTAAAAAAGAAATCACGATGGTCAATAGCGCCTGTACATTCCAAAATATTTACTTGGCATAAACCACATTCTCCTTTTTGACAATCATACATAACATCAATACCAGCTTCTTCGAGTGCTTTTAGCATACTTTGATTTTCAGCAACTTCAATTTCACGGTTAAAGCGTGGCAACTTTACTTTAAATGTTTGAGGAGCAAAAAGTCCCGATGCACCAAAGGTTTCATACCTCAAATTAGTATTTTCAAAAGGACTGTTTTCCCATACTTTCCGAATGGCATTCATAAAACCCAATGGTCCACATAAGTACACGCCCGTGTTTTTATTGGTTAATTCAAAGATTCTATTTACATCATACAATCCATCAGTATCGCTAAAATGAAGATGCAAGTTGTTTTCTAAAACTGCTTTTAATCTATCTATATAAGGCATTTCGGCTGGATTTACTCCTACATAAATCATATTCACAGTCGCCAGACCTTTCTTTTTAATTTCTTCTGCCATTCCAACGAGTGGCGTAATTCCGATGCCTCCAGCAATTAATAAATAATTGCTTACTCCATAACTCAATTCAAAATGATTGGAAGGTTGTGATATTTTAATTTGGTTATCTACTTCCAACGTCCACATATATTTAGAGCCTCCTCTACTGGCTTCCAATCTTTTTACGGCTATGGTATAAGCACCATCGGTCGGTTGTGTTCCAATAAGTGAATAACTTCTTATTTCTGGTTTATCATTGATGATAACAGAAACATCAATGTGTGAACCCACCGTAAATGATAATGCGGCATCAATGGGTTTCAACGTAATTTGCCTTACATTGTTCGCTTTATCTTCAATAGCTGACACTTTAGCATCTATCCAGTTATTTCTAAACCTCATCGAATTTATTGATTTTTTTGTTGTTCAGCTTCTACCATTTTGTCAGTGATTCTCCTTGACCACATCGCTCCAGCATCAATATTCAAATTATAAAATTCACGATTGGGGTTTTCATTGATGGCAATTTGTTGTGCTTCGAGTATGAGTTCATCTTGAAAAAAGATTCTCGAAACACCATCTCTTAACTCTGTAGTATTACTTTGGTCTTTTACGTTATAGTTTCTGCTGAAAGCCCAAAAATACATACAAGTTTGGCTGGTCATTGGCGTAATGGTGTTCAACACATAGCCATTTACTCCTTGCGAACGGTCACCTTCGGGAGCACCCGTACCTGCAAGAGCGACGCCAACATCTATCGTAACTGTACAAGGAGCTTGAAAATTGATGATTTGCCATCTATCTACTTTTTCATCCGTTTTGATTTTCTTGTTAAGCTGACTTTTCCAAAATGGTGGCGGGTCAATGCCAAGCATCCATCTTGAAACAGTAGCAGTATTTTCATCGTGAAAAACATCAAAAGGAGCTTCCGTTACATGTTCATCACCAATACTTTCTGAATGCACAAAGGTTTCGTGCGTTAAATCCATCAAGTTATCAACCACCAAACGGTAGTTACATTTTACTTCAATCATTTTGCCATCGCCCGCCCAATCTGGGTCGTCGTTCCAATGCAAATCAGGAATTTTAGCGACATCAGCAAGTGCAGGATTGCCCATCCATACCCAAACGTATCTATATTTTTGAACTACGGGATAAGCTCTTACGCAAGCAGAAGGATTAATCGTTTCTTGCGAAGGCATGTGTGTGCAACGCCCATCGCTATTGTATTCCAAACCATGATAGCCACAAATGACAGTATCATTTTTCAGTTTTCCTTTTGATAATGGCAATAGTCTATGCCAACAAGCATCTTCTAAAGCAACGGGAGTTCCATCTTTTTTCCTGTATAATAAAATAGGCTTATTACATACTTTACGATGCAATAAGGTATTTTTTACTTCAAAATCCCATGCGGCGGCATACCACGCATTCATAGGAAAAGATTCATTGATGGTGAATGACTGCATTTTGATAAAATTAAAAAAACGTTTTTTAAATTAATGATTACGCTTACTAGTTTTCTAGCCTAAAATCAAATCGGTTTTTCTTTTATCTTTCAAGTATCAAAAGGCTTATCTTAAAATAAAAATCTCCTTCGTAAGACCTTACTTTTCTTGTCTTGATACAAGAAAAGTAACAAAAGAAAATCAAGAATTTATAAACTCGCTCCGCTCAAACAGTATAAATTCATTATCGGACTACAATAAAAATTATTTATTCAGATTAATTTTGAACTTTCCTATTCCACAAATCCAGCTTTTGCCTTACTGCCTGTTTTTACCCAAGTACGCAATTCGTCAAAAGCTTTTCCAGTTTGTTTTGGTGTAAAGTTGCAATGTCCTTGTCCGTTGGTATATTTTACGGTAAAGTACTGGTCTTTATGTTGTTGATGAACCATGTTTTCAAAATTCACAACACCATAAGTAGCAGGAATCAATTGGTCGTAAACGGTGTGCATCAAAACCGTTGGAACATTAATATTTCCTGAGCGGTCGTATTTTGAAAAAATCACATCAGGATTTGCCGTTGCTGGCAAACGTTCTGCTTTTTGATTGACCAATAAATTATCTGGAAAACCGCTGTACAAAGTATTCGTATTATCGAATGGATTCCCTTGTGCTTTTTGTGCGACATCTCTCAACACATTTTCATTGAAAAATAAAGAGAAAGGTAAATCGTCTAATTTCAAATCAAAACGTTTAGCAAAAGCAACCGCCAAAGCCGAGTCTTTTGCAATAATTGCCTTTTTGATACCCATTACTTTAGCCATCATTCGGTTCGGAGCTTGAGCTTGATAAGGTTTTGAAAGGTCGAATATTTCTGAAAGCGAAGCAACTACATTCGGGAACAAACCATTGAAAGTAGCGTACATATCAAATTCTTTTCTACACTGTAAATACGGGCGACTTGACAGCGGACAAAGTGGCAATGCTCCATTATAATTTTTACCAAGATTTTCAATGGTAGCCAAAGTAATGCCTCCGCCCATCGAATGACCGACCATAAAAGTTGAATCTGGTTGACCATATTTTGAAACAAAGTACTGACGAAGAGCTTCTGTATCATCAACACCTTGCGGTAACGCAAAACCTTGATACTGATAGTCGGAAGCAGCTACAGCAAAACCTCTTTCTAAAAATGGCTGCATTCGAGTTAAAAACTCTGGATTCTGACTTTGAAAAGGTCTCGTTCCCATAAATTCATAGCCATGAGCGTACATGACTAATTTCCCTTTCCAATTCTGAGGAAAAAGAATTCTATACTTCGCTTGATTGATTGAGCCAGAGTCAATCTTGGCGATATTTTGAGCCATTGCAAAATGAGCAATGAAGAGAAGAAAGAGTATTTTTTTCATGTTATTTTAGCTTTTAGCTTTAAGCTGTGAGCAATGAGCCTTGAGCTTCTGGTTTTAGATTTTCAGTAATGAGATTTTTGACTGTAAGCCATGAGCCTAAGTTTTTTAGTTTTAGTAGCCATAAGTATTTATTTCAGTTTTAAAACTCATAGCTCACGGCTCATTTCTCAAAGCTTATAGCTACACATCTATTTCGCCGTCATACGAATTGCACCATCCAATCGGATGACTTCTCCGTTTAGCATTTGATTTTCAATAATATGTTTTGCCAAAGACGCAAATTCTTCGGGTCTGCCTAATCTGGATGGAAAAGGTACTTGTTGCCCCAAAGAAATACGAATGTCTTCGGGCAAACCAGCCAATAATGGCGTTTCAAAAGTTCCCGGAGCGATAGTCATTACTCTGATACCAAAGCGAGCTAACTCACGGGCAATCGGTAAAGTCATGGCAACAATGCCACCTTTTGAAGCGGAATATCCAGCCTGACCAATTTGTCCATCAAAAGCCGCTACCGAAGCCGTTGAAATAATGATACCTCTTTCGCCACTTTCTTCGGTCGGATTGTTTTGTAAAACAGCCGAAACTAATCGAATGACGTTGAAAGTACCGATAAGATTTATCGTAATCGTTCTGGTAAAATTGGCTAAAGAATGTGGTCCATTTTTACCAATTACTCTTTCGCCCGGTCCGATACCCGCACAAGAAATAGCACCATGCAAAGCACCAAAAGTACTGATAGCGGTGTCGATAACATTTTGTACACTCGCTTCGTCAGCTACATCTGCTTGAACAAAACGAGCTTTTTTTCCTAAAGTACTTTCAGCCTCTTCACCAGCTTTGGCATTGATGTCGAGCAAAACAGCGTTTCCACCATTGTCAATCACCATTTTTGCCGTAGCCAAGCCCAAGCCAGAAGCTCCGCCCGTAACGATGAAAGTTTTATTTTGTATGTTCATGTTTTTAGAAAACTATGTTAGTGAACAAATTTTATCGTAATAAAACCTCACCCCCAACCCCCTCTCCTGCAAAGAGGGGGCTTTTTTAGCTCTCAAAGCTCCCCTCTCAGCAGGAGAGGGGGTTGGGGGTGAGGTCTTTATTCAAACAACCTTTTAACAATTTCAGCTCGATGTTTCAAAACTGCTCTTTGATTTAGCGAACCTTTGTCGGTAATTTCGCCTACTTCTATCGAAGGTGCTTCAATGGCTACCACAGCTTTTTCGATTCGAGTGGAACTTCCTGTGGCTGTTTTGTTGAGTTTGATTAATAGTTCATCAACAAATTCTTTTATTTTTTGATGTTGAAAAGCTTCTTCGTTGCTTAATTCCTCGCCAATCAAACTTCTACAAGCGTCTGCATTCAGAAATAAAATGATGCCGATATACTCTTTGTCCAAACCTGCAATCACCACATCTTGCACTACAGGCGAGCCAGTTGAAACAATTTTCGATTTCAAAACGCCCACATTTACCCAAGTACCCGTTGAAAGTTTAAAATCTTCGGCAATTCTGCCATCGAAAATCAAACCTTTATCAGGGCAATTTTCATCTACAAATTTTACAGCGTCGCCAGTTTTATAAAATCCTTCTTCATCAAATGCTTTTTGGGTCGCTTCTGGATTTCTCCAATAACCTTTTGTTACGTTGGGTGCTTTGTAACGCACTTCCATTTTATCGCCATCGGCTACCAATTTTACTGCTAAACCTGCAATCGGAACACCCAATAAACCCGAATAACTACCGCCCCAATTAGCGAAAAGAGCAGAAGGACCCGATTCTGTACAACCCAAACCCGTAATAATTGGTATTTTTTCACCAAGCGTTTCTATAGATAATTCTTCCATTTTGTTCCAAACAGGTTGAGCCAAACTTGCTCCTGCATAAAAACAAATATTTAATTTTTGAAAGAAAGTACTTCTTAAAGTTGGCTCTTTTTCAAAATAAGGAATCAACATTTCAAAACCTTTGGGAACATTGAAGTAAGCCGTTGGCGAAATTTCTCGTAGATTTTGTACCGTAATTTCTATACCTTTTGGCGTTGGTTTACCGTCGTCTATATAAAGCGTTCCGCCATTGTAGAGGATTAAACCAAAATTATGATTACTCCCAAAAGTATGATTCCACGGTAGCCAGTCGATAAAAACAGGGGCTTCTTCGCCCAAAAAAGGAAAAGCTTGTGTGATTTGCTGCAAATTCGCACAAAGCATTTGTTGCGTGTTGATTACGCCTTTGGGCAAACCCGTTGAACCAGAAGTAAACAATATTTTGGCAACGGAATCTTTATGGACTTTATCAAAAGCCAAATCAACTTCCTCGCTTGCAGGTGTGTTGATTAATTCCGAAAAATCAATTTCAATACTTGCCTCTACCGAAACGAGCTGAGTATTGGGAAATAAGTTTTTTGATAAGGCTAAAGCTTTTTCAAACGTTTTTCCATTTTGTGCAAAAACCAGACGAGGATTCATCAGTTCTAAGCAATGTTGTAATTTGCCTAAATCGTTTGAAACCAAAGAGTATGCAGGAGAAATTGGCGTGTAAGGAATGCCAATGTGCATGGCAGCCAAAGCCAATAAAGCGTGTTCAATACTGTTTTCAGATAAAATCACAATGGTTTCATCTGCTGAAAAATTGAGCTTCAACAAGTATTGAGCAATAGATTTTACTTGGTTCAGCGTAGCCGAATATGTTAGTTTTACCCACTTATTTTGTGCGTTTCTTCTTGCGATAAAAACTTCATCGGGTTTATTTTCAGCCCAATGCACTAATTTTTGAGTAATTTTTTCTGGAAATTCCTCTAATGCTTGTTCCAAATTCAGCAGAATAGAACCATCTTCCCGAATCGTCTTTTTTGTCGCTGTTGGTCCAAAATGGATGTTTTTAAACATTGTAATTAGATATGAATTTTGAATTAGTAATTATGAAATGGTTGTATAGATTGAAATGAGTAATTATGAAAGACTATTTCGGATTTGAGTTTTCTGATTTTGGATAAAATTCATTAAAAGAATTCGTTCGATAAATCCGACATCTGAAATCCAAAAACAACAATCGGTCATAATTCATAATTCAAATTTCATATCTAATTCTCACCTACCTTTTTCGCTCTTCCTTCCAGAAAATCGCCCAAACGTTTTTTGGCTTCTGGCGATGAAGCGGCAATCGTCGAAATCAAAGATTCCATCATCAAACCCTCTGAAGCACCAGAATCTACAATTCTTGGCAACACGTGCATCAAAGCATAATTGGTCATTTCGGCATTCAATGAAATCTTTTTTGCCAATTCAATTCCCTTTTCTAAACCTTTGTTTTCAGAAACTAAGTATTGTGAAAAACCCATTAAAATTCCTTCTTCGGCAGAAATTACTCTTCCCGTAAACATCATATCCGCCATGCGAGCCGCACCAATCAATTTGGGTAATCTCACCGACGCACCACCGCCGACAAAAATGCCTCTTTGACCTTCGGGCAAAGCGTAAAAAGTACTTTGTTCAGCCACTCGAATATGGCAAGCCGAAGCAATTTCCAAACCTCCACCTACGCAAGCACCATGAATTACCGCTACCACTGGCACAGTACCAAATTGGATTTTTTCTAAAGCACGATGCCACATTCGTGAATGTTGTAAACCTTCTACAATGTCTCTTTCACGCAATTCCGAAAGGTCTAAACCAGCACTAAAATGTTGTCCTTCGCCATAAAGCACTGCACATTTCACGCCTTTGGGAATGGCAGAAAAAACTGTTTCCAAACCCAAAATGAGTTCGTCATTAATAGCATTTCGCTTTTTAGGACGATTGATTTTTACTAAAAGTATTTCATCTTGCTGCTCAACAATCAGCGATTCAGGGATATTCATATTCAGTTAGTGATTTAGTGAATTGTGATTTATTTAGTTGTGAATTAGTGATTGAGTGAGTTAGTGATTTTTATTTTTTTTAAAATCATTCACTCATTCACAATTCACTCAATCACAATTAAAGAACTTTCCAAACCTGTATGCTTACGCTATCAGGGTTTCGGATGCCTTTACAGATAAAAATGGCGTTGTTCATCCATTCGTATTTTCCAGCAGGAGCATCGAATTTTGGTACTGCTCTGAAATAATAATCGTTTGGAGAAACACTTTCTCCTTTGGCAATTTTTGCAGCAATTTCAGGGGTTGCTACTCGTAAGCCTGTGTTTTTGATATAAATCGTTACACCATCCTCAGTTTGGATTTGGTAATGTGCTTCCAATTCGGCAACGCCATCTTTTCTTACAATTTGCCAGTCGGCACCGCCTTCTAAAATTTTGCCCTTGATACTTGGACCTTCAAAAGTTCCTCCAGTTATAGGAATAATTCTTCGTAAACCATGAGGTGTTTCACCAACCACAATAGCTGGTTTCAGCAATACTTTTAGTTCGCAAACAAAAGCTAAACCTGGTGCTTCGGGCTGATTGCCCTGAGCAAAAGTATTAAGATTCAAAAAAGTTATTAGAAGTGATGAAAAGATAGCTTTGTACATCTTGTTTAAATTGACATTCATAGTTTTTTAGCGAATTATCAATCAAAAATCTAAAATATACTTCGTTTAGTCCAATATTTATTTTTAATATTGTTATAAGAAAAACTTATTGGAAATGGAATTAAGACAATTAAAGTACTTTGTAGCAGTGGCGGAGGAATTACATTTTGGACGAGCATCGGAAAAATTACATGTTTCTCAGCCTGCTTTGAGCCAACAAATACAATTATTAGAAGACGAAATCGGCATAGATTTATTCATAAAAGTACAGAGAACACAATTCAGAAGAGTAGCTCTGACAGAAGCAGGCAACGCTTTTCTGAACGAAGCAAAACATATTTTGGAAAGTAGTAACAAGGCAATTGAAACTGCTCGACGAATAGGGAAACAACAAAAAGAAATTACTTTAGGCATTTACAGAATGATGATTCGTACTCGTGTGGTAGAAATTATGAAAGTATTTGCCACCAATTTTCCAGAAATAGAAATAAAATTGGTAGAACTTCCTACATTTTTAGCGGTACAAGATGCTTTGAATAATGAAAGTATAGATTTGGGCATTACACTTTTGCCTTTAAAACACAACAGTTTGGTAGAAACTCCTTTCAAAACGGGCTATTTAAAAGTAATGCTTTCAGAAAATCATCCATTGGCACAAGCCGAAAACCTTCGTTTGGCACAATTGAAAAATGAAAAATGGATTGAAATCAATAAATCTTTACACACGGTTTTTGAAGACATTGAGCAAATGTGCCGAAAAGCAGGTTTTAGTCGGGAGTCGTTTATTGTACAAGAAGTATCGTCGATTGAATTGTTGGGCGGTTTGGTAAGTTTGGGCGTAGGCATCGCTTTTGTACCTTCTTTTTATGATGCTTCCAGAGTACAAGGCGTAGTTTGCAAAGCTTTGGTCAATGCCGACGGCTCGCCATTTTTAGAAGTAGCTATTGCCCAAGCGATGTGTTATAAAGCAAGTAAAGTTTCTCCAACGGTTCAGGCTTTGACTGCTTTGGTGAAGGATTTATAAATTCCGAAATCAATTTCTTTTTCTACTCCTCTACTTCTCAATCCTAAAACCTTAATAATAATTTCTTAATCTCAGCTTTTTATCGTGTCAATTCAGCGCTTTGTCGTAATTTTGTATGTATTTTTTGTACAAAATAGTTGATTCATCAGTTTTTAATCAACTACAACAAGATGACTGAACAATTTCCGATTGTTGATGTCTATATCCAGCAATAATAATTACAATAATGCTAAACGTATCAAATGTATCACTCCGTTTTGGTAAACGGGTACTTTTTGAAGAAGTAAATATCAAATTTGTAGAAGGTAACTGCTATGGTCTCATCGGAGCCAACGGTGCTGGGAAATCTACTTTTTTAAAGATTCTATCTGGAGAAATCGAATCTCAAACAGGTTCAGTAACGATGAATCCCGGAGAACGTATGTCAATGTTAAAACAGAACCACTTTGAATATGAAGATGTACCTGTTTTACAAGCGGTTATCATGGGAAATAAGCGTCTTTATGATATTATGGTTGAAAAAGATGCCATTTATTTGAAGGAAGATTTTACAGAAGAAGATGGAAACCGTGCTGCTGACCTTGAAGCGGAATTTGCTGAAATGAATGGTTGGGAAGCAGAATCGGAAGCAGGACAATTGCTAAGTGGTTTGGGCATCAAAGAAGATTTGCATTATACTTTATTGAAAGACGTTTCGGGTTCTGAAAAAGTGAAAGTGCTTTTAGCACAAGCGTTGTTTGGTTCACCAGATATTTTGTTATTAGATGAGCCTACCAACAACTTAGACATTGAGTCTATCCTTTGGTTAGAAAACTTCTTGACAAACTTCAAAAATACCGTAATTGTTGTTTCTCACGACCGTCACTTCCTTGACAACGTTTGTACGCATATTGCCGATTTAGATTTCGGAAAAATTCAATTGTATGGTGGTACTTATACTTTCTGGTACGAATCATCACAATTAGCAGCTCGCCAACGTGCTGACCAAAACAAGAAAACGGACGAAAAACGTAAAGAATTAGAAGAATTCATTCGTCGTTTCTCTGCCAACGTAGCGAAGTCAAAACAAGCTACTTCTCGTCAGAAAATGTTGGATAAATTACAAGTTGAAGATATTAAGCCATCATCAAGACGTTATCCGTTTATCAACTTTAAGCCAGAACGTGAAGCAGGCGACCAATTATTATCAGTTGAAGGCTTATCAGTAAAAAATCCTGAAGGCGGTTACTTATTCAAAGACGTATCATTTACTTTAACAAAAGGCGATAAATTAGCAGTACTTTCTCGTGATTCTTTGGCTGTAAGTGCTTTGTTCGATGTTTTAATGGGCGAACGTACTGCCGATGAAGGAACATATAAATGGGGAGTAACCACAACCCAATCTTATTTACCTAACGACAATGCGAAGTATTTTGAAGATAGTTCTTTGAATTTAGTAGATTGGTTGCGTCAATATTCAACAGAAAAAGATGAATCATTTATTCGTGGATTCTTGGGAAGAATGTTATTCTCTGGTGATGAAGCTTTGAAAAAATGTACAGTAATTTCTGGGGGTGAAAAACAACGTTGTATGTTCTCAAGAATGATGCTTTCGGGCGCTAATGTTGCCATTTTTGATGAACCAACCAACCACTTAGACTTAGAATCAATTACCGCTTTGAACAACGGGATGGTTGATTTTACAGGAACTATTTTATTTACTTGTCATGACCACCAACTTACTCAGACAGTAGCCAACCGTATCCTTGAACTTGGTTCAAAAGGCTATTTAGACAAGTTGATGAACTTTGATGACTATATCACTGATGCAAAAGTAAAAGAGCAGAAAGAGAAAATATATTAATTGATGTCGGATTTCGGTTATCGGATTTCGGCAATTACAAATCAGTAGATTGTGGGTTCGAATCCCTACGAACCACAACAAAAAAGCCTTTTTGCAATATGTAGAATACCTCACTTACTTCGGTAAGTGAGGTATTTTTTACTTAATTTCTTATTCCTTCTAAATCAGTAAAAAAAATCCATTTTTAAACTATTAAAAATCAGAAACTTACAAAAAAGTTTAAATTTTTCTACTTTTTTGTTTTGGATTAGAAAAATAACCTACTACCTTTGCAGTCCCAAACAACGGGAAAAAGATTAAAACAACACGGTTTCGTAGCTCAATTGGATAGAGCACCTGACTACGGATCAGGAGGTTTGGGGTTCGAATCCCTACGAGACCACTCCCAAAAGCCTTTTTGCAATATGCAGAAAGGCTTTTTTTATTTGTTCCTTTTGATGAACCTTGATAGGAAGAATTAGAACTTAACATCTCTAGTAACCTAAATTCACCAAAAGAAAGTAGCTATTCTTTTCTAATTTATCGCCTTTTCAGAATTACCATTTACTATGTTTTTAATCTCCTCAATTCCCGTTTAATAGAAATTTGTTTACTCTTCATTTCACTTTACAAAAAAACTTCAAGATTAAGTTATATTTGTCTGCCATTTAATAATTCTTTATCTGCTTACTTTAAATTAGATTGGAGCTGAAAAATTAAAAATTTCTCCTCCAGATACTTTTTAAGTATTATATCTATCAAAATTAAACTCTTGCAAAGATTTTGTCAAAAAATGACTAAATTGGTTAAACCATCAAAGTAGAATAAATGCCACCCTTTAGGATGGCATTTGATTGAATTTCCATCAAGGAAAAAACTCTTGGTACACAGTGTATCGAGTTAAATCCTAGCGATGATGGGAAATATCACAAAGAAAGCGAATGAGGGGATGGATATTACCATCAACAATGGGTCTTCTGGTAAGGTTAACATTACACTTAACTAACTAGCAACATCAGAAAAACAAACAACAACTACAGACAAAGTAACGAAAGGGATTTCAGTACTCTCTAACATTTTCAAAGTTATTGATGTTCTTGTGAATTTATTCTGATGTTAAATTCCCTACCAAGTTAATAATTGGTAGGGTTATTTATTAAGAACTACTTGATAATACACTAATTACTAATATGACTGAAGAAGAAATTGTAAGATTTGAAGCTAATGGCTTTTTTATGAATGAAATGAGTATTGGTGAAAGTGGGAACAAAGTTCATAATTATAGGATTGCATTTTTCACGCCAAGAATTTTTAAATCACACTTAGAAAATAGGTTACTTGATTTTTTTTCCCAAAAGTCGAAGTCATATTTTTTGGATGAAATAAATATTCTCTTAGATTCAGTATATAATGAATCATTTTTAAAAAATGACGAAGAAGGAACATATAAAATTTGTTTAGAAACAAGTAAGTATTACGTTCAGCAGTTTATCGATGAACTTCCTGTGTTAGTAACCTCAAAGCATCAAGTTAATTCTGAAAATCAAAGAAATTCAATTTTTATAAGTTATTCCCATGCTGATAAAGATTATGTTACTTCGTTTAAGAGACATTTCGCAAACCTTATAAGAACACATGATTTGGATTTATGGGATGATTCAAAAATAAAGCCCGGGCAAAAATGGGAAGAAGAAATAAAGAAAGCCATGCAAAAAGCTAAGGTTGCAATCTTTGTTACAAGTGCTGATTTTTTTGCCTCAGACTTTATAGCTAACAAAGAGTTACCCGAACTTTTAAGAGCAGCAGAGGAAGAAGGTGCAAAAGTACTTAGCATCATTGTAAAACCTTGCGATTTCTCTAATACTCCACTAGGAATTTATCAGGCTATGAATAACCCAACACATACACTTCTACACATGAATGAATTACAACGAGAAGAACTTTGGGTTAATTTGGTAAGCGAAGTTCGAAAGATTTTAGAGTTATAAAAAGCCAATGATAGACACTGAGAATTATAGTTTGAATTAATAGATTTTACAACCATTTAAAACTCAACCAACATAATATGACTGACGAGGAAATTATTAAAAGCGAAGCACATGACTTTATCTTTCGTGATGAACCACGTCGTCACACCAAAAGTCACAGTGTTGAATTTATATCAGAAATAAATGGACATTATTTCAAAGAAGAGTTAGATATTCGACTATCATTTTTTACAACTGCTTTAAATAAAAGTATTTTCCTTAATGAGGTTAAAGATTTACTTCAAAAAAAACTGAATGGATTTGAAAACCCCAATTCACCCTATTCAATTCGTGCTGCTATAAACCTTCAAAAATCTTTATTTTTCGTAAGACAAATACTTGATGAGTTACCAACAATCTTAAAGAGTGGGAAAAGTAATTCAGAACAATCTATCCGGGATACAATTTTTGTAAGTTACTCCCATAATGACCGCAAATATGTAGATGATTTTAAACGTCATTTCAAAAACCTAGAAAGAACTCATGCTATTAACCTTTGGGATGATTCTAATATTAAACCAGGGCAAAAATGGGAGGATGAAATAAGAACGGCTATGGCTAAGGCTAAAATAGTAATTTTTGTTATTTCTGCTGATTTTTTTGCATCTGATTTTATAGCTAATAAAGAACTCCCAACACTATTAAAAAGAGCCGATGATGATGGAGCAACAATACTTAACTTATTCATAAAACCATGCGATATTACAGATTCTCCTCTTGCTTCAATTCAAGGATTGAATGCACCAAGTCACACAGTTTTGCAAATGTCAGAACTAGAGCGGGAGCAATTGTGGGCAAGTATGGTAACACAAGTACGAGAAAGATTATCATTATAAAATATAATTGTTTCACCAACAAATAATACATAAAACATAAGCAACTGAATTATAGCATTTTATATTATTTCATAAGGTTTCTCTGCGATACCACAAACAACAAAGCCTTTCTGCATATTGCAGAAAGGCTTTGTTGTTTTTCCAAAATCTCTACAAAAAATATACTCCCTCCCATCTCAAAATAAATCCAACGATAATAGTAACCAAACCAGCTTTCGTGGAGATTCTCAGTAAGTTATTCACAAAACTAAATAGCGTTTTTTTCTGTGTAGAAAATACACATACCGCATTCCAATCTATTTAGGCTTGGAAGTCCTCATTTCCAAAAAAGATTCCCAAATTAAAATCAATATCTATATGCTTACTAAATCTGTACACATCGCTTTATGTATTGTTTTACTTATTTCAATTTCATGTACCACAAAGCTTGTTGAAGAAATTACTCCTACTCAGAATATCGCTGGAACATGGAAATTTCAAAGTGCTAATGGCTCTGCAACTGTTGGTGGCAAAACAATAGATTTAACCGATGATTTATCAATCAGTGCCAATGAAGCTACTCAGCATATCACAAGAATAAGCACTTGGGTTTTTAGAGAAGGCGGCACGGGTACAATGGATGGCGTAAATTTCACTTATATAGTATCTGGAAAATCTCTCATAATTAGTAAGAATACAGAAAAATACATGCAATTAAGTGTTACATTAAAAGATGGGATATTAGAAATTAGTGAAGATGAAAATGGCTTGAAAACAATCATTGATGAGTTTAATAAATTACTTACAACTGATAAAATCACAAAATACTCCCGAACCTTACAGTACAAATCTCTACAGAGTATTCTAAGTACAAACGGAACGCCAGATTGTTTGCTTAAAACCTACACGAATATCAATGAATCTACTGTAAACGAATATACTCATACTTACAGTGATGAACATACACTGGCTGAATTGAATGTTAAAACCTTACGATTATCAGATAGTGCTGTATTTAATGTAAAATATACTTATTTGGAAAATAAGGCTAACCTTGGCTCTGATATAAAGCCTTATGTAACCATTCTTAGAAATAGCCAGCATTATTCTAAAGTATATTGTGATAAAAATGGAAGAGTAAATAAAAGAGAATATTATTATTCTGGACAGGATAATTTCCCTAGTGAGGTTGATAACGAGACTTATGATACGAATGGAAATAACATTAAAACCACTAAGTTTTTTTATGACGCTACTAATGGAGAGAAATTTGAGAGCCGTTTTACCATTTATGAAGCAGAGTACCTCAATGGAAATTACATTAAACTCTTTTATACCGACGAAAGTACAAGTAGATATTTAATCAATGAATTTACAACTTGGACATTCAATGCAATCAAAACGAAAGTCGTCTATCCATTTAATTATGGTAACCTTAGCTTTGGAGCAAATAATAAAAATCATCGAACAAAACTAATTTATTATGACCCATCAGGAACAGTAAGTACACAATCCGCAGTTGTTTATACTTTTGATAGCAAAGGCTATATTTTATCTAGCGAAGAGACTTTTACTGGAAGTAGTATAAAAAGACGAAATATTGATTATGTTTATCAATGCAAATAACCATCAAATTAAAAGCCTTGTTAATACCAATAGCAAGGCTTTTTCATTTCCAAATATCATAAGCAAACCTTGCAATTACACCCGTTACAACAATTAGAAAAAAGATTCTTACAAAAGAACTACCTTTTAATAAAGCTAATTTAGTGCCTATTACTGAACCGATAATGTTAGCAATACCTAAAGGAATGGCTACTTCAAAAAGTACATCGCCAGATGACATAAAGAAAATGATAGCTGGAATATTAGAAGCACAATTTAATATTTTGGCATAAGCAGAGGCATGAAGAAAATCTAAACCAAAAATTGATACAAAGGCAAAGATTAAAAAACTTCCCATACCGGGTCCAAAAAATCCGTCATAAAAACCTAAAATTGCACCCGTTAATAATCCGCCAATTAAAAACTTTTTGCCTATATATTTGGGCGTATGGTCTGTCCCTAAATCTTTTTTCAAAAAGGTATAAATTAGCACCAAGACTAATAATACTAGAATAATAGGTTTTAACACATTTTTATCCAAAGAAGTAACCAACCTCGCTCCCATCAAAGCAAATAATCCTGTGGCAATAATAGACGGAACCATTACCTTCCAATCTACTTTTACTTGTCGGATATATTGTGAAGCCGCTACCAAAGTGCCCGAAACAGATGCTAATTTATGCGTACCAATAATAGTAGGAATAGCATATTGTGGAAGAAAAATCAACAAAGCAGGTAATTGAATCAAACCTCCTCCGCCAACAATGGCGTCTATAAAACCCGCTAAAAAAGCAAAACAAGAAAGTAATAATAAAGTTTGAAGTGTAATATCGTGTATGGGCATTTATTAGGGTTTTGGTTTTTCATATTGTTGCCAGACAAATCTGTCATCAATATTAAGCATCTCTATTTCGAATGTCTTCAATATGGTCTATCAAATCATATCCTAGTTTAGGAATATATTCTCCAAGTATTGTATTTAGTTTTTTAATATCTTCTGGTTCAGCATTGGTCAATTCAGGATAATTATCAATCAAATGTGCGAGTACCACTTGCTCCAAAGTATCTAAAAACTTACTCTTATTAATAGGATTTTTAGGAATGAGTGCCTCAAATTTACTAAAGAACGCTCTAAAATCAGCTTTTTCTTCTTCAGTCTCTGGAGTATTCCTTAGGTTAGTTTGTCTCTCTATTTCAGCTTCTATATTGTAGTTTTTTTTAACAAATAAAATGAAATATTGTTCAAAGTCAAAGTCTTCATCTTGTAATACAGCAAGTACTTCTTCCTCTTTAGGACCATACCCACCCAAAGATTTCCTGATTTGTTGGATGTATTTTCCTTGCTCAGGGTAATGCTTTTTCAAAAAAGGGATAAACGAATGGAAGAACACACTAAAACGTCCTGATTTACCCTCTTGATGAGCTGTAATTTCAAATGAAACAAGGTTATCTCCGAATAGATTCTCAACGTTGATTTCGAAATTTGTGTAGGTAGTTTTTATGTTTGTAAAATTTAAAGGTCAATTTTCTTAAAATGGATGTATTCAAGGCCTATTTATATATTTTTACTTTTCTAGCATTAATTTTCACAACTCAAACTAAGTACCAAATGGTTAACAAGATTCTATGCGAAATAATGTAATTAAGTAATACAAAAATATATTTCTATATATTTTTATTTTAATTGGGAACTTGCTACTTTTGAAATATTCTATAAACTCGTAATAAGACCATATCATTTACCTTTTCTACTTATTATAATGACTGTATTTGAATTGCTATACCTAGAAAAAACATCCTATTTTCTCTTTCGCTCGAATTTCATTCAGCTATTTTCCCTTGTACCCTTGTATTTATTGCTTTTAGTTTTGCTAACCTATGATTTTCATGGGTAATTCCTTTTGCATCTTTTAATTTAATATTTATATCTCATGAAAAAACTAGTACTCCTCCTCTCGATGCTTGCATCCGCACCATTGTTTGCTCAGAAAGTAGATTTAGATCGCTTTCATTTTAATGTAGCCTATCAAGTGCTACCCAAAGAAAATGTTCCATTAGAGAAACGTACATTCGGTCTGCATGTAAAAAGCTCTGATTTATTATCAAAATATGTACCCGAATCTAGCATGTATGAACAAATCGGTATTGACGGCTGGAAAAAAGTTGAAAGTGACCCAACTGTTGGAATTGACTTTGTTTTGGAAGACTTTGTTTACAAAGGCGTAGAAGTAAAATCTGAAACTATCAATGATAAAGACAAAGATGGAAATATCAAAAGCTCTACTACATACTATTGGTTAGAAGCTAGATACAGTGCAAGAGGCTATGCCAAATACAAAGGACCATTTACTCCGATTAAAGAAGTCCCAAAAGTAGAAGAAGTAAAAACAGTCAATCGTTTTTTAGCTAATGCTGTAATCAACAAACCTACCGATAACAATTCTGGTGACGATCAACAGATTAATCTCAATAAAGAAATAATCCATACAACAAACAAAAAAACTGTTAGAGATGTAGCTGTTCAGGAATTTAATTCAAGCAAAGATGCCATCTATGAACAAACAGTTAGAAATTTTGTAAAGGGTTCTATCAATACTATCAATTATACCATTAACAAGAATTATGGTTTTCCTGTAATTAATACCAGAGATGTTTTGTGGATTTTAGATGCAAAAAGTGAGGAAGGGAAAACTCAAGCTGAGGCTATTGAAGCCGTTAAAGAATTGTTCAATGGGATGAAAGCCGATGTGCCAACAGATCAGCTTGCTCAAAATTTACAACCATTGATTGATTATTTCGAATCGTTAAAAACAAAGTATGCTGCCGACGACAAACCAAGTCGTAAAATCCGCTACTCAGCATATTTTAATCTTGCTAAAATTTACTATTATCTAGATAATCCTGATAAGGTTATCAAAGAAGCTGAAGGTTTAATCAAGAATGATTATGACCCCAAAGATGGGAAAAACCTTATTGAAGATGCTGTAAAGTTGAAAGATTTGTTCAATCAAACAAAATTCTCTTCTCGTCATAATCCAAGCCTCAAATAACTTTCGAACACTATTTATTAATAAGTTTTATTAATCCATCATTGCTTAAATCTTCTTGAAAAAGGAGGTGTAAGCTAAAAAAGATAAATTATGAAAAAGATTTTATTCCTAGTAAGTTTTTTATGTAGCATCGTCGGTATGGCTCAAGCTCAATTTTTTAAATTAGCCGGTGCAGAATCAAATAAAAAAATTGGATTAAGAGGTCCCGTTTCTCCAGTCGATCTTAGTTATGCTGACTATAAGTCTTATGCGTTAAAAACTAGTTTCAGCAGTGGTTTAGAAGCCTCTTTTAAAGCTAAAAACTTAGCTTATTCTGAGGGCTTTATCAATGAACATATTTCGGTTTTCGGATTAAAGAAAAAAGATAATGGAGACTTCACCATTACTTATAATCTAAAAAGGTATGAATTAGTTTTAAATGAAAGCTATCTTGAAGCAACTTATCAAAATGCCCCTGCATACTATATTGGTTTAGAATCTGAATTAACGATTCAAGATAAACAAGGGAAGGTAATTTACAAGAGATATAGTACTCCTAAAGTAAAAATGTATGTTACTGATGTTAAATATCCATACGACTTATTAGCTTATAATGTTGTGCTAGGAGATTTCTCTCAATTATTCAATGAATTTGAAAGCTATTACCTAAACAGCCCTAATATTAACCTTGAATATTTTGAAGTAAAAAAACGTAAGAAATCAAAGTCAACTTTCAATGTAGAAGAGTTTAACCAATCCACGCAAGTATTATCAATGTTACTTGATGTTGATAGAAACAACTGGTCTGGACTATTTGGAGAAGCACAAAAATATTGGAAACCATTGTTTGAATTTACTGATGAAGATGAAGATTTACAACAAGATATAAGATTCAATGCTTATTATAATTCAGCTTTGACCTCATTAATGCTTGGTAAATTTGATGAACTCGATAAATACTTGCCTGGAGTAAAACAGTATGACAAATCTTTTTTAGGAATGCGTGCCAATTTTAGTGCCCTTGAAAAAACAAAGCAAGAAATTAAGGATGCTCAAAATTCAGTAAAAGAAGTATCTAAAATTGAACCTGTAGCATCAGAACCTTTTGTATATGAATACAAAAAAACTCCCAATGCCTTCAAATATGCTGAATTAGAAAAAGCTGAAGTTACAGATGATGATAATAACAAAATTGCTGGAACAGTAAGAGTATTGAGTGATTTTCCGCAAATTGTTGATTTGAGAACTGAAAAAACTCGTTCAGGGTTAGGACAATTGACAGACCAATTAGGTTCTGATAAAAGTTCTGTTTGGATTTATATTGATGGAGAAAAGAAACCTAAAAGAACAAACCTGAAAAAGCTTTTTTCTATTAAAGATAAAGATGGTAAAGTATATTTAGTCGGAAAAACAGGGCAATCATCTAATATGTTAACGAGTATGAATCTAGTGAACAATAAACACTACGCTCTTTTCGACGAAGTAAAAGCTAGTAAAAAACTATCATTGTATCAAGAATTCTTTCCACAAGACAGCTATGCCTTCAAACGCCCACAAGATGAATCATTCTTTGTAGCACCTGAATTTATGGGCAGACGTAAAGCTTTGAAAGAATTCTTTGCTGACTGTCCTTCAATTGTAACAAAAATAGATCAAGGGGTTTATGACTTTAACAATAAAGAGACATACCTAAAATTATACAATGAATATACTGAGGCTTGTGGTAAATAACATCATGCAATAGTATAATCATTCTTTCATGAATAGAGCGTTTTAATTAGCTAAAAGGCCAGTTAAAACGCTCTATTTTTATGAATACTAATAAAAATTTAGTCTATATTATTTCTTGAATAATTCTATCTTAAAATCTTCCATCAAAGTAGCACCTACAATAAAAATTCAATTTCTAGCCTCTTCATTTCCCATTAATTTTTCCAAAAAATGTAATGATACTCCAAGAGCTATACGAAATCACTCAAAGTAAACTCTAATGCACTCAGAGTACTATACAAGACCAATTTGAGTGAACTCTAATGCGCTCAGAGTGCTATACAAGACCACTCTAAGTGAACTCTAATACACTCAGAGTGCTATACAAGACCACTCTAAGTGAACTCTAATGCACTCGGAGTGCTATACAAGACCACTCTAAGCGAACTCTAATGCACTCGGAGTGTTCTATAAGACCACTTTAAGTGAACTCTAGTGCACTCAGAGTGCTATACAAGACCACTCTAAGTAAACTCTAATGCACTCTGAGTGTTCTATAAGACAACTTTAAGTGAACTCTGGTACACATATGTGGACTAACAGAGGAGGGATCTTAGATATGAGACTAGCAGAGAATACAAATTACTTCTTGCTTGAAAAGTTAAAACCTACTGAAAGGAATAATTGGTCACCAATTAGGCTATCGTTGTTATCCTTTGAAAAAGCAAGGTCTAGGTTTACTAATTTCTTAATCACAACGCCAGCACCAAAAGTTGTAAAGCTGCGGTTGCCTTTTTCTTCAGATTCTAGAAATTTACCCATCCTCAAAAACAAAAAATCATTGTAGTTGTACTGCAAACCCAATGACCAAGTGATTTCTTTTAGCTCTTCGCTGAGTCCGCCAGGGGCATCTGAAAACGAAGCGACCATTCCAGATAAGGCCGAATCGTTGTAATGATTGCCAGTAGGTGTTGGTACCAATAGTTTATTGGCATCTACTGTAAAGCCAATTTTATTTTTAACATCCAACTTATAACTTGGTGCTATGCCTAATTTTAGGTTGGTCGGCAAAAAAGCTTCCTGTTTATTATAAAAATTAACTTTCCCGCCAATATTGGCAATATTAACACCGTAATTGAATGAGAACTTTTTAAAGACATCGGTATCAACATGCGCTAAACTGATATCAAAAGCAACATTATTCTTGGAAGGTATATCAACATTAATAGATGGTAACAAATCTATTCCATTTTCATGCATATACTTCACACCCACCGCCATTGATACTTTGTTTGATAAAAGTCTAGTATAATTCACTCCCCAACCCCAACTTTTAGATGAAAAATCAGTCGAAACTCCTGTATTAGTTACATAGCTAAAAGTACCATTTTGGAAAAGAGTAATATTACTAGATAATACACTTTTTTCACTCAACTGCCAATATCCGCCACCTCGCAAGATATACATATCACTTACAAGTTTAGGTAGCCACTTCGAACCTGTTAAAAAAAAACCGTTTCTATTGGGTGAATGTACCAACATGGCTGGGTTGAGATAGGTAGCTGTTTCGTCGGTAAAAAGAGCCATCCCTCCATAGCCCATTGAAACAGACATTGGGTCTATGTTGATCAGCATAAATTGGTGTAAAGCATCTGGAACAGAGGATCTTGTGCTTTGCGTTTGTGCTTTTATTGATTGTGTGAAACCAGCAATAAGCGTAAAAAGTAATAATGTTTTTTTCATGGTTAAATTTCTTACTCCTCCCTTGTCAAGATGATGATTCTTCAGAGAAACTCAATTTCGTCAACAGTCAGTTAGTAAGTTTTGTAGTGTTCATTAATTAGTGATAGACTTATTTGTTTTATTTTTTAAACTGTAAGGGCGTATCGCATACGACCTTTTACTAAACGAATAACAAGTAAATGACAAGGACGGATGCAATTCACCCCTACGTTTGTTTCATTTTTCTTTCCAAGTCTAAAGACGTGGAACAGCGGAGGCTAACGATAAGATATTCCCACGGTTATTCTATAATGCCTGCTTTTATTTAACTTTATTAAGCTTTATCGATTCTAGCTTATACCCTTGCAGTAATGCTCTAAGCCCGGTTTTGCATTGCAAATGCCAAGTCCTAAGGTAATAAAGCAAGACTCATTTCGATTGTTTAGTTTGTCTTAGCATGGCTATTATTATTACCTCATTTTTAATCAGTAAGGTCGTATCGTATACAACCTTGTGACGAATAAACAATAGAACGACAAGTATAATGATGGTAGGGGCGAATGGCATTCGTCCCTACCATCATTATCTAAACAGCAGGCTCTTGCTGAGATAAACAATGGAAACTTCCTTGTCCCCAAATAATATCTGTGGCATCTAAACCTATCACTGGACGGTCTTTGAAAAGCCCAGAAAGTATATCTAAAGCAATATCATCATTCTTACATTGATAAGTAGGAACAATCACACCAGCATTGGTAATCAAAAAATTAGCATAAGAACCCGGTGTTCTGAATTCATCAATCACCACTGCCGAAGGCATTGGCAACTCTACTACATTCAATTGCTTGCCATTTACCAAACGCATTTGTTTGAGCAACTGTAAATTATCATTCAAAACTTCGTAGTTATCATCATTTTTATCATACTCTACTGCCGCCACTACGGTATCGGCGTTCACAAAACGAACGGTATCGTCCACATGACCGTCTGTATCATCACCCACAATGCCATCATTTACCCAAAGTACTTGTTCTTGCCCATAATAATCGCACAAGTATTGTTCTATTTGAGCTTGATTCAAATGTGGATTTCTATTCGGATTCAACAAACACGAGCGACTGGTCAATACACTTCCTGCTCCGTTAAATTCTACCGAACCGCCTTCCATAATAATTCCGGGAGTAACAGCATTCAAACCACGATATGCTGCAATTTTCGTAGGCAAATTATTATCATCATCAAAAGGAGGATACTTTCCACCCCAAGCATTATAACCCCAATTTACAATCATACGTTGTTTGGTTTCAGGATTAATCAAAAATGCAGGGCCGTGGTCTCTACACCAAGCATCATTTGTTGGGTTGATTAGTATTTCAATTTGTGTTTCGTCAATACCATACTTGGGCAATTCATCCAAAATAAATGATTGTAATTTTTCATCATTTACATTCAAACAAACTTTTTCACCCTGAGTAATCGCCTTGATAAAATTGAAGTATTGAGGATACATTTTGGCTAATTTATCATCTTGCCAAGAGTGGTCGTTATGTGGGAAAGTAAGCCAAGTTGCTACGTGTGGATGCCATTCGGCAGGGAAAAAATATCCTTGAGATTTTGGAGTAAGCATTTTTAATTTGTTTAAGGTGCAAATATACTTAATTTGAAGAAGGATATTTTGATTTGAAGATTTGGAAATTTGAAGATTTGAAAATGGGTATTTAATTTAAAAACTAACTATGGTGTATTTCTCATTTCCAAATTAGCAACTCATCAAATTGATTAAGAGTATGTGTCATTTTCAAATTTCTAAATTACTTATGGAGTAAGTATCATTTTCAAATCTTCAAATTTTCAAATTAGAAAACAATCCCTCTTCTATTCACTTTCTTAATCGAAGCGATTTTCTTACTTTTTAGTCTCTCCATTTTAGAGGAAAAAGTTGGCTCGCTGGCTTTGCGTTTTTTAGGAACAAAAAGTGCTTTCTTGAGTAAATCATAGAATTTCTTTATCACAACAGATTTATTCCGTAATTGCGTTCGCTCTTCTTGCGACACAATGATTAATTCTCCTTCTGAATTAATCTGATTTTTTAGTTTTTCTTGTAGTGTATTTTTCTGAATTTCGTCTAATAAAACGGAATTGATTACATTGAATCGGAGTTCTACTTTAGTAGCAACTTTATTGACATTTTGTCCGCCCGCTCCGCCACTTCTTGAAGCTTGGAATTGGAATTCAGGACTAAAATCTTGTTTTAATAATTCGGCTAAAGACATATTTTTAATTGTGATTGAGTGAATTGTGAATTAGTGATTTAGAGACTTTAAGACTAAAGGACAAAAGAAGCAAGATTGAGTGTATTTTATTTAATTTTTTATTTCATTTATATTCACTTCCAGTCATGCGATAAGTAAACATCTTTTTTAACAAAATTGATTCCCGACATCTGATTGCTGAAACCTGATTACTCAAAGCTGACAGCTCAAGGCTCGAAGCTCATAGCTAAATATGCAAGAAACAAACATACGAAAAATAATTCATATCGATATGGACGCTTTCTATGCTTCTGTGGAGCAAAGAGACAATCCTGCTTTGCGAGGAAAACCTGTGGCTGTGGGTGGTTCTCGTGAGCGTGGCGTGGTGGCGGCCGCCAGTTATGAAGCTCGTAAGTTTGGCGTTCGTTCGGCGATGTCCTCAATGATGGCTGCTCGTAAATGTCCAAATTTAATTTTTGTAAAGCCTCGCTTTGAAAGTTATAAAACGGCTTCAAGACAAATTCGAGAGATTTTTGCAGAATATACTCATTTGATTGAACCACTTTCTTTAGACGAAGCCTATTTGGATGTTACAGAAAACCTGAAAGGCATCGCTTCAGCAACCGCAATCGCCAAAGAAATCAAAGAGAAAATCAAGGAAAGAACACAACTGACGGCATCCGCTGGAGTTTCTTACAATAAATTCTTAGCAAAATTAGCCTCAGATTATAAAAAACCTGATGGACTTTTTGTGATAAAACCCAATCAAGGAGAAAAGTTTGTGGAAGATTTAGAAGTATATCGTTTTCATGGCATCGGAAAAGTAACAGCCGAGAAAATGAACAAAATGAATATTTTCACGGGTTTAGATTTACGGCAATATGATGAAAGCGTCTTGACCAAACACTTCGGAAAGGCTGGGAAGTACTACTATAACATTGCCAGAGCCATTGATTTCAGACCAGTAAATACTGAAAGAATACGTAAATCTGTGGGTTCCGAAAATACTTTTTGGCGAGATTTAGAAACCAGAGTAGAATTAGAAGCTGGTTTAAAACCCATTATTGACGACGTTTGGAAATACTGCGACCGCACGCAAGTATATGGCAGAACCGTTCATTTAAAAGTAAAATTCAAAGACTTTCAAATCATTACCAGAAGTAGAACCACACTCTCTCCTATTTTTGATAGTTCATTCTTCGAAAAAATCGCTTTTGATTTACTTGAACAATTATATCCAATTCCTAAAGGAGTACGTCTCTTAGGTATTTCACTCTCCAATTTAGAATCTGCCGATGATATGATAGGGAAACAATTGACTTTAGAGTTTTAAGAAGTTCAATTGCATTTACATCAACAAAACCTCTTCCAAACACATCCATTCCACATTTAACACGCATTTTAATCTAAGAAATTTTCAATTTTTGTTTGAAAATTTCACAAAATTTATATATTTGTGATAAAATAGTATAGCTTATTTAAATACTTTTATCCAATATCCTCATTTATAAAATTAGCGTAAATCCTTACTTAATATAAATCTAAAATAGTCATAAAATAACGGTAAAAGTATTAAAATTATGCACGCAACTTACAACATCAAACCTACAGAAATTAATGATAGTTTATTGAAAACTATTAAAGACCTCTTTAAAAATGAAGAGCAACTAACAATTACTGTTACTTCTGAAAAGAAGCCTAAACCAAATGAAAATCATCAAGATGAGTCAGAAAAGGCTTACTTTAGTTCATTCGGCAGTTGGGAGGATGAAGTAAATACCGAATACCTCATTAAAAAAATATACTCCGACCGAAAAAGCAGACCTCGTGATATAGATTAAAGCTTTTTCTCTATATCAATCATTAAAAAACTATTATACAAATTTTAATACTTAAAGATATTGCGAGATTCTTCGAGAACCTCGCAATATCTTCTAAATTCCATCACACTTGAACATGATAATAAGACCCTATGGTAAATATTTAGCCATCCATACGGTGGCATAACCACAGTCTGGGTCGTTAATCACATGTTTCAATGCCTTAAAATGATGTTTTTCTAACAAGCTATGGTATTCGTCAGTATCTAAAGACGCATGAAATAGGTTTTCTCCACCACACATTCCCCAAGCTTCACCGTTTTCGGTACCAGAAGTAAACAGTAAAATACCATTAGGGTTTAGGTGTTTTTCAAAAAGCGTAAACATCAATGGTTGATCGGCGACCGGAAGATGGAAAAAGCTATGCCATGCAATGATGGCATCGAATTGTCTGTTTATGTCTAAATAACGCATATCTTGTAAAATAAACGTTGTTGTTGGGAAGTTTTCTTTGGCAATATCAAGTATCTTGCTACTGGCATCTACGCCAGTAACCTGTACGTTTTGATTAACTAAGTAGGCTAATATTGGTTTTCCGGTACCGCAACCCACATCTAAAACAGTGCCTTCAGCGGGTAATTGAGCTATTAAATCGTCTAGGTATTTTTTCTCCATTAATACCTCATCCCTATTTTCTGAAAACCAAGTAGCTATCTTGTTATAGACCTCGTAAACGTTTTTTGTTTCCCCTTTTTCCATACAACATCTTTTTAATGATTGACCAAGCATTACTAATGCAAGATAGTATAAAGCATTAAAAAACTTGGGGTTGGTATTTTCAGCCCTTCTTGACATCAATGCACCAACAAGATGAGTATCAGCACAATTTAGCTGTTGCCTTTACACACAGACATATTGAAAAACACTAGGCCAAGCTGGGCTAGTTGTGTTGCCAAATCGGGCGGTCAGTCATGGGAATTGACAAGCAACAGCTATTTGTTAACCACGTATTAATCATACGAGATAGTATAAAAACATTAATAAGCCCTACTATTAATTAGTAACCAATAGTAATTTTAAACAAAGTTATACCAAAGCTAGATACTAATGCAATGGTGCTAACTCGTTGCTGACTATCCAATGTATAAGTTATTTTATTAGAGAAGTCACCATTTATCACCGACTTAGGAATCATTTTAGAAGCAAACAGCGCAACAATCTGTCCATCACTGTATGACAATTTTAAAAACTGTGTATTTTCCGTGAATTTATACAAAGGATTTTCTACCGTAGTAAATTCTCCCAAACTACATATAGTTTCAATATTACTTTTGAATTGATACTTTGTCAACTGTCCATCACTCTGATACTCAAACTTTTCAAATGTTTTTGCCCATTGAGATGGGTTTGTATAATTAAGGGTTGTCAACTGTCCTTTATTATTATAAATCCACTGCATATATTTTTCTAATATAATTTCTGAGCCATCTGTATTGTATTCATATTCATACGATTGACTTCCATCGGCATAATCAGCACCTTTATAACTATATTTTTCAGTTTTGATTTGGTTTTTAGCATTTCTGGTAAATTCATAAGTTCTTACAAAATCCCTATTGGTAGAAGTATTTAGGCTTGTAATTGTATAAGAAGTTAAAAGATTGTCTTTCCAAGTGTAAGCATAGATATTGGGGTTTTTACTGCCATAAGTTTCGATTTTTACCGTTTTGGGGAGCGACGAGACTGTTGCTTGTGGTTCAATATCATCTGATTTTTTTGAAGAGCAACCTCCTAAAACTAAAATAGCAAGAAGCAATAGTGTAATGTTTTTGTAGCGTTGTAACATGATGGTAGATATTGTTGGTTAAAATGATTTTATAGTAGAAAAGCCTTTTGAATAACCATAGGGTACTCAAAAGGCTTTTGATATTAAATTTCAGAAACGATTATTTCTTATACGTAACCGACTTTACAGCTTCAATAGTACGAGCAACGCTTGGAAGAATAGCTTCTAACAAAGTTGGTGCGTAAGGAAGTGGTAAATCTAATGAGTTCACACGAATTACTGGTGCATCCATGAAATCAAAAGCCCAACGTTGTACGTTATAAGCGATTTCTGAAGATAAAGCAGCAATTGGGTTAGCTTCTTCAACTACTACACAACGGTTTGTTTTCTTTACAGAAGCAATAATTGTTTCGTAATCAATTGGTCTAACTGTTCTTAAGTCAATTACTTCAGCATTGATGCCTAATTTAGTTAATTCAGCTACTGCTGGCATTACTACTCTTGAAAGCATTTTACCGAAAGTAACGATTGTAACGTCTGTACCTTCTTTTACGATATGTGCTTTACCGATTGGAGTTAAGTATTCTCCATCTGGCACAAGACCTTTATCGCCATACATCAATTCAGATTCCATGAAAATAACTGGGTCGTTATCACGGATTGAAGATTTTAATAAACCTTTTGCATCAGCAGGATTTGAAGGAACTACAACTTTCAAACCAGGAGTATTAGCAAACCAGTTTTCAAAGTTAGATGAGTGTTGTGATGATAATTGACCTGCGTTTCCGGTTGGTCCACGGAAAACGATTGGACAAGAGTATTGTCCACCAGACATAGACATCATTTTGGCAGCCGAGTTGATTACTTGGTCGATGGCTACCAACGAGAAGTTAAAAGTCATAAACTCAACTACTGGACGCAAACCATTAGCGGCTGCACCAACAGCGATACCCGCAAAACCTAATTCTGCGATAGGTGTGTCAATCACACGGTCTGGACCAAATTCATCCAACATACCTTGTGATACTTTGTAAGCACCATTGTATTCGGCTACTTCTTCGCCCATCAAAAACACTGACTGGTCTCTACGCATTTCTTCGTTTAATGCTTCACGAAGCGCCTCTCTGAATTGTATTTCTCTCATTGGTTATTTTTATCGTGTTCAGGTTGAGAATCGCCGAAACGATTCTGTCTTCAAAATCTGCGTAAAATTAGATAACAAACCTCAGACTGCCAACGGCGAAATAGGTAAATTATCACTTAAATTGATTGAAATGATTTTTTAAAGGATTTGAAGAGTTATGAATGACGTTATGTTAATGGTCTTATCGGATTCCTTAATATCTCAGTCGGGTTACAAAATCCCTCAGTCGGGATGCGTAATATCTCGGTCGGGTTACAAAATCCCTCAGTTGGGATGCGTAATATCTCAGTCGGGTTACAAAATCCCTCAGTCGGGATGCGTAATCCCTCAGACGGGTTACAAAATCTCTCAGTCGGGATGCGTAATCTCTCAGTTGGGTTACAAAATCCCTAAATCAGGTAGCTTAATCTCTCAGACGAACTACAAGTTCCCAATGTAGGGAGAAAAAATTATTGATTGATTGGATATTTCGTAATAAATATTTAGTTTTAAACACAACTGAACTTAAAAATAACAGAACAAGGTCAGAGTCATGTGATACAATACCACTAACTTAAAAAAATTAGATGCCTAGCGGTTATACGTCGTTATAACCAAGCTAAGTGACTATGAAATGAGACAACCAAGAGAGCCCCCTACTTTATATTTTTGGAGAGTTAAACCCTAAGAGTATAAATTCCCTTATTATTAATATGGAGACCAGTGACCATTTCTAAACGGGGCGACACCGAAAAGCCAAATGAGTAGGGATTTTAATCAAAAAAAATGGAAAAGATAATAACTTTATTTTTAGTAATTCTTCTAACGAGTTTCTGTAATGCTCAATCTGTGATTGTTAGTGCTTCAGAACCTGATGCAAAAATTATTGTTGATGGTCAAAATTTAGGAACGGGTACTTTAAAAATTAAAATACCAAGAGAAACTTGCGTAAATGTAAAAATACAGAAAGTTGGTTTTCTAAAGTACGAGCAAGTTTATTGTTCTAAAAGAGGAAGCACCCCTCCTCCTAAACAACAATTTTTTGAAATGAAAAAGGATGATGCTGAAGAAGCTTCAATTAAGACAGACCAAGCGAACGTTGACTTTTCAGTTATTGTAAATGATAAATTTAATACTTCAGACGGCTGGAAACTTACAACACAAATTGTAACGGATTACTTTGACGCCATAGAAGTTAGTGATAAAGAAACCTCTTATTTACGGACAGCATGGAGTATTCAATCGTTTGAACAGAATACTATTAGAACAAGATTAATCATTAAATTAGCTAATTCTAGCCCTCTGACCTTCAAGGTAAAACTCGTTAGCGAGTATTCTGGCAATGCTGGAACAAGTGTCAAAGCAGATGAACAATTTAGAGAATGGGATAGGATATTAAGAAAGTATCAAAATATAATAAGTGACTTCAATACTCGTCTGGGAGGCAAATAAGAAAAGGCAGGTATTTTGAAACATAAGAAATTAGCCCATAATAAGCTAGTCCTTTTTTCTTACTTAAAGCCAGATAATACGACTATACATATTTTGTAATTTAGTTACAGATACTTTTCGCCCTTGTTGGTGATAAACTAGCAAGGGCGAAAAACTAAATATAAACCCTAATGAAAAAATTATTCTTTCTCTTTTTAAGCTTAATAGCATTTTCTTTTACCACTAATGCCCAAACTCGTTTCGGCATAAAAGGTGGTGTTAACTTCGCCAACCTTGCATTTTCTTCGGGAGGGATGTCTTCTAATCAGAATTCAATTACCACCGCTCAAATTGGAGTTACATTTGAATCAAGACTCTCTGACAGAATCATATTACGAAACGATGTGCTTTTTTCACAAAAAGGGGCGATTACGCCAAGTAATATAGCCGATTATAAAACCACCATAAATTACTTAGAAGTACCTTTTAATTTTTTATATGAGCCGACATACTACTCTTTCATAGGCGTTGGTCCTTATGTAGGTTATGCCATGACTGGAACAATTTTATCAAATGGACAATCATCTGACATTACATTCGGCGATGGTGAATTTAAAAGACTAGATTACGGTTTAAATTTAACTGTTGGCTATGAAGTCTTTGAAGGTTTGGTTTTAAGTGCTAATTATTCTCTGGGTTTAGCAAATATTATTGATAGTAACACAGCATCTTTTAAAAATAAAGTAATAGGAATCTCAGTTACAAAGTTTTTCAAAGGCAAATAGTGTTCAAAGCTGTTGAACTTATTTTTTGTTTTCGTAAGAAAATAAAAACATATTATGAAATACGCTCGCCTGACGTAGTGTTATACTACGTCAGAGCGTGTTTTAACGAATGTTACATTGCAAAAACAATAAGCTCGTTTGTTTAATCCAAACTATTTCACCTTATGCCGTAACTTCTATGAAACCTAGTACGCTATACTCATTACTTATCATATCCGTTCTTTCTGCATGTAAACCTGATTCAGTCATAACAGAAGAAACACCTGTTTCCATTATCACAGAGGAGATTTCTTTACCCGTCAAAGACGATATCCAATTGCCCCCCGTAGCTTTCACACCAGATATTGAGTCGCTTCGACAACAGGGAGATACCTCAACAATTAGAATGGTAGCACTCGGTGGTTCATTTCCATCTGGTAGTCGAAATGGAGGATTGTATAGAGAAGGTCAAATGACATCTATCCCACAGCTAATCGCCCATCAGATGCAACTTCAATCATTTATCTCTCCATTATTTGAAAAAGAACAAGGTAATGGAAGCGGTTATCTAATCTATGACCGAAAAGCTAGTCTGCCATCTTGGAAAAAAGTAACCAACCAAACCGCTATTATCTCACAGACGCCACTAGTATTCACGCCCTTCAAAGGAACCCATGTAGATAATATATCTTGGCCAGAAGGCCCCGGAACCAATTCGGATTCATCAAATAGCTATTTTTATTATCCTAAAGGCAAAGAGCCGTATTTCAGTTATCTATTTCGGTTTTATGCTGACAAAGGAACAAACGAAACTCCATTTAATTATTTTGCCTACACAATCCAAAAAAAAACACATCTGCTACTTCACTTTGAAGACCTAGATTCATGGATTGGCTGGGCATGCCATACTCAAAATTTTGCTATTCAGAATAGGTTACATGAAGGATACTTTTACCCAAAACACACATTTATTAGAAACTACACAAAAGTAGGGCTAAAAATGGTGTTATATAATATGCCTGATTTTCTTGATTTCCCATACTTTCATTTATATCAAGCAAATCAATTAATGCTTAAAAACAATACAACTGGGCAAGCATTGAGCGACAGTGCGCTATTAATTCCTAGGGATGGTATAAAAAAGGCATTTGCAAGTAATCAAAAAACTATTTTGCTGGATGAAGATGTAATTTCTGCGGATGAAGCCAAGCAATTCAGAATTATAATCAAGGATGTATTAAACACCAATACAACCGAGCATTTTGCCAAACTGTATAACCTACCCATTGTGGATATGTATAGCCTTTATAAAACGATTTTAGCGGGTAAATACCATACCGAAGATGGCTTGTTTATTGACCCATCGTTCCCTAATGGCAATTTCTTTTCGGAAGACGGAATACACCCCACTGCTATTGGTAGTGCAGTAATTGCCAATGAAACGATTAAAAAAATCAATGAAAGATATAATACCAAAATACCACTTATTAACGTATCTCAACTTGCGAAACGTTTATGATAAAAGCTGATAAGTAATGAATTCAACTAAGGATTTTCCGTAAAAATGAATAGTATATATGTATTAAAAATCAAAGAGATGGGAAAGAATATAATGTTTGTAATACTCAATATAGTTTGTTTTATCTTACTTCGATATTTAACCATTTTAATAATTTTTCTAATAGGAGGCTATGCCAGTAACCAGTTTATAGATTCTTATTGGTACTTCTTTCCCTCATATTTTTTACAGGTTCTTGTTTTAATTATTACAAATAAAACTAAGAACAAGCTACATTATATTGTTATCGGTATAATTAGTATTTTATATTTAGCTTCATGCTTACGGCTCATTCCAAGTGTTATTTTACCATATTAATAGCTTTAATAAAATGTAGCCTCAAACTTACCTTCTGAACAAGTCTTCAAAACATTGATAATAATTATTGGTTTGGAGAATAGAATAATTTTCACCTCTGATGTAATTAGTCTAGTACTTATGCCTTTTCACAAACTAAATCAAGTGAAGAAAAGCTTCACAAAAACACTTTCCAATTTCTTTCTATCCATTCTTTCTCACAAACAACTCAATTCAGAATTTTATTCTGTTTGACACTCCTATTTCAGCAAAAAACCAAACGAATCCTATCTCGAAGATAGGATTTTCCATCTTTTGATAAGCTATCCTATCTCAGAGATAGCTTCTTCAATCTTTTTGATAAGTTGTCCTATCTTAGAGATAGCTTCTTCCGTCATTTTAATAGGTCGTCCTATCTTGGAGATAGTTTCTTCCATCTTTTTGATAGGTTGTCCCGCCTTAGAGATAGTTTATTTTGTCCGTGAGCCGATTAATCTCATTATTCGGCTCATATTTTTACTATATTTGAGCCGAATACATATTTTAATCGGCTCATCATGTATAATTGGCAATTTGCTAACTGGACTCAATTTGAATAATCGTAACCAGAGATTAGTACAAAAAACATCTTGATTCAAACAGGCAGCGGACGAAGTACTAGCTATTATATTTATTTGGAGTGAGGATTCAATTTGACATTTGTTTCATTACGCCAAGTGAGGAAGCCTAATCAATGGTGAATAGTCTGTTTTCCACATATCAAGTTCAAATAACCTTCCTTTTTCATCAACATACAAAGAAGCTATTACCGTTACACCATCTTCATCTAAGAATACGTATTCACTAATTTGTCCACCAAACTGACCGTTTTCTGATACAATACCTTCAGGATATAAGCTAAGACTTCCCATTTTTCCATCATCCATTGAAGAAACTAACAAATTGGGTTTCCAGTCGTCAGAAATTGTCACAGGAGCATTTGCAATCAAGTACGCTAAAAGCATTTCTTCATTGGTTGTGGCTTTCCTTATATTCATAAACCTGTACTTAGGGTTATTGATTTTGTCTTCTTATTATTTTACTCCTATTTGAAATAGATTCTCTTTAATAAAGTTTTGCAATGTAACATTGCAGAATACAACGACGTAGTGAAACACTACACCGAGCGGAGTTGCTTAATCTCCCAGACGGATAAAAGACTCCTTGTTCCCGTATTTCTTTTTGTTTAGTCTAAACCAATAATTTAATTGGATAGATAATGTATTTGAAGTTACTTTGGTTGGATATGTTAAACCTGTAATAGGTGAAGTGTTCTTATCCCTTATATCAGAGATACCTAAGTTGTATTTTACATTCACCGAAATTGGCAATTTTAAATATGACTGCAAATTCAAGTCAGCAGCAGCCAGAAATCCCCAATTAAAAGAACTATAATTTACGATAGTCCCATTTTCACATTTACAAGAATCATTCCCTAAACTTTTCGTTGTTATATAGGGTGTAAGTATCTTTCCTAAAAATACGCCTGCTCCAAGAGACAGACTTCCAAATTTCAAATTTATGAATTTGAGTTTTGAATTGATGGTTAAATCCGTCTGAATAAATGGAAGAATAAAATCATCTTGATATAGCTGTGGATTACCGCCAAATGGATTGTAATATTTACTCGTACGACCAATAGTTACAAAATCGGTCTGTAGTTTAAACTTGTAGTTTGAATTAATATTTTTTACGACTCCAAGTCCAAAAATTGGTCTTATCAATGTTTGATTTGTAAACAATCTATTTGTTTTTCCATAGTAAGAAGTGATAACTCCAATTTCTGGACTAATTTCCCAACTTGATTCCATTTTATCTTGTGAGATACCTGTTGAACAACTTATTGTGAATAAGAGAATTATTGACAGAAGTAACCAGTTTTTTTTCATATAAAATATAGGTCAAAATGAGATTGATAAAAGAATTTTGGGAGGAAAAATTACTTCCAGTTTAGGTACTCATTAATGTTGTGTAGTAACTCAACTACAGAGTAGCTACGACCAATTTGGGAAATAATATATCCAACTGTTATATTTTATCATTAACAGCAAATATTATAAAATCATGTTGTTCATTGTTAATGTGTTCTTTTGTTAATTTTACTTGACTATTAATAAATAAATTTGGAATATGTGCATTACTATTTGTGATAATATCATCTAACAATTCCAATTCAAGCTCTGAAGGTTCATTTGAATAGTATGCAGTCAGTAATATTTTGTTTGCTTCGAGGTCAATGTCCATATATATTCTCTTGAGATTATTTGTTATTTTAAATGCCAAAAACCTGAGTATTGTTAAATACAACTCGAATTTCTTCTGTGCTTCTATCATAATAATTAATTTGAATATTTTGTTGAATTTAGATGAATTGAAACCACCAAACAAGTAAGTCCATTACTGGTCATTTCATCCGCTACGACCAGCCTGAGTTAATTTTATATTATCTTTTTAAGTCAGGCCTTTAGGTATTTTCTTTAAAAATGAGTAGTATATGATACCAGATAATCCCACTAAACTTATTAGAATTATTGATATTAATTGTGTGTAACTATTTTCTTCAGGTAAAAGTATAATAGCTGCACCTTCTAGGTATCTAATGTCAACAATATCGCCTATACTGTGATTTTCACAATAATTCCCCAAATTTGTGTTGAATAAATATTACCCTTGTCCTCAACTTTCATAAACCATTTAACTTTGGTTCCCAAACATGAGGCTGGTTTTTCAACAATTTTCATTTTAACTATTTTACCTTTTTCATAAACTTCTATTTGTCTAAATACTGATTTTATAAAAAAGAGTGGAAAAATAAAAATGATGATACCTGCAATGATATTTACTCTTCTCATTTTGAAATGGTTAAATTATTAACTTGTAGTAAGGTTTTCATTTATATCATCCAAACAAAATCCCCACACAATCCACCGCCACAGCAATATCCAAATCTCTAAAAGTATTGATTAAACATACCTTCTGAAAAGTAGCAAGGTCGCTTGCTTGGATGATTCTTTCTTTTACTAATCCTTTGTCTAATAATTGTTGTCGGCGAGTGCCTTTCAGCAGTGGTGTTGATGGGACAAACCATTGGCTTCCATCATAAAAAGCCAAACAAGCAATGGTGCAATCTGTTATCAAACCATTTTGTAGAATAATTACTTCATCGGCTTCGGGGTTTTGTTGAAGTAAATTGCCAAACACTTGTCTGTCAGCATATTTGTACGAGTAGTCAATGCTTGGAACAGCTACTACTTTTAGCTTAGTAATATTTTTAAAAGTATAAGGAGCAAAAGTAACTTCTTGGATTTCGCTTTCGTAAAGTACTCTACAACGCACAATTCCTTCACAAAAATCCGCAGGAATTTGGATGATTTCTTCCAAATTCACATAACTTTCTATTTGAAATAAAGCTTTTCTGGAAGCATTAAATCGCTGGTTGTGGTATTCGATATGCTGAAATTTTCCGTCTTTGATTTGTATGGTTTCTAATAATTGCATAGCTTGTAAACATCTGTTCGTCAATCAAACCCAAAGATATGAAACATCTGAATGATTTATTGTTACTCGGCGACCCACGTTTGTATGAAGTTTGTGAACCTGTTAGCAAAGAAGAATTGCCTTTGGTAAAAGAATGGGTAGCAGATTTGCACAATGTGATGGAAGAAATCAGAGCCAAGTACAATTTTGGCAGAGCCATCGCTGCCCCGCAATTGGGCATTATGAAAAGAGTAATTTACATGAATATTGATAAACCTGTGGTTTTTATCAATCCTGTTTTCGATAATATTAGTGAAGAAATGTTTGAAATGTGGGACGATTGTATGAGTTTTCCGAACCTTTTGGTAAAAGTAAAACGCCATAAATCGCTAACGATACATTATTTAAACGAACATTGGCTAGAACAATCTTGGCAAATGGAAGATGACCTTGCTGAACTTCTGCAACACGAATACGACCATCTAAATGGAGTACTTTGCACCATGCGAGCGGTTGATGATAAGGCTTTTAAGTATAGGATGTAGCTGTGAAGTGAGGAGTTTTGAATGCGGAGCGAGGAGTGTAAAACATTCAGCACTCCGCACTCAAAACTCTCAATTCCTAAAGTGTTGTATAATCAATAAACCCTTCGTCTCCAGGAGTATAGAAAGTATCTCCATTTGGAACGGCTAGTTCAGCTCCTTGTTTCAAACGTTCTACTAAATCTGGATTTGAAATAAATGAACGACCAAATGCAATTAAATCTGCTGCTCCAGAAGCTAAATCTGCCTCGGCACGAGCTACATCGTATCCACCAGAAAGTATTAATGTTCCTTTAAAAGCTTTACGAACATTATCAATTACCGTCTGAGGAACTGCTGGCGCACCCATTGACTCATGGTTTACCAAATGAGTATAAACAACGCCAATTTCATTTAATTTTTCAGCAATGTATTGATAGTCAGTATCAATTGTATCAAAAAACCCTACATCATTAAATACTCCATAAGGAGAAAGACGCACACCAACTTTGTCTTTTCCAATCGCTTCAACTGTTTGCGAAGCAATTTCTAATAAAAACTTAGCACGACCAGTAATATCACCACCATACTCATCTGTACGAATATTTGATTTTGTATTGATAAATTGATCAATCAAATAACCATTTGCTCCGTGGATTTCTACACCATCAAAACCTGCTTCAATAGCATTTTTTGCAGCTTGTACATATTCCGCAATCGTTAATTTGATTCCTTCAATAGTTAAAGCTAAAGGTGTTGGTTGTGCTTGCATTCCTTCAGTATCAGTCCACATTTGTCCTGCGGCAGCTATTGCCGAAGGTGCTACGATAGAAGCACCTGCTGGCATATTTGCTGGGTGAGCTACACGACCACAGTGCATCAATTGAATAAATATTTTTCCACCTTTTGCATGAACTGCTTCCGTTACGTTTTTCCAACCTGCAATTTGTTCTGGAGAAAAAATACCCGGAATACGAGCATAACCTAAACCATTTGGCGAAGGTGAAGTACCTTCTGTAATGATTAAGCCAGCTGAGGCACGTTGTGCATAATAAGTAGCAATTGATGGAGTTGGGATGTTTCCGATAGCTCTTGAGCGTGTCATTGGAGCTACAACAATATGATTGGCTAATTCAATGTTGCCAAGTTTGGCAGAAGAGAATAATTTAGAACTCATAATGATATTTTTAGATTGTTAACACATCGAAACTTTTCGATACGTTAACAATCTAAAAACGTTTAAGAAAGTTCCTGAAAGAAAGCTGAAAGTTTTTTAAAATTATCTCTGTTCAAAGAAATCTTATGAAACTTCCCTTCTTTTTTAGATGCTACTAATTCGCTTTCAATCAATATTGAAACATGATGTGAACAAGTAGATTGCGAAAGACCTATCAATTGTTGAACTTCTCCACAATACATTTCTCCTTTTTGAGATAATGTCAATAGAATTTTCAGACGATAACTATCAGCTATCGCATTCGTGGTTTTTTCAACAAAATGAGTAATCTCTTCTTGCATATTTTTTATTTGAGTAGCCTATGTAAAATAAAAACGATGTTCTTAGAAAAATTTAAAGCTCTGTATTTTAAATTCAAAATTCATAACTCATAATTCATCACTATTAATTTACTTCTGCCATGAAAATACCAGAAGTAGCATCTTGTTTGAACGATTTCATAATCCAACCTCCGCCAACTACGTCGTCACCTTCGTAGAAAACAGCCGCTTGTCCCGGTGCAATACCTGAAACTGCTTCGTGGAAATGAGCTTTTATTTTATTGCCTTCTTGCCAAATTGTAGCGGGTGTTCCAGCATCTTTGTAACGTACTTTTGTAATGGTTTCAATCGGATTATCAATAGAAGCGTATTTTGATAGATTCAATTGACCAACCACCATGCCGTCTCTTTCTAAATCTTTATCACGCCCCAACACTACTTCGTTAGTTTCTTTTCTGATTTCAGTCACAAAAGCTGGATAGCCCAAAGCGATGCCTAAGCCTTTTCTTTGTCCGATAGTATAAAATGGATAACCTTCGTGTTTTCCAAGAATTTTTCCGTCCGTGTCCAAAAAGTTTCCGCCTTTTACTCTTTCTTCCAAGCCTTCTACTCTTCGTTTGATAAAACCACGGTAATCGTTGTCAGGCACAAAACAGATTTCGTAGCTTTCAGATTTATTCACCAAGTCCATAAAACCTCTTTCTGTAGCCATTTCTCTGATTTTGGCTTTTGTCAAATGTCCTAAAGGTAATTTTGTACGAGCCAAACTTTCTTGCGAAACGCCCCAAAGTACATAGCTTTGGTCTTTCCAAGTATCTGCACCTTTTGAAATAATATGTCTGCCGTTTTCTTCACGGATATTGGCATAATGTCCAGTGGCAATAAATTCGCAATCTAATTTATCCGCTCTACGCAAAAGTGCATCCCATTTGATGTGCGTATTGCACATTACACAAGGGTTTGGCGTGCGCCCTTCGATGTATTCGCCCGTAAAGTAATCAATTACGGCATCACCGAATTCATTCCTAATATCTAAAATATAATGTGGAAAGCCCAAAGAAACGGCAACGTTTCGGGCATCGTTGATGGAGTCTAAAGAACAGCAACCTGTTTCTTTTTTTGTTCCGCCCGAAGAGGCATAATCCCAAGTTTTCATCGTCATTCCAACGACTTCATAACCTTCTTCGTGTAGCATTACTGCTGCTACCGAACTGTCGATACCGCCACTCATGGCGACTAAAATTCTTCCGTGTTTGCTCATTGCACTGCTCAGGTTCAAGGCCTGACGTTTAAAAATATTAAAAAATGTTATTCGTTACCTGTGTAACTGTTATCTGTGTACCCGTTAACTGATAACCATTAACCGAATAATGTTACAAATTTACAATAATATTCAACATCATTTCTGATTTTTTGGTTCTGGATAGAAAGCTTGGTAGTTTTGCATCAAGTTATTGGTGATTGGCAATTAGTGATTAGTTTTTCTAATATGTCATTTAATCAATTATAGAATTACTCATTTTGTACTTCCTAAAATCGAATAGCAAAATCTATTTTTAGCTATTACAATTTATCAAACAAAAGCTCAAGGCTGATGGCTCAGAGCTGACAGCTATAAAATTATGCTTAAAACAACTGTAAAAGTATCAATGTTAAATAACCTTTCTGACGCACGTTATTGCGCTGGAATGGGAGTTGATTTGTTAGGTTTTTCGATGGATGAACTTGACTTTGAAAAATTCAAAGAAATGCGTGGCTGGTTGGCTGGCGTGCAAGTGGTTGGAGAAACAGATTCAACAGATATATCAAAAATTATTGAATTAACTGAAAACTACCAACCGGACTATTTACAAGTAAGTGCTTGGGAGAATTTGGCTGAAATTCAAAGAATTGGTTTGCCAATTATTCTAAAAGTAGATTTTGCGACGGCAAATCTTCCTGCTTTGTTTCAAACTACGAAAGGAATGGTTGAGTACTTTTTATTGGAAAATTCTGACGAATTTGGCGTAATTGATGAAGCAACTTTAAGTCAAGTAGATGCTTGGTCGTTTCAATATCCAATCTTGTTAGGTTTTGGAGCGAAAGAATCAAATGTAAATGACCTTTTAGAACAAACCCAATTAAAAGGATTTGCCCTAAAAGGAAATGATGAAATCAGACCGGGTTTTGGCGATTTCGATGAATTAATGAATATTTTGGAAGTACTGGAAACAGATGATTAAGGTTTCATTGGAAATTTATCATCTCTATGATTACTTACTTTGAAAGATAGGTACACTCCCATACCTAATAACATGATGGATACAATTGCTAGCGCCATAATTGTAGATTTTTAAGGTTAATAAAGGTTTATTTCTGAAAATACATACGTTAAAACGTACTTATTAGATTTAGATTAACACCCGAAAATAATTGAAAGCTATTGATTTTCAACAATTTCCGCAGAAATTGTATCCATTAATTTATTAAACGGTAAATTTGAATCTAACCAATTGATTTTCAGCCCATCATTTTCCATTTTCCTAAAGTAAGTCATCTGCCTTTTTGCGAATTGATGAATGGCTATATTCAGCTTCTCAACCATTATTTCGTAAGAAATTTCTTCCTTTAAATATTGCGTAATAAACTTATACTCTAGTCCATAAAAAATAAGTTTTTCAGCAGGAATACCCTTCGATAAAAGTGTTTGTACTTCTTCTATCATTCCATTTTCTAAACGATAGATTAATCGTTTTGTAATTTTTTCTCTGCGAAGTTCTGTTGTTGGGTTTAAACCAAAAATTGTAGCTTTGGGAATTGCTTGTGGTGTAATTTTAAATGCAGGATTGTTCTTCAAAAAAAGATTTATTTCAATGGCTCTGATTAATCTTTTCTTGGTTGAAGTATCAGATTTTTCTGAATAAACACTCTGGTTTTCTTCAAAAATTCTCAATAATTCTTCGGTAGATTTTTCAAGTAATTGCTCTCTCAACTTCAAATCTATCGGAATTGAAGTAAATTCATAACCTTTCAAAACAGCATCTAAATACATGCCTGAACCTCCGCAAAGTATTGCTTTTTTGCCTCTTTGAATAATATCAGTGTAGGCTTTCTGAAAATCTTGTTGAAATTGATAGATGTGATAGCTTTCGCCAGCGTCGATGATGTCGATTAAATGATAAGGAATTTTCTTGCCATCAATGGTATATTCATCCAAATCTTTACCTGTACCAATATCCATTCCACGATATACTTGTCTGGAATCGGCACTGATGATTTCTCCATCAATCTGATGAGCCAATTGTACTGCTAAATGTGTTTTTCCACTTGCAGTTGGACCAAGAATAACGATGAGTGAAGACATTTTTTAGCAATGAGTCGTGAGCTTTGAGCCTAATGTTTTTCTTTATAAAAATAATTTCAAAATAATCTTTTGTCTTGCGTCTTGTTTCTCAAATCCTAAAGATTTGTTTTAGCAATGAGCTATTAGCATTGAGTTATGAGTTTAATTTTTTCTTTATAAAAAGTTAAGCACAAAAATCTTTTGCCTTGCCTCTTTTAGTCCTCAAATCTCCTCAAAATCTACATTAATAATCGCCAAATAGCTGAAAGGAAAATACCAAGAATAGCAAATGGTGTAAGTACTTTCCAAGTAAGATACATCAATTGGTCAACACGTAAACGAGGGAAAGTCCAACGAATCCACATTTGTACGAATACTCCTGCATACGATTTTGCAATTAACCAGAAAAATCCCCAAATCGCACCCGACCAAGTATTGGGTTCGCCAGAAGTCCAATCGGCTAATTTCAGAAAACCAATATTTGGGAAAGGCGTGTTCCAACTTCCTAAGAAAAGAATTGCACCTAAAATACTTACCAAAAGCATCATACCATACTCCGACAAAAAGACTAAAGCCCAACGCATACCAGAATATTCTGTGTGGAAACCTCCCACTAATTCAGATTCCGCTTCGGGTAAATCGAAAGGAGCTCTGTTACATTCAGCCAAAGTAGCAATAAAGAAGATAATATAAATTGGAAAGAAAAAGGGAACTCGAACAATATTCCAAGTTAAGAACCCTCCTACTTTAGAAACATCAATGTCTAAAAATTTTAAGCCAAACAAGTAATTGGTTTCTTCAGTATAAATTCCTTGTTGCAAACTGATTTCTTGCAGGTTAAGACTTTGAGAAATCATCGCTACGCAAATTACTGTCAAGCCCAAAGGTACTTCATAAGAAACAATTTGTGCCACAGAACGCATCGCACCAAACAATGAATACTTATTGTTGGAAGCCCAACCAGCCATTAAAATACCAATAATATCTATCGAAATCACAGCCAATAAGTAAAACAAACCAACTTCAGCTTGTGAACCTTGAAGATATTCGCTTGGTCCTAAAGGCAATACGGCGAATCCTGCAAAAATGGCTACGAAAATAATACAAGGGGCAATCAGGAAAAGACGCTTGTTAGCCAAAGCTGGCACAATGTCTTCTTTTTGAAGTAATTTTATTAAATCGGCAAGAACTTGTAGCAAACCATATTTCCCAACTTCCATCGGACCCAAACGGTCTTGCATGAAAGCTGATACTTTCCGTTCTGCATATACACCAACTACAACATTGGTCAATACTAAACCCAAACAAATCAGTAAGGCTATAAACATTTTTGAATATTCTTGGGTGAATTTGAAAATTTGAAGATTTGGAAATATCAGCATCCTGTCCATTTTCAAATCTTCAAATCAATTGATAATTATCCTACCAAAGTAGCAAGGGCAATTGTTGCTTTTTCTAAAGCTTGTTCGAAGTCTTCAATCAAGTCTTCTACAGCTTCTAAACCAACGGCTACTCTTACTAAACCATCTGTAATACCAACTTCTGCTCTTTGCTCTGCTGTTAATTTTGAGTGCGTTGTTGAAGCTGGATGCGTAATAATTGTTCTAGTATCACCTAAATTTGGAGAAATCGAAGCAATTGTAATGTGTTTCGACATCTCGTTTACCATTTCAAAACCTCCTTTTACATCAAAAGTAAGAATTGCACCACCCATTTTCATTTGCTTTTTAGCTAGTTCAAATTGTGGATGTGAAGCTAAAAACGGATATTTTACAAAATTTAATGCTGAATTATTCTCTAAAGCATGCGCTAATTTCAAGGCATTTTCAGAGTGTTTTTCCATGCGTAAATGGATTGTCTCTAAACTTTTTGATAAAACCCAAGCATTGAATGGAGACATTGATGGACCTGTATGGCGTGAAAAGAAGCGAATTTCTTTCACCAATTCCTCTCTACCACAAACTACTCCACCTAATACTCTTCCTTGTCCGTCGATATATTTTGTAGCTGAATGAATTACTAAATCTGCACCCCAATCGGCTGGTGTTTGGATAATTGGTGTTGCAAAACAGTTATCAACCGCTAAAATCAAATTATGTTTTGCTTTTAACTGACAAATCGCTTCAAGGTCAATTAAATCTAGTCCTGGATTTGAAGGACTTTCGCAGAATAAAAATTTAGTATTTTCTTGAATGGCCGCTTCCCAAGCTGCAAGATCATGACCATCCACAAAAGTGGTGCTAATGCCCCATTTAGGAAGAATTTTACTTAAAATTTGGATACAAGAACCAAAAAGCGCCTTTGAAGCAACAACATGATCACCCGATTTTAACAATGCTGCCATCGCTGCAAAGTTGGCAGCCATACCTGTAGCAAAGGCGATACCAGCTTCTGTGTTTTCAAGCATACACATTTTATCTACAAATTCATCCACGTTTGGATTCATGTAGCGAGAATAAATATTCCCTTCCATTTCATCAGCGAAAATGGCACGCCCTTGTTCTGCATCTTCAAAAGTAAAACTTGAAGTAAGATATAATGGAACAGAATGCTCACGATTTTGAGAACGTTCTGCTTGTATTCTGATGGCTTTAGTCTGTTTTTTCATCGTATTCCGCAGTAAAAAGAATTTCAAAAAGATAAAATATCAGCCTCTAAATGAATAGATTTTGATAAGAACCGCAAAGATAGAACAAAAAAGCTACCAAAACATAGATTTAATAGGCTAATGCTTGATGATAAACAATAAAACTGAGTGACGAATTTCGTTGTAAATACTCTAAACCCAAACCGAGATTAAAAGCAATTGTTCTTCAAAAAAAGCATTTACTCCAAGTACTATCTCCATTCCAAATAATAACACCAAGTATATTTAGCTTTTTTGTAAATAATACTAATCGTACCACCAACATCATCGACTGCGAACTTTATTGAAGGCTTGAAGCTTACTTCTGTTTTTTGAACATTGGGAAGAAATTTGCTCCTTAGTACTTTCTTTGCAATACCTTTTACTTCTTCTTTATCAATTGTTTTACTAGTCTTGATAATAACTTCTCTTAATTCACAAGCCTCTGGAATGAGTAGTAGAATATCTAAGTCAGCTTGGTTCTTGTTTTTAGGACTGATATTGATACTTTTAGAAATATAAGCCCCACAAACCAAACTGAGAGAATCATTACCTTCGTACAGGTTATTCATTGAAAAACTTTCGTCAGTATTTATTGCTTGCAAACCAAGTGTATTGTGTTGTAAGTTTCTGAGACTAAATCTTACAAAAGCTAAAGGTTTACCAACAGTCGAATCCATCAAGAATCCCTTTGTAACACAAGGATTTACATGAAATTGTGAAAATGTTGAATAGATAATAAAGAAATAAAAGATGCCAGTAAGGATTAGTTTCTGTTTCATGACATGATTGAGGTTTGTTAAAATCATGTCCAATATTAAGTTAGTGATTGGCGACAAAATGACAAATGTGCTGAATACAGCAGAAAATGGGATGAACATTCTCCATTTCTTTATCTATGAAATGAATAATACTTCCTATTCGAACATATTTAACAAGTAAAAAACAGAAACGATAAAATTCAACATTTCTTCAAAATTAAACATGACCTTTACCTCATGAAAATATTACTTATTGAAGACGAAAAAGAGATTTCTAACAGCATTAAAAGCTATCTTAAATCGAACGATATTATCTGTGAAGTAACGCACAAAGTTCAAGATGCTTTAGAGAAAATCGCTAGTTATGAATATGACTGTATTCTGTTAGATTTAATGTTGCCCGATGGCAATGGTTTTGAAGTTTTGAAAACATTGAAAAGATTAAATAAATCTGATGGTATCATTATCATTTCTGCCATCGAATCTTTAGATACTCGTTTAGAAGGTTTTAATTTAGGCGCAGATGATTTTCTGACCAAACCTTTTCATTTATCTGAATTGCTGGTAAGGATACATTCTTTGGTAAGGCGAAAAAACTTTAATGGCAATAACCTCATTAAATTCAACGAAATTGAAATTGATTTTTTTGCTAAAACAGTATCCGTCAATGATATAAAGATTGATTTCACCAAAAAAGAAATTGATTTATTACTTTATTTAATTGGTAATCATAAAAAGGTACTTTCTAAAAGTGCTTTAGCTGAACATCTTTCTGGCGACATGGCAGATATGCTCGACAACCACAATTTTGTGTATGCTCATATTAAAAATTTGAAGAAGAAATTAAACGAAGCTGGCTGTCAGGATTATATAAAATCTGTTTATGGCTTAGGATATAAATGGGAAGCATGAAAGGATTACTCCATAAAACCTTACTTTTTTATAGCATTTTCACAACAATTATTCTGTTGTCGAGCTACCCTTTTGTTTATTGGGCAATGGATAATCTTTATAAAGAAGATGTTGACGAAGCGATTTTCCAAAGAAAAGATGAATTTATTGCCTACAATTTACCAAGCCTCAAGATTGAGGATATTCAACAATGGAATCGTTTTAATAGAGATATTAAAATCTTGCCTGATACTGTTGCGAGCAAAGATTTCAATCATATTATTGAGCAAAAAAACTATGACGCTTTAGTTTCGGAATGGGAACCATATCGAATTTTATACACTAAAATTAAGATTCAAAATCAAGCGGCTGTACTAATGATTCAACTTAATTTGGTTGAGTCAGAAGATCTAATCGCTACGCTTGGGCGTTTTTATTTAGGTATTTTATTCGTTTTGCTGGCGGTTATTTTATTGTTTGCCAAATTCACTTCTAAGTATTTGTGGAAAAGCTTTTATGATACTTTACAAAAAATAGAGCAATTCAATATTGAAAAACATGATGCTCCTACTTTTCAACAATCTAATATCAAAGAATTTGAACAATTGAATAAAAGCCTAAAGAAACTCATCACGGCAAACATTCAATCTTATCAATCACAAAAGGAATTTATAGAAAATGCTGCGCATGAACTACAAACGCCTTTGGCAGTTTTTCAAGGTAAAATTGATACGCTTTTACAACTTTCGGATGTTACTCAGAAACAATTTGTGATACTGAGTTCGATGAACGATACCGTTTCTAAGTTAAATCGTTTGAACAAAAATCTTTTGTTACTTTCCAAAATCAATACTCCTCAATACAATGAAACTATTCATTTTAATTTGGCAGAATTGATTAAAAAACCTTTAGATTTCTTTACGGAACAAGCTATTGCCAAAAATATTAAAATCACACTAGAGATTGATGATACTGTAATGGTAAAGGCGAATCTTGTCCTTACAGAAATTTTAGTGAGTAATTTGTTCTTAAATGCTATTCGTCACAACGTCAATAAAGGTAATATTCACATTTCGCTCAGTAATCATACTTTAGTTTTTGCTAATGCTGGCATTCCTGAACCTTTGAATAATGACAAATTATTTACTCGTTTTTCAAAAGCAAATCCATCTTCTCAAGGCAATGGCTTAGGTTTAGCCATTATTAAAACCATTGCAGAACTCAATCAGTGGAATGTTACTTATACCTTTCAAAATAATCTGCATACTTTTTCTATAGTTTTCTGAAAACTCAAAATTTCTTCTAATTTGAATTATAGCTTTGCTTCAAATTAATATTAAAAACAATGAAGAAAATCCTTATATTATTTTGCTTTAGCATATTAAATTCCGTTGCATTTGCTCAAAAATCAGGAAGTATTGCAGGGAATTTAACCGCAAATCAAGAACCTATAGAATTTGCGACGATTACTTTATCTAAACTTCCAGATTCTACCAAAATCGTTTACTTCACTAGTTCGGATTCTTTGGGGCATTTTTCTTTTGAAAACATCAATCTAGGGAACTATTTGATGAAAGTAAGTTTGATTGGCTACAAAACAGCCATTCAGAACATTGATTTATCAGAACAAAATAGTCCTTATATTTTAAAAGATTTGAGGCTATCAACAGATGATAAACTTTTGAACGAAGTCGTAGTTACTTCTCAAAAGAAACTCATAGAAAAAACTACCGAAGGTTTCATCGTCAATGCTAATGCTAATATTACGCAATTGGGCGGAACAGCGACTGACCTTTTAAAAAATACGCCTACCGTATCTGTTGATGCTGAAGGAGCTATTACTTTAAGAGGAAAAACACCTTTGATTTTAATCAATGGTAGAAATTCAAATCTTACCAATACCGACCAAATTCCCGCAAGTAGTATTGAAAGTATTGAAATCATTAACAGTGCTTCGGCAAAATATGATGCCAATGCTGAAAGTGGAATTATCAATATCAAACTCAAAAAAAATACGCAAAATGGCACAAATGGAGCCATTGCTATTGGCGGTGGATTTGGGTCAAGAGAAAGAGCGAATAGTGCTTTGTTGATTAACCATAAAACTGATAAATGGAATATTGGCTTAGGTTATGATAATCGCTTTGCTGGTAGAACGAAACGTATCACCAGTAATCGAACAAATTTCAATTTACCCGATAAATATTATATCAATCAAGATAGAAATGATGAAAGAGTAGAGCGCTTGCAAAACCTAAAATTAAACTTAGATTTTGCACCAAATGAAAAAAACGCTTTCGCTTTTGAAGCCATCGGCAACCTTGAAGGACAAGACAATGATGAATTACTGAACAGTATCATACAGAAACAAAATAATAGTTTTAATACGGGTAATAATCGCCATTCATGGGAATATAAGCGTTCAAAAGTGGCTGAGTTTGCGTTGAATTACAATCATAAATACGATAATCCACAAAAATCTTTATCTGCAAGTATTACTTCTTCTATTGAAAATGGGAAGGAAAATACCGATATTTCAACACAAAATATCGACGAAAATGCGAATAATATCGGAGCGATTTTCTGGCAAAGAACACACAATTATGAAAACGGTGTTATTTCAAATGCCAAACTAGATTATACTTTGCCTATTTCTGAAAAAGGAATCTTAGAAACTGGTTACAAAGGGATTTTCCGTAGCATTAAAACTGATTTTGAAATGGCTGATAAACTTGAAAATAGCTACGTTATCAATCCTGCTTCTAGCAATATTTTTAACTTTAACGAACAAGTTCATGCGGTTTATGCGCTTTATCATTCATATTTCGGAACGGCTGAACAACCTAAAGTAAAGTATGAATTTGGGCTCAGAGCAGAACAAGTAAACAACAATGGCGAAACGCAAAACAACAGTACGCATTTCACAAACAATTATTTGAAGCTTTTTCCAACGGCTAATATCAGTTACTTTATCAATGCCGATGAGTTTTGGAAGCTTAGTTATGGTAAAAGAATTAACCGTCCGGGTTTGGGGCAATTAAATCCTTTTGTGGATATAACAGACGCATTGAATCCGCATAGTGGAAATCCGAATTTAAAGCCTGAAATTATTCATGCGGTAGAAATCAGTTATAATAAAGAATGGGATAAAGTTTCACTTTCATCAAATGTGTTTTACAGACATGCCAATAATACGATTAGGAACTTTTTCATCGCTCAAAATGATGGCTCAGTACTTAATTTGCCCAATAACATCGGAACTGCCGATAGCTATGGTTTAGAAAATATCTTTACCGCTAAACCAACGGATTTTTATGATTTAAACGCCAGTATTTCATTATTTCAACAAAAATTAAATGGAAGTAATGTATCAAGTGATGCTATCCAAAGCTCTTTTAACTGGTACGGAAAGTTAATCAATAATTTTGCGCTTAGTAAAGGTGGAAAATTACAAGTAATAGCCAATTATAATTCCGCAGCGACTACTCCGCAAGGTAGATTGATAGCCCTATACAATGTAGATTTAGGCTTTCAACAAAAACTCGGCAAAGGAAATACCCGATTGGGTTTAGTGGTAGTCGATGTTTTTAATACATTAAAAAGTGGTTCTAAAAATTTCACCAACGAATTTACAAGTTCACGTAGCCAAAAAGCTGATACAAGGGCAGTTATGCTTACTTTAGCTTATACTTTCAAAGCTGCTTTCAAAGAAAAACTATTAGATAATAAGTTTTCTAAAGAGTTTTAGTATTGTGTTATCACTAATTGGATACAAACTCCTACTTCTTGAAGTCTCCAATTTCGAGAAGTAGGAGTTTTAATTTCAGCAAATTTTCTTTTAGCCTAATCTCTCCTATTTTCCATTTCTTTTCCTTACTTTTGAATCATTAGACTCTCTTTATAAAATATTGTTTATCAATCTTGGCTTTATCAAAAAAGCCAATTGTTTAGTTTCTTCAGAAACTGAGCTGTTTTTGTATTTTCATATTTTATAAAGAATATCATGAATCAAATCATAAAGCTTGCCATTATTGGTGGCACAGGCAAATCAGGAAAATACCTTGTTCAACAATTACTTAATCAAGGTTTTCAATTCAAAATGCTTCTTCGGAATCCTGATAATTTTCACATTACAAGTCCACAAATTGAAATTGTTCAAGGCGATGCTAGAAACCCGGAAGCTGTCTTTAATCTTTTAAAAGATTGCCAAGCTGTTATCAGTACTATCGGACAACCAATAGGCGAAAGTTCTATCTTTGGAGATGCCAGTAGAAATGTTTTGCAGGCTATGGAACAGTTAGGGATTAACAGATATATCCTTTTAACAGGTTTAAATGTTGATACTCCATTCGACAAGAAAAGTCCCAAGACAAAATTTGGGACAGATTGGATGAAAGAAAATTATCCTAAAACTACTTTAGACAAACAACTAGAATATGAAATGTTGGTAAAAAGTGAGATAGATTGGACTTTGGTTAGGCTTCCTTTAATTGAACAAACGACGGAAAGAAGACAAGTAGATACCAGTTTAGAAGATTGTATTGGTGATAAAATCAGTGCTACAGATTTAGCAGATTTCCTCATCAAGCAATTATCAGATACTACTTTTATCCGAAAAGCTCCTTTTATTTTTGAGGTTTAAGTAGCAATATTTTCCTTATTTGATTTTATTAGGACAGATATATTTGTCCTAATAAAATCTATCTCAAAGATAAGACGACCTATTAAAATGATAGAAAAAGCTGTCTCAGAGATAAGACCATCTATCTAGGAAACAGAACAACCTATCAAAAACATAGAAAAACCTATCTCAGAGACAGGACAACCTATCAAAAAGATGGAAAATCCTATCTCTGAGATAGGATTCGTTTGGCTTTTTATTCAAAAATGAATCACAAACCAAATAATATTCTAAAATCAAGTTTTGACAACTTTTAAAAAGTTATCAAAACTCTTCGAGATGCTTTTCTAAATCCCGAAGGGATGTTAGGATTATAGCAAGGTTTGAAAGGTTGATTACAGAACACTGAAAGGGTGAAACAGCTTGGGAAGAGGAATTATATTTTTGGTAATTTTTAACGAAATTGAAATATATTAGCACAAGAGAATCTATACTTTATACAAAAATGGAGCATAAACCTGCCACACAAAGTACCCCTTTATTAACTGATGTATTGGTTATTTTACAAACAGCCAGACAAAAAGCATATACAGCCGTAAATACGGCTATGGTTCAAGCCTATTGGTTAATGGGCAAAAGAATTGTAGAAGAAGAACAGAAAGGAGAACAAAAGGCTACATATGGAGAGGCTTTACTTAAAAATCTGTCTGTGGCACTAACAGCAGAATTAGGAAAGGGGTTTTCTTATGCCAATCTTAGAAATTTCAGACAATTTTATCTTACTTTTCCTGATGCTGAGATTTGCTACGCAGTGTGTAGCAAATTAACATGGAGCCATAATCGCTTAATCATGCGTGTAGAAAACCCTGATGCAAGAAACTATTATTTACAAGAATGTTCCAACCAAAATTGGAGTACTCGTACTTTAGAACGAAACATTAATACATTTTACTACCAACGTTTACGGTCTTCACAGCAAAAACAAATTCAACAAACAACCGAAAAAACAGACCTAAACGATTTTATTAAAGACCCTTACGTTTTCGAGTTTTTGAATATACCAGAGCCAATTACTTCATCAGAAAAAAACATTGAAAGTGCCTTGATTGAAAATTTACAGGCTTTTCTACTAGAATTGGGAAAAGGTTTTTCATTTGTAGGGCGACAATTTAGAATCTCGACTGAAACAAGTCATTTTTTTATTGACCTAGTTTTTTATAATTACTTGCTAAAATGTTTTGTATTGTTTGACCTGAAAACGACCAAACTAAGCCACCAAGATACTGGACAAATGGATATGTATATCCGTATGTTTGATGACCTTAAAAAACAAGATAACGACAACCCAACCATTGGTATAATACTCTGTACTGAAAAAGATGAAACAGTAGTAAAATATAGTATTTTGAATGAACACAAGCAACTATTTGCCACCAAGTATATGCCATATTTACCTACAGAAGAGGAGCTAATCGCTGAAATAGTTCGTAAAAAACGAATGATTCAAGAAAGGGATGAGAGATTATAAAATTAAAATAGTTTTGTAGTACTCCCTTAGGGATTGTAATTATTAGGTTTGGCAAATTTAAAATTTGCCAAACCTAATAAAGTTTACTTCGCTCGTTCAATCGTAAATTGGACAAGTCCTGCAAGGGATTTTCTATAGATAGAATCTGGGAACGTTGAAAGAATATTTTGTGCTTCTTCAACGATGTTTTTCATTACTTTAGTAGCATATTCCAATCCGCCAGATTGTTTTACAAATGATATTACTTCTGCTACTTTTTTAGGATTATCCGATTCGTTTTTGATGATATTGATGATGTTACGCTTGGTACTCCAACTAGCTTGGTTCAAGGCGTAAATCAATGGAAGTGTCATTTTCTTTTCTTTAATATCAATGCCTAATGGTTTTCCGATTTCAGCATCTCCATAATCAAAAAGGTCGTCTTTAATTTGGAAAGCAATACCTACTTTCTCTCCGAACGAATGCGCTTTGGCAACGGTTGCTTCATCTGCACCTACAGAACTTGCACCAGCCGCACAGCAAGCAGCAATCAAAGTAGCTGTTTTTTGTCGGATAATTTCAAAGTAAACATCTTCAGTAATGTCTAAGCGACGAGCCTTTTCTATCTGTAATAATTCTCCTTCGGTTATCTCTTGAAAAGCGGTAGAAATGATTTTCAGGTTTTCGAAATCATTATGCTGAACAGAGAGTAAAAGTCCTCTAGTCAATAGATAATCTCCTACCAAAACAGCGATTTTGTTTTTCCAAAGGGCATTTACCGAGAAGAAGCCACGACGGTAATTAGAATCGTCCACCACGTCGTCATGCACTAAAGAAGCAGTGTGCAATAACTCGATTAAAGCGGCTCCACGATACGTTTTTTCAGTGATTGTACCACAAATACCAGCCGATAAAAATACAAACATCGGACGTAACTGTTTACCTTTTCTTTGGACAATATAATTCATTATCGTGTCCAAGAGCATCACCTTTGTTTTCATAAACTCCTTAAACTTTCCTTCGAAGGCATTCATTTCAGTAAGGATCGGAGCTTGTATTTCTTTGATAGATAAATTCATAATATTTTTAAATGGCTTGCAAATTACGCTTTTCTCTAAAAAAATGTATATTGCTTGAATTAATAACCTGAAATTATTTTTTTAGTTCGTTAATTGATGAATCGTTCGTTTCACAAAATTGTTCATTCTAAACGTTGACAGAGTATCTATAAAACAATATTTAACCATGAGTAAAATTTTAGTTTTGGCGGGTGGGTCAGTAAAAGGTGCGTATCAGGCAGGAGTTGTAAAAGCAGTTTTTGAAACAGGGTTTTCTCCTGATGCCATCTATGGTATCTCGGCAGGTAGTATGAATGCCTCTTATTTAATCAATAGTTTTGGCAGACAAAGTATCGAAAATGATGGTTATATCGACTTTAATCAGGCAACGAAAGATTTGAATGACTTTTGGGTTAATAATATTTACGCTCCAGAATGCTTGTCACTGAGACGTGGCACTTACGAACTAGGACTTAGCGCCATCCGTAGAAACTTTGAAGGTTTATTAGATACTACACCATTAAGAGAAATTCTGGACAATAACATTTCGATGAGGAATCTAAATGCCAGTCCTGTTCAATTAAAAGTTGGTGCTGTCGATATTATTAATGGAAATATCGTGTATGCCAATCCTTCTTATGATCATTTCTTAGACTATATCATGGCATCTTCAGCCATTCCAATTTTGATGCCCGTTGTGAATATCGGAGGACAAAACAATATGGCATTTTTAGATGGCGGTATGCGTGATGTAGCTCCTGTTAAAAAAGCCATTCAAGACGGTGCTACCGAAATCATTTGTGTGGCTTGCCATACTAGGAACATTGATGGTGGATACTTTCCTTATGGAAACCTTTTGGCTTTGGTAGATAGAGTAATGGACATTGCCGTAAACGAATGTTTGAATGCAGATTTAGATTGGGCAGAATTTAGAAATGAATGTTTACCCGCAGATGGTTCGCCAAGTGAATTTGGCATTTTGAAAGGACAATCCAGAATAAAGCTAAAAATCATTCGTCCACAGCACCATTTGAATATTGATATTCAAGCATTCAATAGAGACGACATCAAAAGAATGTTACTATTAGGCTATGAACAAGGAATGGAAGAAATGAGAGAATATAAGAAGTAGTTGTGAGTTTTGAGTTGTGAATTATATAAAAGCTCATTGTATTTATAAAGATTAGAGTGGCATTTCACTAAATGTAAGTCTCGTGTATAAAGATTGAAATGGCATATCACTAAATGTAATTGTCGTGTATAAAGATTGAGATGACATTTCACTAAATGTAAGTCTCGTGTATAAAGATTGAAATGACATTTCACTAAATGTAATTGTCGTGTATAAAGATTGAAGTGACTTAACACTAAATGTAAGTATAATAACGCTAAAATGGATTAACATAACGCCAAATTCAAATGCTATATATCAATAGTAATTACTATATTGACATAAGTAAATACAGCCATAATTTGTATTATATCAAGAAAACTTACTGTGTAATAAGTTTTTTGTAATTAGTGCATTTAATATTTTTGATTGAATTTGGGAATGGCATAGATTCATATAAAATCACTAACAGTACAATATCAATAGTACAACTAAAAATAGGAGTAACATAAAACAATACAAAACTTTCGCATATTGGGGAGTTAGTGACAAGTTTAGAAAACCGTTATCATCGACAGTTAAATGACAAAAAGAGCATCAACACTTCTAAAGGAAATAGTCGAAATGGAAACCTTGAGAATTAAAGACACATTTTCAGGACCAAGTTACCACGCTATTCAACATATTCTTAGACGGCTTGACTTTGTTATGCTTTTTTACAACGATGCTCCAGGCAAGACAGAACAAGAAGTAGAAGAACTTCGTGAATTTTACAATTATGGTTGGGCACCAGCATTAAAACCATTTTACAACGACATCGACATTAACACATTTGAGCCGTTCCCTGAAATGTATAAGGAAGCTATGAATTGGGCTGACGGTATAATTCAATTTTCCGGACATATTGCATTTCTAAATCAACTAGTAGAATATGAAAAAGCAGACTTGATTAAACTTGAGACTCCAAAGGAGAATGAGTTTTCGTTTAGTTATGTTGTTGAAAATGCAGGAATAGAGTATTATGACCGTAAAAGCAGAGACTTTTTCAGAGATATGATTGTTGAAAGAATGATTGAAGAGAAAAAGAAAAAAGACAATCTAAATGAAGAGGAAATAAAAATTAAGCTTAGAGAAATAATCAGAAATCCTAGCGGAAAATACATCAGCTATGACGCTACTCCAGAAATAGACGACTATTACAAGAAGAAAGGACACTATTTTGTACTTAGACTTCAAGGATATGATGAATTCGGTGAGAACGATATATTTGGAGGCATTGAATATTGGAAATATTTAGACCTTGTTGAGACGATTATAGGAGTTGCAATAATGCATACTGAAGCTTGTTTAGAACTAACTAAAATAAATCCGAAAGTAGATTTACACAATCTATTGACTTATACATTTTACAAAGACAAAACTCTCGACATTTATAAAAATTATTTTGGTACGTCACAAAGCGAAATGGAGCAAATATTTTCATGCATTACACTTAACAAAGAAAATTTTAGCTACTATTTAGATTATCCTGCGGCATCTCTACCAATGTATGTTCAAGTATCCGAGAATATGCTTGTAAGGATTGTTTCAGGCTGTCTAGGAAATCCTTTTGAGTTATTGAATAGAGAACTAAAACGAAAATTTGAAAAGGACTATTTTGAAGCAGTAAACAAAAGAGAAGACAGATTTAGAAACGAATTATTCCATTTATTTCCCTATGAAAAATTGATAAAAATACCGAAAGGAATTAACATTAATTTAAACGGCAAAAAAACAGATATTGATGCAGTCATATTTGACACTAAAACAATGACACTTGGTTTGTTTCAGCTAAAATGGCAAGACCCATTTAGAAAATCAATGAGAGAAAGATTTAGCCGTATCAGCAACTTATTTAACAAAGCAAGTGAATGGGTCGAAAAAGTTGAATATTGGTTGACTAATACTGACATCTCAAACATAATTGAAACTCTTGAATTAAGGAAATACACCAGAGAGGACGTTCACATTAACGAAGTTCATGTATTCGTATTATCACGAAACAATATAAATTTTACAAATGTTGACGGATTAGATGAAAGAGTAGCTTGGGGAACTTGGTATCAAATGATTGAATCTCAGGCAATCGTTAAGAGTTCATCCGACAATGTAATTAGAGACGCATTTATAAAGTTGAAGACTTTAAGTCCGAAAAATAGAATGAAAACCGAAAAAATTCCCGAATTACCAAGCTTTGAGACAACTTTCGGTAAATACAGAATTTACTATGACAAAGAGAATAAAACCAGCCATTAACACGGGTTTTGCGTCAGGTGGGGTGACGTGTAAACTTGGAGCTTTGTGTTCAAACTGGTCGTAGGTTAAGCGAAGCATTCCCTACAACCCTTACTGGTTCAAGTGTTAAGCAAAGCGTCACTTGGACTTTTAAATTATTTCAGTTTGAAACTGAAATAATTTAAAAGTCCAAGCCACAGGCTTGAACCAGTAAGTGCGACAGAAAGATGAGAGAAAATGTGTAAATTTGCAACTGAGATTCAAACCCGATTTATATGTTTAATACAATTGAAATAGACAGAACCAACCTGACAATTATGGGGGTGAAATTTTCAGACTTGCGAACATTAGATAGCACTGCCAATGCCATAGGAAGTAATATGTTTGAAGGCTTTCAACCAACAGCAAAAGGAATTGAAATTATACGTGACTATGTGACAGGGAAAATTTCATTAAGTGAAGTGGTGGCATTTGCTAAACAAAAAGCGTATGTCTAACTCATACAAATATATAGACCCAGACTATACTTACACTAATCCAAAATCAGGACTATTACGAAACCTACAAGACATTTCAGACTCTGATATTTTACTCTTCGTTGAGAGTGCTGCTGTAACAAAACGACTTCAAGAACTTTATGAAAATCCGATAAAGGTTAAGGGAGTAGGAAGTCTATTTGCAATTCACAAACTGCTTTTTCAAGACATATATGCTTGGGCAGGGAAAAAACGAAAAGTGGAAATAAGTAAAGACGGAAAACAGTTTTTCCCTACGACACATTTTGACAATGCTTTTCGATACATTGACTCACTAATAGCTGATTACAAAGCCATTCCTAAGAATAGTAAAAAACATTTAGCCCAGAAGTTAGCAGAAATTTTAGACAATGTAAATTACCTCCACCCATTTAGAGAAGGAAACGGACGAACACAAAGAGAGTTTTTAAGATTGTTGGCACTTGAAAAGGGATTAACCTTGAATCTCAACCCGCCAGACAATAAAAGTGTTTACGAGAGATATATGAAAGGGACAATTGAGGGTGATTTAGTAATATTGACTGAACTTATTTTTGAACTGATATAAATTGACAAATGTTGTGGAGAGCGGTATATGACAAGGATACCCTCGCTTGTCTAAGTGTTTTTCACTTAGACCTACAAATAAATGCAGTCTCTGACTGCAACCACATGGTAACAATTTAATATTTTATAAAAAGCAAGCCATTGCTCATGCCTAACGAGCAATTTCATTAAAAACATCCGCCACAACAAGTTTTATGAGACGCTAATAGAGTAAAGAACCTAATGAAAAACACATTACATTTTCAAATCATCGAACCTGATAAATCAATTACTGATTTTGTCTATTGTTTTTCTTCTTTGCAAAATTTTTCAAATCAACACGAAGCGGTGGTAATTCCTAATGGAAAAATTGATTTAATATTTTCAAAAACTAAAGAAAATCAAATCATTATTGCCTTATTAGGTTTAGAAACTAGACCCAAATACCCCAATCAAGAAGTCTCAAACTTTTTTTCAGTTAGCTTTAACCCACTTGCCATAGAATATCTCTTCAATCTTTCAACAGCCAACATCATAAATACTGGAACAATATTGCCTAGTGATTTTTGGGATTTCTGTATTGATGACATAAACGACTTTGAACGTTTCTGTAAAAAAATTACACAAAAAATACACAGCCTTTTACCTGATAAAATAGATGAACGCAAACGTAAATTATTTCAATTAATTTTTGAGTCAAATGGCGAAATACCTATCAAGGAACTTTCCGAAAAAGTGCTTTGGAGTCAACGACAAATCAATCGTTATTTCAATCAACAATTCGGACTTTCTTTAAAAACATATTGTAAAATACTTCGTTTTCAAGCCTCACTCCCTCATATACATAAAGGTGAACTATATCCGCAACTAAATTTCACCGACCAATCGCATTTTATTAAAGAAATCAAACAGCTTTCAGGCGTTTCACCAAAAGAATTACATAAAAATAAAAACTACCGTTTTTTACAATTTTTAGTCTGTGAGTAAGCATAATTTTACAGTCTAAATTTTAAAATCATGTTGTTACAAAATAAGCAAATAGCCATCATTGGCGGTGGTCCGGGTGGACTGACATTAGCAAGACTTTTACAACTTAAAGGTGTTAATGTAAAAGTGTATGAAAGAGATATTGATAAAAATGCAAGAGTACAAGGTTCACCTCTTGATCTGCATGACGATTCTGGTTTAGCAGCTTTACGAAAAGCCAACTTATTAGATGAATTCAAACAAAATTATCTAGTTGGTGCCGATAAAACTACCATTACGAATGCAATGGCAGAAGTAATTTTTAGCGACCACGAAACCGAACAAAGTGAAGATTTTGGACACGAACATTTCCGTCCTGAAATAGACCGAGGAGCATTACGGAAAATATTATTAGACTCATTGCAGCCTGAAAATATTGTTTGGGATAGTCACTTTTTATCGATGGAAAAACAAGGTGAAGGTTGGCTATTACATTTCAAAAATGAGAAAAATGCCTATGCAGATATTGTGATAGGTGCAGATGGAGCAAACTCAAAAATTAGACATTATATCACTGATATAAAACCTTTTTACTCTGGCATTACAATGCTTGAAGGTAATGTATATGAAGCTGAAAAATATGTCCCAAACATTTCTGCAATACTACGTGGAGGAAAAATAATGGCTTTTGGCAATGAAAAAGATATTTTGATGGGACAAAAAGCTAATGGTGAAATTGGATTTTACGCAAGTTTCAAAGCAGAAGAAAATTGGGCTATTAAAAGCGGTTTAGATTTTTCTGATAAATCACAAATACTTGAATGGTTTAAAACGACATATTCAGAATGGAGTAATGTTTGGCATGAGTTATTTGAAAATGCAACGACGCCCTTTATTCCACGACCAATCAATTGCATGCCATTAAACCAAACTTGGGAAGCTTTACCAAACGTGACAATCCTTGGTGATGCTGCTCACTTAATGCCACCTTTTGCTGGTGAAGGAGTAAATATGGCAATGCTTGACGCCTTAGAATTGAGTGAGCGTTTAACAACGAATCAACATAATTCTATACAAGATGCTATTTCTTTTTATGAAACAAATATGCGGAAGAGGGCTTCAAGAATGGCAAAAGAATCACTTGAAAATGGGGAACGAATGCACAGTGAAAATGCACTAACAACAATGACCACCTTTTTTAGTCAACAAGAATAAGAAAAAAATGCCGTTGCTAGTGAAAATACAAGCAACGGCAAAGAAATAATTCTAAATACTGCATTTCATTCCTAATTCAGCATTCAAAACTCACAACTCTTAATTACACCGACATAATATCTTTTTCCTTATCAGCAAATACTGCATCTACTTTAAGAATATAACTATCAGTCATTTTTTGAATGCGCTCCTCTCCTGCTTTCACAGCATCTTCAGAAACACCTTCGTTTTTCAATTTTTTAATTGAACTATTCGCATCTTGACGAACGTTTCTTACATTAATTTTCGCCGTTTCAATTTCCGCTTTTACTCTTTTTACTAAATCACGACGACGCTCTTCAGTAAGTGGAGGAATATTTAAACGGATAATTTCGCCATCGTTCATCGGCGTTAAACCAATATTTGAGTTACGAATTGCTTTTTCACATTCAGCAATCATTTTTTTCTCGAAAGGTTTAACAACAATTGTACGAGCATCAGGCGTATTGATTGATGCAGCTCCAGTAAGTGGAGTCATCATTCCATAATAATCTACTTGAATACCATCTAACATTGAAGGCGTTGCTTTTCCTGCACGAATTTTAGAAAGCTCAATTGCTAAGTGCTTGAGCGCTCCATCCATCGTTTCTTTGGCTGCATCAATGTAAAATTCTATTTCTTCCATTGTTTAATTTGGGATTTTCTATATTGATTACAAGGTTTTCGATTGAATTAGAAAATCTTCATCGGTTTACCTAAATCATTAACTAATTAAAGTTCCTACTTCTTCTCCTCTTGCTAAATCTACTAAGTTGTTACTTTTGTTCATATCAAATACAATGATTGGAACTTTGTTTTCTTGGCATAAAGTAAATGCCGTAGTATCCATAATTTTCAAACCTTTGCTGATTGCTTCTGCAAATGAAAGATTTGTATAACGAGTAGCAGTTGGATCTTTTTCTGGGTCGGCAGTGTAAACGCCATCTACTCTAGTTCCTTTTAATACCACATCTGCTTCGATTTCAATCGCACGCAAAGCCGCAGTAGAATCTGTTGTAAAATATGGGTTTCCAGTTCCAGCTCCGAAAATAACAATACGTCCCTTTTCTAAATGGCGCATCGCTCTACGACGAATAAATGGTTCACAAACAGCATCCATTTTGATAGCAGTTTGTAAACGAGTAAACATACCGTGTTTTTCTAAAGAACCTTGAATCGCCATGCCGTTGATAACAGTAGCGAGCATTCCCATATAATCTCCTTGAACACGGTCAATACCTGCTTTAGCTGCTGCTGCCCCACGAAAGATATTTCCTCCGCCAATCACAATGGCAATTTCAACGCCTAATTCTTTTACTTTCTTAATTTCAAGAGCGTATTGCTCTAAAATTGATGGGTCAATTACTTCACCATCTGAACTGAGGGCTTCGCCTGATAGTTTGAGAAGAATTCGTTTATACTTCGGTTTGTCCATGATTTAAGGTTTTTTTCGGAGGCAAAGATATACTTTTTTTTTATTTGGCGTGGAAAATTGTCGCTTATCAGGATAAAGACTTACTCAAATTCTATTAAAACCTGATTCTTTTCCACATTCTGTTTATTATTTACTTTAATGCTTTTTACTTTACCGTCGCCAGTAGCTTTCAAAACATTTTCCATTTTCATGGCTTCTAAAATCAATAATGAATCTCCTTTTTTAATGCTATCACCAACTTGTACTTGTATTAATACGATAAGCCCCGGCATGGGTGCTTTCAAATCATTTACTTTGGCATTGGCGGCGTCTGTCATTCCCAATTGTTCTAACAATATATCAAAACGGTCTTTTACGTTTACAACAAATTGCTTTTTGTTCAAACTAAGTAAAAACGTCTTTGCTTGATAATCAGCTTCTAGTACTTCAGCATTGTAAGAACGATTTTTATAGAGAATATGAAAATGATTTTTACGGATTTCAACAATGTCCCAGTCCAATGTTTGACCATCAATGATAGTGGCTGAATTATCAGCATGAATATTAAATGTTTGCTGGTTTACGATGGCTTTCAACATGAGAAATTTATTTAAGATTTGTTCACCAAATATACACCAATAAGAATAATACTCATGCCTAAATAATGCTGAAATAATATAGCTTCACCGTCTATCACTCCCCAAAGAATCGCAACGATTGGAATAAGATAAGTAACAGAACTTGCCAGCACGGCACTCGTCATCTGAATTAAACGATTGAAAAGTACCATCGCAATGGCTGAACCTAAAATACCCAGCAACATCGCAAAAACTAAGGCTTGAATAGCATTGGGTTCTTGTAATTTTGAAATGAAGTCGGTCGAAAATAATACGCCAGCAGCAATTGGTCCGATGGTCATGAAGATACATGAAGTAATCAAGAATGAGTCGATTCCCAAACCCGTCAAATATTTTTTAGTAATGTTCAGATTGATTCCATAAAGTAAAGTAGCGGCAATCACAAAAAGTGCATAGCCATTTACATGGAAACCAGTAGCACCCGCCAAAATCAATAAAATAGCACCAATAAAACCAAGTACAATACCAAAGCTTTGTCGCTTGGTGATTTTATTTCCAAAGAAGCCCGCACCAATAACCAAGGTAAACAAAGGCGTTGTAGAATTTAAAGCGCCAGAAACGCCACTATCAAGTTTTGAACCAGCCAACGAGAACAGGAAAGCTGGCAGAAGATTCCCTAATAAACCTACTAGTAAAAATACTTGGCTTTAGCAAAAGGGATTTTCTTGAAATTGATAATAAAGAATGGAAGAAAGAAACAAAAAGCCGAGAAAATACGAAGTGAACCGACTTGGGCGGGGTCAAAAACGACTAAACTTTTTTTGACTAAAATAAACGAACTCCCCCAAATGCCCGCTAAAAGTGCTAATAAGCCCCAAACAAGTAAAGGATTTTGAAGTTTCGTGGAGGTTGTTGTTGAAGTAGTAAGGGTTGTTTTCATAAAAAGATAACCCTTGCAAAATCAAGAAAGTTTCTTCAAATTTGAAGATAACCCTTTAGTGATAAGTAGTTTGTAGAAAAATTTAAAAAGGCGAAGTAAAATTCACATTTACTTCGCCTTCTTTTAAGCTTTTACGAGCAATTCTTCTTCGCCATAAAATATTGATACTTCGTTGAGAATTCCTAAAATTTCTTCATAGTCCATCGAAGTAACTAATCGCATTCGGAACTCTTTAAAATGTGATATTCCTTTGAAGTAATTAGAATAGTGTCTTCTCATTTCAACGATACCAACATGATTTCCTTTCCAACGAATACTAAAATCTAAGTGTTTTTTACAAACATCAATTCTATCTTGAATTGTTGGCGGAGCAAGATGTCCTCCCGTTTTCATAAAATGTTTGATTTCATTGAAAATCCAAGGATAACCAATGGATGCTCTTCCAATCATGATACCATCTACTCCATAACGATTTTTGTATTCAAGTGCTTTTTCTGGTGAATCAATATCTCCGTTACCAAAAATCGGAATTCTAATTCTTGGATTTTCTCTTACTTTGGCAATCAATCGCCAGTCGGCATCACCTTTATACATTTGTACTCTGGTTCTTCCATGAATCGTAAGCGCCTCGATACCAATATCTTGTAAACGTTCGGCTACATCTTCAATATTTTTAGTTGTATCGTCCCAACCCAAACGAGTTTTTACGGTTACTGGTAAATGTGTAGATTCTACAACAGCTTTTGTCATCAATACCATTTTAGGAATGTCTTGCAATAAAGCCGCACCAGCACCACGACAAGCCACTTGTTTAACTGGACAGCCATAATTGATGTCTATCAAATCTGGACCAGCCTTGGTAGCAATTTCTCCACAATTTCTCATGGTTTCTATATCCGAACCAAAAAGCTGAATACCAATCGGACGTTCGTATTCAAAAATATCTAATTTCTGAATGGATTTCGCTGCATCACGGATGAGCCCTTCAGAAGAAATAAATTCAGTGTACATTAAATCAGCACCATTTTCCTTACAAACTGCACGGAAGGGAGGATCTGAAACGTCTTCCATCGGAGCAAGTAGCAAAGGAAATTCACCTAATTCTATGTTTTTAATCTTGACCATTGTTCTTTTTCAATTATTCTCGGATGATTTTTTATACATCCTTTGAGTGAATATTAATTTAAACAGCTTTTTACTCTGTTTTTGATAATTGTCCACTGCTAATTTTTACGTAAATTTACAACCATTATGACAGAATTCGATACTTTTCGTCCACAAACTGAACGCCCCTTTATAGCCAAGCTAATGATTTTAGTGGGTTTGACCTTAATTTTCTTGTTTGTTGGCTCCACAATAGGACTTTTCGCTCTTTCAGCCATTACAGGAATGCCCATTACTGAAGCAGCTAATTTCCAACAACATCTTAACGATTATCCCAATACTTATCTTGGAATTATGGTTCTTCAGATGCTTTCAACACCGATAGCATTTATTGGTGCTTCCATGTTTTATTGGTCGGTTATCGAAAAACAAAGCATTCAAACTTTAAGTTTCCAAGCTACTAACTTACAAGTATTGATGCTTGTTGCTATTTTAGTAATTGGTTTTATGCCTTTTGATGCTGTTTTTATCGAACTGAATCAAAAAATGCAATTGCCTGCATCAATGAAAGGAGTTGAAGAATGGATGAGAACATCTGAAAAATCGATGGAGGGGCTCACTAAATTTTTGACTAATTTTAATAATCCAGCACAATTTGCCTTGGCAATTTTTGTTGTTGCAGTACTAGCTGGCGTTAGCGAAGAGTTATTATTCAGAGGCATTTTACAAAATCTAGCTTTAAAAGCTTTCAAAAATCCACATATAGCCATTTGGTTTGCGGCTTTTTGGTTTAGTTTTATTCATTTTCAATTTTTCGGTTTTATTCCAAGAATGTTATTAGGTGCCATGTTTGGCTATTTGTATTACTGGACACAAAACCTGTGGCTATCAATGTTTGCCCATTTTGTAAATAATGGCTTTACTTTGTTGATGGCTTATCTTTATCAAATGAAAGTAACTAAAACTGATATTGAACAAACAGAATCTGTACCTGTTGGCTTAGCATTGGTTTCATGTTTGTTTACTGTGTTATTACTCCGCTGGTTTTGGCAACACAGTATTTACAGAAGTGACGATTGATTTTATAGATGATAGTCTATAAAGAAATAGACAAACGAATCAGAATTCATCACCGCTACAGCGGATTGCTCATAATTCATAACTTTTACTTAATGAATGATTGGAAGAAAATTTACGAATCTGCAAATCCATTTAAAGCAGAATTAGCCAAAGCCTATTTGGAAGATGAACACCAAATCAATGCGGTTATCGTCAGTAAAAGAGATAGTTCTTATCTCATCGGGCTGTGTGAAGTATATGTTCACCAGAAAGATGCTGTTTTAGCCAAGTTTTTATTGGATAATGAAGGAGGATTGGAAGAAAGTAAAGAAATTGCATAAGTATCACTAATTAAAAAATAATCAATATGAATGAAAAACTACAAGGAATGTCGAATCTGAAACAAAGGGTAATTGCAGCGGTTGTGGCTGTTCCTTTTTTGATATTTTGCATTGTTTTTAGCGATTGGACTTTCTTTGGGCTTTTTGCTATTATTGCCATCTTAGCTCAACTTGAATTTTATAAATTATTGGGGCTAGACGGCGACGAACCTTTAACTTATTACGGTACCTTTTGTGGCTTTGTATTGGTTTCAGTTACTTTCCTCATCGAAAAAGGAATTATCCACGAAGCCAATTATTATATACTTTCACCTTTGATGGCTTTGATATTTTTTATCAAACTCTATAAAGCACAAGATGAAAAACCTTTTAAAAATATCGCTTATACTTTTTTAGGTGTTATTTATGTAGCATTGCCATTTGCCTTAATTATCATTTTGGCATTTTTAAATAGTACAAATTTTAGTTGGCAACGTCCTTTAGGTTGTTTATTTTTGTTATGGGCAAGCGATACAGGCGCTTATTTTGCTGGAACAAAGTTTGGCAGAACCAAGTTATTTGAAAGAGTATCACCCAAAAAATCTTGGGAAGGAAGTGTAGGTGGATTCTTAGCTTCCATGCTTGTTTCTTTTATTCTTTCAAAATACTTTACGGACCTTTTAACTTGGCAGTGGTTTGGTTGCGGTGCTATTATTGTAGTAGCGGGTACTTATGGAGATTTAGTAGAATCATTATTTAAAAGAAGTATCAAAATAAAAGACTCTGCTTCCACCATTCCGGGGCATGGTGGTTTTTTAGATAGATTCGATGGTTTGTTACTTTCTATTCCATTTATCATTACTTTTTTAAAGTTGTTTCCGTAAATTTAGCCTGAATTCTACTAGACTTACGAAACGTTAAAAACTGTTAAAGCAACACAAGATTATCATTTGAAAGCGTTAAATTGAGTAAGTTTACATAAAATTCATCATCTGAAAGTGAAACGATGCTATTAAAATTAAAATACATATTTACAATTGCTTTTATCATTTGTCTATCTCAATACAATAGCTTTGGACAAGGACAAGACAAATCCGTGATTTTTTCGGGTAGAGTTGTTGCCGACCGTAGTTCTGAGTTTCTACCGAATGCTTATGTTTTCAATCCACAGTCAGGAAGAGGTACTTTGACAGACGATTTTGGTAATTTTTCATTGTATGTATATCCTGGCGATAGCGTTGTATTTACTTATGTTGGCTATAAAAAGAAGTATTACATCATTCCAAGAACCAACGACCAAACTCAAGTAGCCACCATTTTTATGACTGAAGATTCTAAGATGTTGGCAGAAGTAAAAATTTATCCATACAGAACAGAAGATGAATTTAAAAAAGCATTTCTGGACATGAAATTGGATAATGAAGCAGGAAGAAAAGCTTTAGCGAAAAACCTTGAGCAATCGAAATTGAATGTATTGGCTTTAAGAGCGGGATTGAGTGGCGCAGGAAATTTCAAGAACTTTTCAGACCAAATGACTTTCTCAGCTGCTAATAGAAGCTTCGTGCAAAGTCCTTTAATGGCATTTACCAACCCTTTTGCTTGGGCAAATTTCATTAAGTCAATCAAAAATGGAGATTTAAAAAAGACTGAGTACAAAAAAGCGTATGAAGATGCTCCTTCTGAGGGAATTTCTCGTCAGAAATTCTTGAAAGAACAAAAAACTGGAAATTAGATTGAATGTTATTTTGCTTAGTTACATTTTCCAGTAATTTTCACAGCATTTATCAATTATAAAAACTTCCAGAAAAACAGTTTAAATAAACTGTTTTTTGGAAGTTTTTCATTTTTATAAACATATTTAACCACTTTGAATATTGGAGTTTATTACTGAATCATACCGAATTAGAATTACCGAAGTAGATGCCCACAGCAATCTGACGATTCCTGCATTAAACGGACTGTTTCAAGAAATGGCTTGGCGTCATTCAGTTGTTGCTAATGTTTCTGCCCCAGATTTGAGTGCCCAACATAATATTACTTGGGTGCTATCTCGCATGAAAATTTGGATTGAACAATTGCCATCTTATGACGAAACCGTTGTTGTAAAAACATACGTTCAAGAAATAGACAAGTATTTTTACTATCGTGATTTTAAAGTCTATAATGCCGCTGGCGTTGAAATAATTCGTGCCAATGCCTTGTTTGGCTTGATTGATATTGCTCGTCGTAGAATAACATCTGTGCCCGACTGGATGCGTGCCATCACTCCAACTTGTGGAAGCGAAAAGCCCGTACAAAAGGTTGCTGGTAAAATTTCACCCTTGACTACTGTTGAAACACAAAGAGCTTTCGATATTCGTTGGCATGATATTGATTCAAACCAACATGCAAATAATAATCGATATGTAGAATGGTTGATGGAAAGTGTTCCTACCAATGTGTTGAACGATGGAGTACTAAAAACTTTTGAAATTATTTTTAAGAACGAAAGTCTTTTCGGAGATAAAATCATCACACAAAGCCAAAGAGGAAAAGATGGGTTTATTCACAAAATGGTCAATCAAAACGGACTAGAATTGGTGACAGGTGAAACTGTTTGGACTTTGTAAGCTATCAGGAATCTGAACTTTGAGTCATTAGCGTTGGATTACCAAGGCTGATGACTCAAGACTACAAAGTAACAATTCCTAATTTTATTGCCTCCACAACAATTCCTACTCTTGTCTTTACTTTCATTTTATAGAAAGCTTGTTCTCGATAACCATCTACAGTTCTAGCACTACAACACATCAAATCTGCGATTTGATTGTAAGTAAGTTCTGTACAAGCATGACGAACAAATTCAAGTTCACGGTCGTTCAAACCTAATTCTTTGATGGGATTTTTAACTTTTTCAGGATTCAAGCTTTTCAATAATTTATCTGTAACGAATTCTGTGTAGTGAAATCCTTTATTAATAACATTATCTAAAGCCGTTCTAAGTTCAGAAGGTTTACAACCTTTCAGTAAATACCCTTTAGCACCATTTCTTAACATTCCGACAATCGCCTCCTCTTTATCGAACATCGAAAGTGCTAATACTTTTACTTCTGGATAATTATTTTTTAACCATAAAGCCGTTTCGTAGCCATCCATTTCAGGCATATTGATGTCTAGCAACACAACATCTGGAATCATTTTTAATTTAAAGTGGTGTATCAATTCTTTTCCGTTACCAACCTCGAACATCACTTCAAAAGTTTCCATTTTTTGGACTAAACCTGCCAAAGCATTAGCAAATAAAGTGTGGTCATCTACAATGGCGATTTTGTATTTCATCTTTCAAATCTTAGTGGTTTAAACAAGAGTTGTGAGCGGTACGCCGCAGCGGTGACGAATTTTGAGTAGTCGTCTCTACAGTTTAAGATATTAATAACGTAATTGTAATTTGTGTTTCTTTTCCAATTTCAGAACTAATCTGGCAAGTCCCTCCTATCAGTTTTACTCTTCTTTGAATATTTCTAAGTCCCGCCCCCGATTGATTGATTTCATTTTGCTGAATTCTTTCGATATCGAAACCTTTTCCATCATCTTTGATGGTAAGTTCAAAATTTTCGGGACTGTAACTTAAAAGTACTGTTAAATTTTGGGCTTTAGAATGCTTTAGAGCATTATTTAGAACCTCTTGGGCTACTCTAAATAAAACAATTTCTCGTTCATAACCAAGCGAATACTTTTCACCAATAATATTGATTTCAGTAGCAAAGCGTTTTGTTTTACGGATTCTAGCAATTTCGTGCGAGAGACTTTCTTCTAACCCAAATTGTTGTACAAAGTCGCCATCAAAGCTTTTTGTTAAAGCACGTAAATCATTGATAGACTGATTGATAATTTCGTTCGTTTGTTTGATATAACCATCCTTATCATCGCCTTCCTCTTCCATGACATTCAAATTAATTCTAGCCACAGAAAGCAACTGACCAATATTATCATGCAATTCTTGAGCAATATCCTGTAAAGTCTGGTTTTGGATTTCTAATTGAGATTTAAGAATCTCTTGTTCGTAAGCGATTTTAAGAGCTTGCTTTTCTTGACGGTGTTTTGCTTGGCGTTTTTGGAAGAGAAAAACAAAGGAAATAATAAAAGTAACTAGAATACCAAAAATGATAATCCCAACAATAAACGTAAGTAGAATTTCATAATTACTTCCCATGTTGGTCAGAGATTGTATTTTGTTTTACTAGAAATGCAACGATAAATGAGCTGTAGTAGATGTAGTTAGAGAAGTATCTTATATTCATTAAAATAGAAATAAGTATTTTATTCTGTTTAATATCAGAATCACTTACAAAATTTAGAGTTCCCAAAATAAAAATATTTGATATGCAGAAAATAATTAATCCAGAACTTATCCAAAATAAAGGATAATCTTTCAGCTCATTATGTGTTTGTATTTCCAATAAGTTCTTAAAAAAATAAATTGATAGAATAGAAAAAGAAAGTAATTCAATATTCATATAATATGAATTAAATGCTGGCAAAGGTTGAATCCACAAGCTTAGAACTAATCCTAAAACTATAAAAAAAGGTATTAAATTCAATAATATTTTATCCTTGATATCATAGTAATATGCATAGAATACCAAACAAAATTGGATAGGAGTAAAAATGTGGTAAACTATATAGTTGGACACACCATAAAATGCGATAATAGGTCCTAAAACTTCTGCAAAAATCGTACTTAACAATAGTAATAAGAATATCTTATTACTATTGTTAAGTGTTTTAATTTTTATTAACCCCACAAATATGCCGACTAATAAAACAAATATGTAAAAACAATATTTAATATCATTCAATTTCGTATAATATTTAAGTTCTTAAATCTATTCTAGTAGTTTGATAACAATATCAGGGATATGGTATATAATATCTTCCTGTAAGGTTTCTCCATTCTGCTTCAGTAAATAAGTCGCCTCCTCCACCCGGACAATTAATGGGACAAGGTCCTAATTGATCCTGTACTTCTAACTGTGGTGAATTATAAGGTACAGTTTTATCAATTAATAGCTTTCTATCTTTTTCGATTGTTACAATCATTGATAAGATATTTTTGCCTTGATACATTCTTAATCCAGGATATATTCTTACTAGCAAAGACCCTTTTCTATAGTTTGGTTTATTAACAGTATCTATGAGGCTATATTTTTTAAGAATTTTGTTGAAATCATACAAATCAAGAGCATAACTTCTTCTAAATAGAAATGCTGTTGAATCAGGCTTCTTTTGCATATAATCGTACAAAGCAGTAATCATATCCATAGATTCTTGTATAGGGGTATCTTGATCTGGGCTTTTGTAAGGATAATATGGTAGAAATTGAGAATTTCCTTGAAACTCTTCTTTATTTTTAGAGAATAAATATTTTTGGTATCCATACGTAAGCAATCCTCCAACAAACAATCCAATAAAAGCAGTAATTAGTGGGTTTTCAAATAGTTTTTTCATGATAATTTAAGCGGTTTATGTTTAACAATTGATTTAACTATTTGAAACTACTATTTAATCATCATTTACACAATAGGCATTTTTACTAAAACCATCAAAATCAACAAATTAAAGGCTTTTTCAGGTAAAATACCGTATTTCTACGCTATCAATACGGGGAAAATACGGGGTCATTTTTTAGTCTTTTTATACCTTTTTTGATACTAAAAAACTGATAGTTGAATCCTACTTATTTCCACCATGCTAAACCATTCCCCAAAATCTTATGTTAATTTTGAAGTGTTATTGAAAACCACCTCAATATTTCAAATAAATTAATGAGAAAAGAAGAAAAAAGCGGGCAAATATTTGATATACAAATCCTTAAAAGAATTTACAGTTTCCTTACTCCTTATCGCTTAAGGTTTTGGTCTTTGGTTGTCATCATCATGGTTTCGGCTTGTGTGGTACCGCTTAATCCATTGTTAATTCGCCATACCATTGATAATTATATTGTAGCTGGCAATTATCCGATGCTTGCTAACATGCTTTTGTTGATGATTGGAGTTTTACTCTTACAAGGTTTTCTGCAATTTGTTAGTGCTTATATGGCTGGTTGGTTAGGACAAACCGTTATTCGTGACATCCGTGTGCAACTATACGAGAAAATACTTTCACTTCGACTAAAGTTTTTTGATGATACGCCCATCGGTCGTTTGGTAACTCGTACTGTTTCGGATATTGAAACTCTTAATGATGTATTTTCAGAAGGTTTGGCGGCAATTGCTGGCGATATTCTGCAATTGGTTTTAATTACTGGCGTAATGTTTTGGACAGATTGGCGTTTGACTTTGATTTGTCTTTGTACCGTTCCGTTTATGGTGATTTCCACGTATTTGTTCAAAGAATATATTAAGAAAAGCTTTAATGAAGTACGTTTGGCAGTTGCCAATTTGAATTCCTTCGTGCAAGAACATATTACAGGAATGAACATTGTTCAAATCTTTAATTCCGAGAAATTAGAGTACGATAAATTCCTAAAAATCAACGAAGTACACCGTAATGCACATATTCGTTCTATTTGGGCATATTCTGTTTACTTTCCAGTTGCCGATGTAATTTTAGCTGCAGGAACGGGTTTGATTGTTTGGTTTGGTTCAAAACAAATTCTGACACACGATATGACTTTGGGGACACTCACGGCTTTTATCATGTTTATGAACTTGTTTTTTCGTCCGATTCGCTTTTTGGCAGACCGTTTTAATACGCTTCAAATGGGAATTGTTTCTACCGAAAGAATTATTAAATTGTTGGAATCCGACGAATATGTGGTGAACAACGGTACTTTTAAAGCCGATAAATTAAAAGGAAATGTGCGTTTTGAAAACGTTTGGTTTGCTTACAATGACGAAGAATATGTGTTGAAAGATATTTCTTTTGAAGTAAAACAAGGAGAAACCATTGCTTTAGTCGGAGCAACAGGCGCTGGGAAATCATCAACAATTAATTTATTAAGTCGTTTTTACGAAATTAATAAAGGTAAAATTTTTGTGGACGATGTCGATTTACAAGACTATGAATTAAATAGTTTGAGAAGTAAAATTGGCGTGGTTTTGCAAGATGTATTTTTGTTTTCTGACACGATTGAAAACAATATTACTTTAGGCGATAAAAGCATTACTAGACAAAAAATCATTGAAGCCGCAAAATTGGTTGGTGCGCATGATTTCATTGAACGCTTGCCTGATGGCTATGGTTACAATGTGATGGAAAGAGGTGCGACGCTTTCGGTTGGACAAAGACAATTGATTTCATTCGTAAGAGCGTTGGTTCACGACCCGAAAGTAATTGTGTTGGATGAAGCTACTTCGTCTGTCGATACAGAAACAGAAGAAATGATTCAGAATGCTATCGCTAAATTGATGAAAGGCAGAACGGCTATCGTGATTGCTCACAGACTTTCTACCATTCAGAATGCACACAAAATTTTGGTATTAGATAAAGGAGAAATCAAAGAAGAAGGTACACACGATGAGCTTTTAGAAAAAGATGGCTGGTATGCAAGTTTACATAGAATGCAGTTTGTAACGGCGTAGATTAGCTTTGAGATGTAAGCTTTGAGCAGTGAGCTTTTAAGTAAAATGAATTGCTAAATTTATTATCGTAATTTTTCAATAGGGCTTGACTTAAGTCCAGCCCTATTGAAAATAACATTAATATTTCACACGGAAATCTGAAATTTATATTCCAAAATCCACAAATCGGATTATCCTATAATCTTCTTTAAACTTGCCAAGATTACCACAATTCCAACCATAATCATCAAGGCTTTTACTGGCAATTTACTTGATAAACGTGCTGCAATTGGTGCTGCTACAATTCCGCCAAGTATTAATCCTAAAATTACTTGCCATTGCGAAAAGCCTATGACAAAAATAAAAGTCAACGAAGACGAAAGTGAAATAAAGAATTCAGCCAAGTTGACCGAACCAATGGTATATTTTGGATGACGACCCGAAGCAATCAAAGTAGAAGAAACAATGGGTCCCCAACCTCCACCGCCAATAGAATCCATCATTCCACCAAACCAAGCTAATGGCCCAATCATTTTAACATTTTTCTTTTGTTGGCGTTTTACCAAAGCTTTCTGAATAATTACAACACCCAGAATTAAAGTATAAACTGAAACCGCAGGTTTTACATAGTGCATATAACTTTCGGCTAAAGTAGAAAGTGCATAAGCACCCAAAACTGCCCCAATTACACCTGGAATTAATACGGCTTTAAATAATTTAGAGTTTACATTTCCAAATTTCAAGTGCATGTAACCTGAAACACCACTTGTAAAAATTTCAGAAGCGTGTACACTCATCGAAATAACCGCAGGAGAAACGCCAACATTCGCTAAAAAAGTAGAAGCTGTAACACCATAAGCCATTCCTAACGCTCCATCAATCATTTGAGCAATAAAACCACCTAGAATATAGTATAAAATATCTGAATTGATTTCCTGTAAGCCTGTAGTGATATTTTGAATGGTGAGATACGTAAAAACGAAATATCCTACTATCATTAAAGCCAAGGCATTGAAAAAGTGTATGGCTACTTCATAAATTGTTCTTTCTCGTTTCCAAATTTTAATAATTGCCTCCTCAAAAGGATTTTTAGAAGACTTCTTTTTTTCAACAACTGGTTCTAGTTGAGCCGGCGATTCTATTTCCATAAAAAATTAAATTCTTTGTTTCCTACAAAGTTAATAGAGTTAAATTAATCTACAAAACAAGTAGAGTAATTATTTTAAATTTAATCTTTAGTAAATAAATACTTATTTTGTTATTCAATAAAAATCATTCGAGATGAAGTGGATAACCCGTGAAAAACCCAAAATTGATAGAATTGCCTGTCCGTGGCTGATAAAGAAATATATAGACACTGAAGCTGAATTTATTTTTGTGCCTTTTGATGAAGTTATCACTCAAGCTACCTTGTTGAATGCAATTCCTTTTGATGTTCCGAATGTTGAATTATCGCACCAATTGGGTTTATGTACTTTTGATAGCTTGATTGAAAAATATGCAATTGAAGATGAAGCTATTCACACAATGGCGACAATTGTACGTGGAGCCGATACAGACAGACATGACCTTGCTCCACAATCAGCAGGTTTGTGGGCAATCGCTGCTGGAATGGCGCACAATATTCAAGACGACCATGAATTGCTAAAACAAGGAATGATAATTTATGATGGTTTATATAGTTGGGCGAAGTATCTGCAATCTGTAAAGCATTTCCAAAATCCTTTTGAAAACCTATTGGTCAACGTTTTTCAAAAAGTATTTCAACCTGATGCAAGAAATAATCGTAAAACGCCAACTTGGGCAAAGGAGTTGAAAGACATCATTCAAGATCAAATTGATACAAATCTTACTTTGAGTTTGAAAGAAATTTCTAAAGAATTGGAAGTAAACCCCGCTTATCTTTCCAGAGAATTTTCTAAATACTTTGAAGATTTATCATTTGGCGAATACATCCGAAAACTAAGAATTGAAAAGGCAATTGATTTAATGAGTACTTCAAATCATTCGTTAACAGAGATTGCCTATTTAACAGGCTTTTCCGACCAAAGTCATTTTACTCGTATTTTCAAAAAACATACAGGCGAAAATCCTTCTATTTTCAGAAAAAACATTTCTAAAAGTAAGTTTGATACAAAAAGTTAATTACGTTCTATTTTACAGAGGATTAATCTTGGAGTTTTGTAAAAGTTAAATTTTAATATTTTTACAATGCCAGCTTATTCACTTCAATCATTGATTTTATACTTTCTGAAATTAGGTACAACCGGCTTTGGTGGACCAGTTGCTTTGGTGGGTTATATGCAGAGAGATTTAGTAGAAGATAAAAAATGGATTAGTGAAGAGGAATTTAAAACAGGATTAGCTTTGGCACAACTTGCTCCAGGACCACTGGCAGCACAGTTAGGCATTTACTTAGGTTTTGTACATTACGGCATTATAGGAGCAAGTTTGTGTGGATTAGCTTTCGTTTTACCTTCTTTTATTATGGTAGTTTTGCTTGGCATTGCCTATCGTTTGTATGGAGGTTTATCGTGGATGCAAGCTGTTTTTTATGGCGTTGGAGCTTCTGTAATTGGAATTATTGTATTGAGTGCCTATAAATTAACCATTAAATCTATCGGCAAAATTTCATACAGTTCTTTTCGTGTGCATTGGCTGTTGTGGTTATTTTATATTATTGGAGTCGCTGTAACGGCTATTACCCAAAAAGAAGAAGTTTTACTTTTTATTGCAGCGGGCTTGGTATATATGTTGGTAAAAGCTCCGCCAGCTTGGTTAAAAAACAATCCTTCCCCAAAATCCTTACTGGTTTTAGGCTTTATTGCTGATACTTCTGAATCAAGTACTTTAACGAAATTGGCATTATTTTTTGCCAAAGCAGGTACTTTTGTTTTCGGTAGTGGTTTGGCTATTGTCCCTTTTCTTCATAGTGGTGTGGTATCGGAGTATCATTGGTTAGATGAGAAACAATTTGTAGATTCTGTGGCAGTAGCCATGATTACCCCCGGTCCTGTCGTGATTACCGTAAGTTTTATCGGATATTTAGTAGATGGTTTCTCAGGGGCTTCAGTTGCGGCAATAGCTACTTTTTTACCTTGCTATCTACTTACTGTTTTGCCCGCTCCTTATTTCAAACACTTCTCTAATAATCCATCTATCAAAGCTTTCGTACAAGGTATTACTGCGGCAGTGGTTGGAGCTTTGTTGGGAGCTGTAATCGTTATTGCTACTCAGAGTATCACAGATATAAGTACTTCAATTATTGCATTAACTACAGTTTTAGCATTAATTTATATCAAAAAATTACAAGAACCTTACATCATTGCTATTGCGGCTTTGATTGGGCTTATTTTAAAATCTATCTAAATGAACAGAAAACAATTTCTTCAAAATAGTTTGATTGAGCAAGTAAGCTCCTTCAAACTCTCTTTTTACCGCTTCTTTGAATGAAAGCGGTTTAGATAAATTGACAGATGTCAATAGTAGTTTTATTCAACAATGCCCAATTCCAAGATTTGTTTTGAGTCCTTAATCTAAAATAAACATACAAATTATTCCCAGAATGAAAACAAAAATTACCTTACTTATCTTATTGTTTTTTTTAACTAAAAATGCTTTCGCCCAACAAACTTCAGTCGAAAACTCATACCCAAAAGTAGCGGGCTATATGGGAATTTTGCATCCGCTAAATACTTGGTCTGCTGATGGTACGAGTACAGGAAACTTTGGGGCGATTTACACAATTGGTTTCCCGACAGGTATCAATATTCTGAAAAGTGATAAAATTGGCTTTAGCTTTGAATTTGTGCCAACGATTCGCTCTGAAAATGGCGTAAGTAAAATGAACAATTTTCTATTTCATCCGGGAGTAATGTTTCGTTTTAAACATGGACTTACTTTGGTGACACGAGCGGCTTTTGAGACAAGTGGAAGATATGGCTTTACGCCAGTACTTAATAAAGTAGTGAAGAAAAATAAACACTCTAATTATTTCATAGCAATACCTTTTCCTGTTCGTTTTGGAAACGACAGACCAACTACTTATACATTGGGCTTTCAGTTTGGAGTAGGCTTTTAAATTAAGAGTGATGAATTGTAAGGGGTGAATTATGAAGTCTAAATGCCAGTAATTAAATTACTTCGTTTATTTTACTGGTGCTTTTTATTGATATTTGTGAGCAAAAAGAATTCCTTTTTGCTCACAAATTATTAAGCCAATAATTTCAATGCTTCTTGAATATATGACAATCCTTTTTCAGAATATGTTAATGATAATGCAAACTGATGTCCATGTGCATCCATTTTCAACAAAGATTTTTTCAGAATATTGATTACTTTTTCAGCATCATGTTTTGTATGAAATTCTTCATACTGAAATTGTAAAAAAACAAGACACAAAGCATTTTCCATTGTTTGTACTTCGGGGTCAGTTTTGATTCTCTGTTTAAGGACAATCCTCTCAACTTTAGCAATTTCATCTAAGTCAAAACCAACATCAAGTAATATTTCTTTCGCTTTTAAGGCATGAAAAAGCCCCAAATCTTTACGCCAAGTTAAATACCCAACTCTTCCATCTGGATAACTTTCTCTAGCTATTTCCCAACGTCCAATATGCTGGCATCTCGAAGCAAGTAATAAAGCTTGGCTTGCTTCTGGTTCTAATTTGAGTACCCAATTGTACAATTGAATCGCCAAAAAATATTCTTGAGGATAGCTTTTTTCCTCCCACTCAAAAACATGTTTATCGGTTTTGTTATATTCATCAAATTTTTGAAAAGCATTTGCTAGTTTTTCCATTATCTTAAAATTGGTTAAGTAATTATCCAGATTTTTGGGTTATTAAAGTAAATCTCACAAATAAAAATTTACTAAACAATAAGGCTTTATCCTGATATTTTTAAAATTTCTGTGTAGGTATTCACATATTTGCCATAACACACTGGTAAAAAATGGGTTATCCAATAATTTACAAATATTAATAATTAATAAAATAGCATCTAATACTTATTTTCAGTAACTTAAGTGACGAAAATTCAACATAAATAAAACAATGCGTATAACAATGTAACTTTTTTTCATTAGTTTGCATTAAGATTGATTTGGAACACCACGCCAGTCAAGTCTTATTAAAACTGCTTTCAATTCGATATGAATAATTTCACTCCGCCAAATGAATTTATTACAATTCAAATTGAAGCCCTACAGGAAAACGATTTTGATCTCGTTCTTGATGTCGCTTCAAACATATTTGACTCTTCAGTCATTTGCCTCTCTTTTTTAGGGGTAAAAAGGCAATGGTATAGGTCGGATGATGATACTTCTTTCAATTTCGATTTCAATCTAAGTAGCTACTTAGTCCAATATCAATTCAGCAATTCTGATGATATTTTCAATATCAAGCATCCTCGAGAAGCCTTTTTTATAGAAAACGGTATAGCGTCTATCATTAGTAAAACATTGTATTTATCTAATGGCGCAATATTAGGGCATATTTCTTTACTCAACTCTTCGATTACTGAGCTTTCAGCCAAAGAACAAAAAATATTAAGAACGCTTTCCCAAAAAGCAATTGCATTAATAGAACAAAACCAGCTTAATTTAGAGGAACTCGTTTTTGAAAAAAACCAGTTAAAAGTATTACTAAGTACTACCAATGATTATATCTGGTGTATAGACAAAAATCTTAACCTAATTTCTGCCAACAAAACCTACATTGATACCATCAAAAAACATACTGGAAAAATACTAAAAGGTGGAAATTCATTTCTATTAAAAGATTATTATACAGATGAATTAATCGAGTTTTTTAAAGAACAAAGCCATAAGGCTTTGTTAGGAAATGCTTTTTCAGTAGATACTTATATTCCTGCCACTAAATGGTATAATGAGCAATGGATGGAAATATCATTCCAGCCAATTTATGAGAATGGACAAGTAGAAAAATTAGTTATTAATGCCAGAAATATTACTAAAAGGAAAAAAGACAAAGAGAAAATAAACAAAAGTAAAGAACAATACGAGTTACTTTTCCTTTCTAATCCACAACCCATGTGGATTTACGATATTGAAACCCTTGCCTTTTTAGAAATCAATAATGCAGCCATCAAACATTATGGTTATTCAAGAGAAGAGTTTTTACAAATGACACTTTTGGATATTAGACCAAAGGAAGATGCTTATAAATACCTCGACCATTCGAATCCAAACGATGAACTAGAGGCAAATCAGTACGAATGGAGGCATATCAAAAAAAATGGAGAAACAATTTTTGTACTGATAACCACACATGGTATAATTCATCATGGAAAAAGAGCTCGCCACGTACTCATTAATGATATAACAGAACAAAAACTTTATCTTCAACTTCTTGAAAATGAAAGAACCAATACGGCGGCACTCATCAATAGTACTGATGATTTGGTTTGGAGTATCGATGAAAACCAATGTTTAGTTACAGCCAACGATGCTTATTTAAACCTGATTGAACATTTTGGTGGCACTAGAATCAAACAAGGAGATTGTATCAATAATATCAAAGGATTTGATGATGAAGTAAATCTATACTGGAAATCACTTAATGAAAGAGTTTTATCAGGCGAAACCTTTACCCATGAATTGTATTCGCAAAATGTAGATTCTATCTGGGGTTCTTGGAGTGAAATCAGATTTAATCCCATCAAAGACGGCGATAAAATCAGAGGAGCAGCGATGTTTGCCAGAAATATCTCTAATCGCAAAGAAATTGAACTAGCACTTGAAACCAATCAAAGAATTTTACTAGAGACTAGCGAAGTAGCAAGAGTTGGTGGTTGGGAAATAGATTTAGTCAATCAAACGGTTTCATGGTCAAAAATCACTAAAGAAATTCATGAACTTCCACTAGATTACGATGTAAAAATAGATGAGATACTTCATTTTTATCGAGAAGGTGAAAACCGAGAAAGAATTAGAAAATTAATTGATACAGTAGTTGCTGAAGCGAAAGATTTTGATTTTGAAACCCCAATTATCACAGCAAAAGGCAATGAAAAATGGATTAGAGTAAAAGGTGGAGTAGCAACAATTGAAGGCAAATCGGTTAGGATTCATGGAATGATTCAGGATTTAGAAGATATTAAAAAGTTTGAAGTACTTCTAAAAGAAACAAGTGAAATTGGACGTGTAGGTGGTTGGCAGTATGATATTCCTACTAAAAAAGTTACGTGGGGCTCTATCACAAAAAAAATTCATGAAGTACCAATCGACTATGAACCTACGTTTGAAAGTAGCATGAGTTCCTATAAAGAAGGTGAAAGCAGAAATGCCATCATTGAAGCGGTGAACAATGCAATACATTCAGGAACACCATACGATTTAGAAGTACAAATCGTTACTGCTAAAGGAAAAGAAAGATGGGTAAGAGCTAAAGGAAGAGTAGAACTAGCCCAAGGAAAACCGATCAGATTGTATGGAATGATTCAGGATATTAACGACCAAAAGAAACATCTTGGAGAAATAGAAGCACAAAATAAACAACTCAGAGAAATTGCATGGATGCAGTCGCACGTTGTGAGGGCGCCAGTGGCACGTATCATGGGAATTATCAATTTATTAAACGATTTTGATAGTGTTGAACTAAGTAAGGAAGAACTTCTGCAAAATATTCTTGATTCTGCTTATGAACTTGATGGAATTATTCGAAAAATCAACAACACGATTAAAACAGATCACAACAATATTTTAATATGAAACTCAATTTATTAATAGTAGATGACGACAAAATGGTGCAAACGTTGCACTCGATTATAGCAAAAAAAAGTGGACTTACAGATTCTCCAATAAATTTTGCCGATGGACAACAAGCATTTGATTATATTATTAAAAACAATGGAGATGATGCCTATTTAATATTGCTCGACATCAATATGCCTGTAATGAATGGATGGGAATTGTTAGAAGCCTTGAAAAAACAAGCCCTGAAAAATCAAATTTTTGTGGTAATGGTAAGTTCTTCAATTGACCAACACGACCTCGACAAAGCAAGTACTTACGAACAAGTAATTTCTTATGTATCAAAGCCTTTGACTAAAGATATTCTGGAAGGATTAAAAGCCCAACAACAAGTAAAACCCTTTTTTGAGCATTAAAATTAGACTTCCAAGTCACAAAATGGAATTAATGAAAGTTTAATCTTTTATTAATTCCATTTTTTTTGAAATTTATTTTAAGTATTTATACTTATTTTAATTTTATTTTTTAGGACTAAAAATGTATTTATAAGCTTAAAAAAGGCTGTTATTTCTTATTTGTAGCTTGAAATTTAATACTACTTTTATATAAAAACATTGATTTCATCATTCCAAGGGCATTTTTACAGCCAAACACTTTATAAAAGTTCAAAAATATTTTTTGTTTTATCAATTTTCTCCATCCTACTATTTCAAGTAGCAATTAGCTATACTTCTTCTCACCTAAAAGATAATTTCACAAAATAGCCTATATTTTCTATCATATTTCATTAAAAAAAACTGTAAATAGCTAAAAACCAGTTAAAAACTTCAGCTTTCATCCTTCAAATCCATCATTTGGCAATCAAAATTTTTGGTTGCAACTTTCGTTATCTAAATACAATAAGTGTTTTTACTCACACTTATTACAAGGCTCAGTAAGATTTCATTTCCAATACTGAGACTTTCTGGAAAAGTAAATTCTGAAACAAAACATACAAAACTTAAACATTACATTGTCATGAAATCTAAATTTTTTTGGGCGGGCTTGTTACTGGTAGCAAGTTATGGTTCGTTCGCTCAGGAGGTTCCTTCAGGTGACCCTGGGTATAGCACAAGCAATTACAAACATCCTAATAAAGCAGCAGCGGCAGCTAAAAAAAATAAAAAAGGTTTTCCAATCAGTGAAAATGTCGCAATAAATAGGAATTACAAACAGGCAGGTACTCAAACAACCGAAAAGGGCTTGAGTATTATTAGAAACCAGCCAAAAGAAGAGTACTTAACTTGGCAAAACCCTAAAATGCCTTTTACTAAAAAAGTAGTAAAAGACGCTGAGTTGGCGAACGATACCATCAGAAAGAACGATACAACTATCGACTAATTTTCTGATTCCTTATCAAGCAACCTCCTTGTGAACGTTTTCAACAGACAATCATAAGGAGGTTTTTTATTTGACACAAAACAAAAATTGAACTATTTCGATTCAAATTAATACTTATCTAATATTAATGACCGTAAACTAAAAAATGAATTAACATTTGGGTTCGGCATACTAAATTACATGAGTAAATAGTTCTACACCACTCTATTTATACCTCAATAAACTTCTCTCATTACTTTATCTTATAAATTCAGATTAATTTAAGTTGTAACTCTTCCTTCAATCTCCCAAAAATCCTAAGTCTTATTTCAAAAAAAAAATAATTCTCTTTCATCCTTCACTTTTAGGCTTCTATCAAAAACACAGTAAAATATTGCCGAGCTTTTTATTTTTTATCTCTTTGTTAACAAACTTTTATGTAAGTTGTAATATCAATCAATCACGCTTTATATAATCCTTATATTTAAGAGTCCTTTTATTGATTCAATGGCATTAAAATAATCTGAATAAAAGTGAAGAGCACATCAAACAAAAATCAAACTATTGAAAAAAGCATTGATAATTCACCTGTAGCAATGTTTCAGTTGGTATTGTCTACTGATGGAAAAATATCATTCCCTTATGTTAGTAGGGATATTGAACACATATTTTTCGAGGCAGATAAAGCTACTTTTCAAAGCACTCCGTCTATCTACTTTGCATCTATATTCGAAGAAGATTATCAAAGTTTTTTCACCACTCTTGAAAATTCTCAAAAAGAGCAATCTAATTGGTTTTATGAATTCAGAATCAAACAGGACGAACATGATTTTCGTTGGATACGAGTATTGGCAAATCCAGAAGTAAATGTTGATGGCTCAATTATTTGGCATGGCTATTTCAAGGATATTTCTATTCGTAGAGCAACAGATGAGAGTTATAAAATGATAGAAAAACGCTTTAGCTCTATTATTGAAAACTTCACTGAAGGCTTTGCATTAGTGGATGTTGAAGGTACAATTTTAGAGATTAGTCCATCTGGTAAAAAAATATTGGGTTTCTACAACGACGAAAATACAAGTACAATTAAGAATAAATTAAATATCCATCCTGAAGATATTGCAACATTGGCTAATCTTTTCTTAGCTGTAATCGCTAATCCGACTCAAACGGAAAAGATGGAATTTAGAATTATTATGCCCGATGGTACTGAAAAATGGCTTGAAACTACTATTCACAACTTACTTGAAAATCAAGCTATAAAAACAGTTTTACTGAATTTTAGAGATATTAATGAACAAGTTTTGGCAAGAAAACAAAAAGAATTTGATGCCAAAAATTTAAAATCGTTGATTGATAATACCTCTGATATTGTATGGAGTGTAGATACGTCTTGTCGTTTAATTTCCTTTAATACTGCTTACGAAAAATTAGTTTTCGAGTACATCCAAGAAAATATTTTTCCGGGAAAAAATATCCTTGAAACGCTGACATTTAGCCCATCTCATTTAGCGCTATTTACTTCTTATTATAAAAGAGCATTTGAAGGAGAAACCTTTACTGTGCAATACAATATTTCTTATTTAAAAGATTTATGGAGAGAGGTTTCATTTTATCCAATTAAACTTGATGGTAAAGTAATAGGAACTGCCTGTTATGGCAAAGATATAACCGAAAGGAAACTTTACGAAGTTGCTTTACAAAAAACGAATGAACAATTATTGGCTGCACAAAATATAGCAAAGTTAGGCTATTGGGAAGTCGATTTGGTAGGAGAAAATCATTTCTGGTCGGATGAAATGTATCATATTTTTGAAATTGATTTTGCACAAAGTCCACTCAATTTAACTGATGCCTTTAACTATGTTCATGAAGATGATAGAGAAAAATTACTTGAACAGCATCAATTAATGATGACAGAAAACAAGTATTTAAATCTTGATTTTCGTTTAAAAATGCCTAATGGACAAATAAAATACTTGGTTATGAATGCCAAGCTCAACAAAGACGAAAATGGAAAAAATATTCAAATAAGAATTACTTCACAAGATATTACAGAAAAGAAAAAGGCAGAAAATGATGTTATCCAACGAGAAAATCGTTTGAAAGCTCTTATTGAAAAAAGTACTGAAGGTATCGCAATTGTAAATGCCAACAAAGAAATCATAGATATTAGCCCTGTCGGAAAAAAAATATTTGGGATCAACAGTATTGAAGAGTACGATAGGAATTCTGTTCATCCAGATGATTTAAAAGAGCTAGGTATCGTTTTTGAACAAGTTTATAAACAACCCGATTATTCCCCGACTGCAAGTTTTAGGTACATAAAACCAAATGGTGAAGTATTATGGATTGAAACCCACTTTAATAATCAGTTAGCAGAACCCTCTATTGAAGGTATTATCATGAATTTCATGGATATTACCAAAATAAAAATAGCCGAACAATTACTTAAAAGTGAACAGTATTTGTTGAGGACAATCATCGACAATTTGCCTCTAAATGTTTATGTAAAAGATTTAGCATCAAGAAAAACCTTAATCAATAAAGCTGAGCTTGAGTATTTAGGATTCAAAGACGAAAAAGAAGGGCTTGGCAAGAATGATTATGAAACATTCACCGCAGAGTATGCTAAAATATTTATTGAAGAAGATCAAACCGTTTTCAAAACAGGAAAAGCAATTATCAACAAAGAAACGTTGATTGAAGACCCAACAAAAAAACGGGTATGGTATTTATTATCTAAAATACCACTTGTTAATGAACAAGGTGAAATTGATAGATTAATTGGAATTAGTATTGATATTACTGAACAAAAACTTGCACAAGAACAACTCAGTGCAAGTGAATTAATGTTTAAAAATCTCGCTAAAAACGTACCGGGAGTGGTATATCAATTATGCGTTGAAGCTGATGGGACGACACATTTTCCGTATTTGAGTGCTAAAATTCAAGAAATATTTGGAATTGACTTTGATAGCAAGGAAAAAGATTTAGCCAAACATATTTATTCAGAAGATAAAATTACTTTTTTAAATTCTATTTATGTAGCAATGATTAGTAAAAGCAATTGGAGCTATGAAGGAAGAATACAAGCTGATAATGGTGAAATAAAATGGTTTCAAGGGATGTCTAGCCCGACAATTATGGGTGATAGAATAATTTTCAATGGAATTCTGATAGATATTTCCGAAAGAAAAAATGCAGAAGAATCTAAAAAACAGCTTCGCCAGCTAGAACTTTCATTGGAAAAGGAAAGAGAGATAAACTTGTTGAAATCTAGGTTTATTTCTTTTGCTTCGCATGAATTCAGAACTCCACTGGCTACGATTGTCACCAGTATTGACATTCTAGGAATTTACACCAATATGTTATCGGATGCTGAAGTCAAAGATAAATTAAAACATCATCTCAACAGAGTTACTTCACAAGCAAATAGGTTAACCGAAATGCTTTCGGATGTGATGTTATTGGAGAAATCAGCCAATGATAAAATTAATTTACAATTAGAGAACATTGATATTATATCTTTGATTAAAGAACTTAACAACCAATATTATAATGAAAGAAAAGACAACCGAAAATTAGAACTGATTTTGCCTACAGAAAGTAAAGAAATTTTTTCTGATGCTTCTTTGTTGAAGCACATTATCAATAATTTGATTGATAATGCTTTTAAATATTCTAAAGATGCACCAAACCCCAGTTTAATACTCGCAATTAACGACAAGGATTTTAAAATCATTATTCAAGATTATGGTATTGGTATTCCTTTAGAAGATCAACAGCATTTGTTTGAGATATTTTTCAGAGCCAATAATGTTTTAAATATCGACGGTACAGGCTTAGGATTGAACATTACAAAAGAATTTACTCAAAAACTTGGCGGAACGATTAGTTTCAAAAGTGAAGTAGGTAAAGGAACAGAATTTACTTTGGTATTTCCTAAGCATTATTCTTGAGTGCTAATGTTTAAATTAGCAAAAATATCATTTATTGGTGACAACAAAAGCGAATAATAGCAAACTCAACAAAATCAAAAAAATGATTAACTTGCTAAACAATTATCCCTGAATTCAAAAACTCCCCATGTCGGCAAAACGCAATCCCGCAATTCTATTTATTTTTATTACTATTCTTATTGATGTGTTAGGTATCGGAATCATTATTCCTGTTTTACCTAAATTATTACAAGAACTTACTGGTAAAGGACTTAGTGAAGCTTCACAATATTCTGGTTTTATGATGGCGGCTTATGCAGTTATGCAATTCATTTTTTCTCCGATTTTAGGTGGATTAAGTGATAAGTATGGTCGTCGTCCTATTATTCTAGGTTCGCTATTTGGTTTTGGATTAGATTATATTCTTTTGGGTTTTGCACCAACTATTGCATGGCTTTTTGCAGGAAGAATTATTGCAGGAATTACGGGAGCAAGCTTTACAACGGCTTCTGCTTACATTGCTGATATTTCAAATGATGAAAATCGGTCTAAAAACTTTGGAATGATTGGTGCAGCTTTTGGTATTGGGTTTATCATTGGACCAGTCATTGGTGGAGTATTAGGAGATATAGGTGCAAGAGTACCTTTTTTTGTAGCGGCAGGACTAACCCTTCTTAATTGGCTTTATGGTTATTTTGTATTACCAGAATCTTTGTCGCAAGATCATAGAAGAGATTTTGATTGGAAAAGAGCAAATCCAATAGGTTCATTAAAAAACTTAGGTCGTTATCCAGTTGTGTTAGGTTTGGTAGGTGCATTTTTCTGTCTTCAATTGGCAGGACAAACGCATCCAAGCACATGGTCGTATTTTACCATGAAAGAATTTAATTGGACATTGGCAGAAGTTGGATACTCACTTTCTTTTGTGGGTTTAGTAGTTGCCATTGTACAAGGGGGTTTAAATAGAATTATCAATCCAAAGTTAGGAGATAGAAACTCTGTTATGGTAGGATTGTTATTTTATGCCGCAGGTTTTGCTTTATTTGCTTTGGCTACAAAAGGATGGATGATGTATGCCTTTATGATTCCTTTTGGTTTGGGTGGTATTGCTGGTCCAGCTTTACAAAGTATTATTTCGAAACAAGTACCAGCCAATGAACAAGGGGAATTACAAGGAGGTTTGACAAGCTTACAAAGTGTTACTACTATATTCGGACCTTTGTTAGCTTCTAATTTATTTGCTTACTTTTCAGCAGATGATGCGCCAATATTCTTTCCTGGAGCAGCATTTATGATGGCAGCTTTCCTAACAATTATTGCTTTGGTAATAGCTTTAAAATCGTTTCCTAAAAACAAACTGGCAACAGAGGCAATTGAGAGTTAGTGAGTTGTGAATTTTGAGTTGTAAATTTTGAGTTGTGAATTAGTTAATTTGTTATGAATAAGGTTAAGCATTTTTTTAAATGAAGTTAATCAAAAGAAAAGAGTAATCTATTTTACTTTATTAAATCGACAACTCATTAAATCACTAATTCACAACTCACTCAATCACTAACTCAAAATTCACAACTCATCACTCAAAACTCATCACTCAAAACACTTCTCCATTCATCCTCCAAAATCACTGATTGTCATGATAGTGTTTTGTGGTAAAAATATTCCTTGCTACATTTCAAACATAATTAGATACAAATTGTATTTACGGAAAACCAAAACAATTAAAATCAATTCAAACATATTTAACACAAACATAAACATGAAATTTTCAAAAATGATAAGCGCTGCTTTGGTTGTTATGGTAACAACAGCAAGTGCTTTTGCACAAACAGCCGATGAAATTGTAACAAAACATATTGAGGCAATTGGAGGTGCAGAAAAATGGAAAGCATTGAAAAGCATAGAGATGAAAAATAAGTTTTCGGTGCAAGGCATGGATATTGAAAGTAAAACTGTAATTGTAGCTGGGAAATCTTTAAGAACGGATATTTCTGTAATGGGGCAAGAAATTGTTACGGTAGTAGATGGCGAAACAGGTTGGTCTATCAGACCTACTATGATGCAAGGAACTGGAGCACCAGAAGATATGCCATTAGCTATGGTAAGAGAGTCTCGTAAACAGTTAAATTTAGGAGGTTCATTGATTGGCTACAAAGAAAATGGTTCAACCTTAGAATTAGTAGGTACTGAAAAAATAGATGGTGCTGATGCTTACAAATTGAAATTGGTAGAAAAAAACGGAGAAGAAACTAATATTTATCTTTCAACTTCAACATATTATACTTTAAAAACAAGTGGAAAGCGTAAAGTTCAAGGACAAGAAATTGATGCTGAAGTGACATATTCAAACTTTAAACCAATAGAAGGTCTAATCTTTGCACATACGATGGAAACGCCTAGTCCGATGGGTGGAAGTATGACGATAGAAACAGAATCAATCAAATTGAATCCAAAGGTAGATGAAGCAATCTTCAAAAAGCCAGCGAAATAGATATTATTAAATAGACATAAAACGAGCCATTTTTCAGTGAAAAATGGCTCGTTTTATTATAAATAGCAAGACCGAATTATCGACAGCCCATTATTTTTGTACTTTAATATCAAGGCTAACTGTACCAGCCACACCCGCTACTACACTATTCACTTTGATAAGTCCTTTCTTGCCTCTACCATTCAAGAAAGCATAAACTTTACCAGCTTCAATCGCAATAAATTGCGGTGCAGTATTCGAGATACTTAAAGCTCCCAATGTTAAATCATCAGCCGTAGCAAAGTCAACCGCTGTTGGCGCCACTGCAAAATAAGTAGCAGAACCTCCGCCAGTATAAGAACCCGAACAATCTGTAGCAGTAGCAACAGTGCTTAAGCTAAAGCTTGCACTTCTAGCAGGATTCGACATCAAAGTTGATTTCACAGGCGAACCTACAGAAGCATACGTAATATCTACATACTTCATATTTGAATCTAAGTCACATACTTTATAAATATCACCCGTTGCAGAAGTTACTCTTGAACCTGCAGCATTCGACTGCGCTCCTAAAGTAATTGAAGGCCAAGAAGCAATCTGTGCTTGTGAAGAAACATTCACTACCAAAGTTCTACGAGTTACGTTAGCAGAAGTACTGTTGGCATCTGTTGAAGTATTGTCATACACATCAAAGTGAATATATACTTTTCCAGAAGTTGGTGAAACAGTGTATTCAACTGTTTGTGTTTGCTCGTCTTTATTTTTCAATTTAATTTCAAACAAAGGCGTTGCATTGGCTGGACGGTAATTCGCAGTAGTCTCAACAAATACTCTCAAGATACGTGGTTTCCCACCCGAAGCTGTTTTTTTAATTAATAAAGAAACGTTTACGTTATCGCCATTAGCCGCCACTACAGACGACGTAGCGTTGATAGTTGGGTCAGTAAAAGTAACATCTAGTCCACCCGTTGCAGCAGGCAAAGTATTGTCAACAGTTGTTGGTTGAATATCTGGCGTAACACCGCAAGCAGAAACCAAAGCCACTAAAAGGGCCAAAAATAAGTTAGAAAGTTTTTTCATGATTTTTGAAGAGTAAAATAAAAAGCAAGGATTATGTTTATGTATCTGATAAGAAAATCGTGCCATGACGCTTATCACAGCTTAAATAGAAACAGAAAGAGTATTGAAAATCAATATGTAACAAATAATCGTCGGCAATTTTCCTCAAATTTACGCACATCGGCTGGCTTTAGCAAACGAAGCACATCATCATGTGGTTAAGAAAAATAGGCTATTTTACCTTTCATGACTGAGCCTCAGTTAGTTTTAAGCGAAATCTGCCCACCAAAAATCACTACTTTTTTACGAAACACAAGCACAAAAAGGATAAAATTTTCCTCTTTTTACCCCAATTTTCCATATAAAAGAGGAAAATTTGTGTCTTTTTTATGGAAAGTTGCTTCTTCAAGTAGCAAAATTCCTTCTTTTTTGCGGAATATTGCGGTATTAACAAGAAAATTCCCTTCTTTTTTACGGATAATTGCGGTTTTAGGTAGGAGATTTGCTATTCTAATAACCAAATTTCTATCTCAGAATAGGAATACTCCTTCTTTTTTGCGGGAAATTGCGGTTTTTAACAGAATTGACTCAGTGTGATTAATCAAAAAATGGCATCAGGAATATGTTTTCTTGATGCCGTTTTTTTGTGCAATTAGTATAAATAAATAAATCCCGAAGGCGTGATACTATTAAATGTTTCACCCTTTCAGGGTTCTATAAACGATATTTCAATTTATTGCTATAATCCTGACATCCCTTCGGGATTTAAAGAGAGGCTTTATGGCTTTTAACGAAACCATTCCTAAGCTGTTTCCAATTTGGAGAAGCGTGGGGTTTTCTATTAGCAGGCGAATTAATTCGCTTGCTAATAGAAAAAAGTATAATTCAAAAACTTTTTATTAAATTAAAAATTAGTTTAACTAGCTTATCTACAAACCTTTATTTCATCTTTTCAGGCTTTTAAAGTATATTTATCTAACAAATTAAAACCCAAACTAAAACCTTGAAAGTACATGAAAAATCTTGTTCTTCTTATTATTTTATTCACTTGTTTCGCTTGTAATTCTACTGAAAAGCCAATTACCTCTGCCAATCCTCACGAAGCTTTTATCAAACAATATTTTGAGTATTTCAATCAACATGATTGGCAGAAAATGGCAAGTATGTATGCTGATACTGCTGATTTTAAAGACCCTTCTTTAGGACAAAGTATCGTAAAACAAACGCATGAACAAACTATTAAAAAATATAGCGAATTAAACCAAGCTTTTCCAGACCTTAAAGATTCTGTTACTAATATTTATCTCGCTGGCGAAAAACACATTGTTGTAGAATTTATTTCAAAAGGGACTGCTCCCGATAAATCTGCTTTTGTTTTACCCATCTGTACCATCTTCACGATTGAAAACGGAGTAATCACAAAGGATTTTACTTATTACGATAATTTCTGATTTCTACATTCATTTATAGCTCACCAAGTAACATATTTCCGAGTAACTTATTTTTTCGGTCTAAAACTGACCTGTTTTGTCTGCTTTTGGGTAAAACCACCTTGTTATCCTTATTGAATTTAGCCAAATTGTAGTGTTATCCAATTTAAAAAATCCTCTTCATCATGGCTAAGTTTTCTCTGTTACTCTTTATTAGTTTCTGTACTACTTTATGGAATAGTTTATTGGCACAATCAAAAATTGATAGCTTACTCCCTACTCGTGGTTTTTGTATTACAGCGCCAAAAGCACAAAAAGTGGATGATTTTGTCAAGTTTATTCAAGAAGAATTAGCACCCAGACAAGTAAATACACTCATCCTGCGAGTTGATTATAACTATCAATTTGAAAGTCATCCAGAACTCCGTGACCCCGAAGCACTTTCTAAAAAGGGTGTAAAGAAATTGGTTAGTGTTTGTAAGAAAAACAATATTCGTATCATTCCGCAAATCAATTTATTGGGACATCAGTCTTGGGCAGCTACTACCACAAATCTGCTAAAAGTATATCCTGAATTTGATGAAACACCAGCCGTAAAAATGCCAGAAAAATATGTTTGGCCCAATCCAGATGGTTTGTATTGTAAAAGTTATTGCCCGCTACATCCAACAGTGCATAAAGTAGTTTTTGCATTGATAGATGAAATCTGTGAAGTATTTGAAACAAATGCTTTCCATGCAGGAATGGATGAAGTATTTTATATTGGCGATGATAAATGTCCGAGATGTTCAGGAAGAGATAAAGCTGAATTATTTGCTGGAGAAGTGAATGAAATCAGAAATCATTTAGCGATAAAAAATAGAAAACTCTGGATTTGGGGAGACCGACTAATTGATGGAAAAACCACTGGAATAGGCATGTGGGAAGGTAGTTTTAACAATACACATAGGGCAATAGATTTAATTGCTAAAGACGTGACTATTTGTGATTGGCATTACGAACGCCCCGACCAAACGGCTGTTTATTTTGCCATGAAAGGTTTTGATGTAATTACTTGTCCGTGGAGAATGCCCAAATTTGCTGTGATTCAAACACAGGATATGCTTAAATTCAGACAATCGTCCACTGCTACGATGAAACCTCATTTTCAAGGAATGATGCAAACGGTTTGGTCGAGTGCGGAATCTTTTTTGGATGAGTTTTATGGAAGAAATCCCAACAAAACAGTAGAAGAAAATTCTTCCACAAACTGTTTTAAAGCCATGTTTACAGAAATTAATCAACTAATAAAGTAATCATTCAAAGCAAATGGAAAAGGCTAAACGTATTTTTTCAATAGATATATTCAGGGCATTGACAATGCTTTTAATGATTTTTGTAAACGACCTTTGGACATTGAAAAACGTTCCTCTGTGGCTGGAACATGCCGAGGCAAATCAAGATTTCTTGGGTTTATCGGATGTTATTTTTCCTTGCTTTTTATTTATTTTGGGTATGGCAATTCCTTTTGCCATTAAAAATCGCATCGCAAAAGGAGATACGCCTTTACAGTTAGTCAAACATATTATTACTCGTTCTATTGCCTTGTTAATCATGGGAGTTTTCACGGTGAATGTTCCCGAAATCAATGCCGAAGCAACAGGAATGAGTAGTGAAGTTTTTCAAATATTAATGGTGTTTGGCTTCTTTCTTATCTGGAATGTATATCCTAAAACAGACGCTATTAAAAGTAAAATCTTTTTAGGCTTACGAATTATTGGTGTACTTATTTTGCTAAGATTAGCCTACATTTTTAAGGCAGGAACAACTGATAATTTAATAGGAATGACACCACAATGGTGGGGAATTTTAGGGCTCATCGGTTGGACTTACCTTACAGCAGCCATTATTTACTTGTTTACTTATCAAAAAACTTCTTTATTGGTTTCCTCCTTTTTGTTTTTCAATCTTTTGACAATTGCTGGTCATGCTGGTTTATTACAAAAAATATGGGCTGGCGGTCCTTCTGATTGGATTTTAGCCAATGGGACTTTCTTTGCTTTTGCCTTTGCAGGTATTTTGGCAAGTATTTTATTGGAACAATTTTCAAAGCTTGAAAACCAATATCAATCGATTGGAAGATACCTATTGTTTGGTATTGTACTTATCATCTTGGGTTTTATTGCCCGAAATTTCTTTATTATTTCTAAAATACAAGCTACTCCTACTTGGGTTTTTCTGTGCAGTGGAATCGCTTTTATCTTTTTTGCGATAATTTACTTTTTGGTTGATGTTAAAGGAAAATCCGATTGGTTTAGTAGTATCAAAACGGCTGGTACAAGTACGCTTACTTGCTATTTAATTCCCTATTGGTATTATAGCATTGCGGAATTATCGGGAATTACTTTGCCTGATTTTCTTACTGATGGCATAGTAGGTTTAATCAAATCTTTAATTTACGCTTTTATTGTTATTGGAATCACGGCTTTGCTTGGTAAGCTAAATGTTAAACTGAAAATTTGAGATTTCTTTTACTCGGCTTGGAAAGCCTAGGTACGATTTGCGTTATGTCTTCAATTTATCTTTAATCAAAATCAGACTTTCTTCGTAGGACGCACCAACTGGAATTTCTGTTTCTTGAATAAAGATAGATTGTCGAGCAATTTTGCTTACTTTTTGATAAGCAATAATATAAGAACGATGAATCCTGACAAAGTACTTTTCAGGCAATATTTGTAGGACATCCGTCATGGTTTGGCGGCTCAAAAGTTTTTTGTTTTTCAAGTAAAAAGTAAGGTAATTTCCTTCGGCTTCGATATAGAGTAAATCTTCAAACAATACTTTTTCTTCTTCATAGCCTGTTTTGATGAAAACAAAATTTCGTTCATCAACTTCTTTACTTTCTTTTATAGACAAGGCCTTATTGCAAGCTTTGGTAAATCTTGCTAAAGAAAAAGGCTTTAATAAGTAATCAACAGCATCTAATTCAAAACCTTGCACGGCGTACTCTGAATACGCTGTTGTAAAAATTATCATGGGTACTTTTTGTAAGCAATGCACAAAGTCGATGCCCGAAATATCAGGCATTTTGATGTCCAAGAAAATCAAATCTACTTTATTATTTTGCAGATAAGGAATTGCCTCAAAAGCATCGGTAAAAGTTGCTTTTAATTCCAAAAAAGGAATTTTTGAAGCATGAAATTGAATTACTTCTAAGGCTTTTGGTTCATCGTCGATGGCTATGGCAATCATTTTAAATGGTGAGTTGTGAGTGATGAATTGTGAATGTTTTTTTGTACAATTGATTTTCTAAATAATAATTAACCTGATTATTGGACATTTTCTTTTAAAACCTTTTTCTAATTGTTGGCAACCCTTGCGGTTACTCATCCATTGTGTGTGGGCAACCGCAAGGGTTGCCACTACGGATTTTTTGGTGTAAAATATAAGAATCCGATACTAATCACTCCAAAATCTTTAAAAGATACCTAAAGTCAATGATACAAAATAATCTTGTTCAGATTGTTGAATTTCTAACGTATGTCTTTGAGGATATATCAATTCTAGTCGCTTTTGTACATTATCCAAACCTATTCCCGATTGTTTTTCGGTATCGTTTTCATTTTTAGGATGCAATGAATTATGTACTTTAAAATAAAGTTTTTGAGCATCAAAAGTAAGTGTAATGTAAATCCAAGATGGTTTTCTGAAACTGATGCCGTGTTTAAAAGCATTTTCTACAAAAGGATTCAACAACATGGGTGCAATATAAATCTCGTAGTCAAGCTGCTGAATATTTACCCTAATTTCAATATCATGCGATTCGTCTAAACGCATTCTTTGAATTTCGATAAAATTCTCTAAATATTCTATTTCCTTACTTAATGGAATACGTTCTTGGTGGTTTTCGTGCAACATAAAGCGCATCATATCGCCCAATTTTTGTATTCCGTTAGAAGTCTTTTCAGCATTTTCTTTCAACGCTACTGCGTATAGAGTATTCAGCGCATTAAATAAAAAGTGTGGATTAATCTGCGAACGTAAAGTAATGAGTTCAGCAGATTTTTGAAATACTTGTGTTTGTAGTTGTTTTTTCTCCTGAAAAAATAACCAACGAACCAATGCCGAAAAGAAACCTAGCAAATGTGGAAGAATTACAAGACCAAAGTAAAAGCCAGTATTCGCAATTCTGTACCAAAGTAAATAAAGAATGATGTTAAATAAACCATATACAAAAAGCCAAAGCATAGGAATGACAAGTTCATTCTTTTTTGAATAATTGATTTGTGCAAAATAAGGAATGACAATTTTGAAAGAAAGATGATGTAAACCGACAATCAAGAGTATTTGTGTCAGTCCAATTACTAAGCCCGTCAAACCAACAATCAAATTGGCAACCTCGCCAAAAAGTGTAAACAGAGAAATCGACGCTAGAGCTAAAAATAGAATTAAGTTATTCAAAAACTGTTGTTTGGGCTGGCGTTCTTTTTCAAATAAATCGGCAGTATAATAATATAATTGAGCAACGACTTCATAAAGTGCGATGATAATAATACTCGCAAAAGCATCCGTCAGTACATATAACTTTCTAAAAAGTGAAAACACTTTAAATCCAATGGGATTTCCATGAACGTCATATCGAAAACGCCAAAAGAGCTTATATTCTTTGTAAATAAAACAACTGGCTAGTAGCAAAACAACCACAAAAACCATCCATAAAACAGTTGAAATATCATAGTTTTTCTGTTTGATGGCAGGAAAGAAAAAGTAATGAAAAACAAACCAAGCCGCAGTAAAAAGTACTGCGGCAGCAATAGTCGGGAATATGTTATTAAGGTATTGGTCATAAGAAGCTAAGCCACTCCAAATGACATGATTGGGTAATGGAATTCGCTCAAGATATTCAATATCAACATCGAAATCATGGGCAATTCCAAAGAGCCTTCTTACTACATAAAAGATGACGGCAAAAAGAATAAAAAATACTTCGTAGGTTCTAAATTTTTCGTGTGAATTCATTGTCTTTTTTTCATCAAAGCTAGTATTGCTTAGAAATGTAAATTAAAAAATGTTTTGAACTAGCTAACATTTGGGTTGAAATTGAAAAAAGAGTAGATAAACTTGATAAAAAGGCTATATTGAGTGATTTTTTTACCCATTTCTCCTTACAAAACCCGCAAAAAAGGACAGAAAATAAAAAAATCTTCATTTTTATCAATGAAGTTTGTATTAGAAAAATACAACAGATTTTGCAGGTAATGCTTCAAAATTTTAATACAAAACGAATACCAAGCCAATTCATCGCCTAATCTATAGTACTTATCATGATGATTTAAAAACAGCTATTCTCATAAAATTCATTAGTGATAAAGCTTTATTTTGGCTTTTTTCATCTTAATATGTTGCCTAAATTCAGTAACACTTCTAGTAAAAAATACTCATTACTTACTAAAAATCAGTCGATAAGGGTAGTATAATCCGTAAAAATTCAACATTATTTCCTGAAATAGCTATTCATTGTTTTTTAAAGCCTGAAAAAAAATCTTTTTGAGGGCTATGGGCAATCTCTCTTTTCATGTCTTTTACAAGAAAGAGCTATTATAAATTTTCCTAGAAAATACTTTTTTTTTCCAAGTTGACTTGACAATTGTCAATGATTGTACTATTCTAATATTTAACATAATTTACAGGATGGTACATGATGGTTCAGGAAAGCCAAATGGGTTATTTTACAATAAATAATTTATAAAATACAATATAGGATTTTATAAAACATTTAAATCACTCTCTTAATATATACTAAATTTTGACAATGATGGAAGGAAACACGACATCTTTTAGCCTCACTGTGGAATCATATTTCCATACCTTTTCAGTAATTCTCTGAGCATTTTCAAGCAATTATTTCATTTAATCACATACAAGCAATCCATTTTATCTATGAAAAAACTGTACTTCTTCAGTAAAATTTCGAAATGTGTTAAAAACACACTATCCTACCAATTGGCTCATTAAAAGGCTTTTGTTAGTTTTTTCCAATAGAGGTATCTCCTTTTCAACGAAGATTCATAACCTTCATTTTGTTGCGTTGCGACGTATTTTAATTAGCATAAATCACAATTCCTATAATATACATAAACCATAAAGAATGATGTTTCAATACTCTTTCCGTTATTTTTTTGTCATACTGGGTGGCGTATTCACTTTACTTAGTAGCTGTACTAAAGAAGAGCTGGATATTTACAAACGCCCAGCAACCTTAGAGCCCCCAATTTATCAAACCCTTCAAAGTAAAGGCAATTTCACTTCGCTTTTGGGTGTGATTGATAAAAGTGGCTACCAACGTACTTTGAGTAGCGCTGGTTATTGGACTTTCTTTGCTCCAAATGACGATGCTTTCAAAACTTATTTTACAAGTACTGGACTTACGCTTGCAGCAATTGATTCGGTGAAAGCCAGAGAAATTGTACAAAGTATGTTAGTATTCAATGCTTTTGACCAAACTCGTTTGCCAGACTATCAGTCGCCATTAGGTTGGCAAGAAGCAAGAGCTTTCAGAAGAAAAACCGCTTATTATACAGGTTTTTATGATGAAACTACTTTTGAGGGAACAAAATTGAAAGCTGTTTCACTCAATCGTCCAAACAACAATTACATCGTTGGGGATAACAACAACAAACACATTTCATACTTCACTAGCGAATACTTCTCTGCGATTGGCTTAAGTGCTACAGATTACAATTACTTCTATCCAAATACTCCTTATACAGGTTTCAACGTGATGGAAGCAAAGGTCGTTAACGCTGATATTTTTGCCGAAAATGGAATGATTCATGAAATTGACCATGTATTAAATCCACAACCATCAATTGATGAGTTTTTACGTACCAAACCACAATACAGCGTTTTCAGAAATTTAATTGAAAAATACGCATCTACTTACGCTTTGAATGACCCAATGACTACAAAATACGCCAATTTAACAGGTAAAGGCGATAAAGTGTATGTAAAAACATTCAACAAACAAGCAAGTAGCGGTAAATTTTTAACATTCGCTCCAAACTGTGAAAACTTCTTGAAAAATGCCGAGAATGATTCTCAGTTAGATATGTGGACTGCATTTATTCCTACAAATGATGTTTTGACACAGTATATCAATAATGTATTGTTAGAAAACTATACTTCATTGGATGCCATGCCTCCGGGTATCATCATCGACCTTATCAATGCCCATTTGTTCCCAACTACAGTTTGGCCTTCAAAATTCAGAAACAGTTTCAATGCTTTGGGAGAAGAAGCTCGCTTTGATGCAAATGCAGATGTGGTTGAGAAAAAAGTATTGAGTAATGCGATGTTTTATGGTACCAACAGAGTACAGTCATCAAACCTGTTCGCTTCTGTTTATTCTAAAGCATATTTAGACCCTAAATTCAGTATAATGACTAGAATCTTGGATATGGACTGGAAGAACACCATTCTTAACCCAAGAGTAAATTATACTTTATTTATGATTAGCGATGAAGCATTTAAAGCTGCAGGTTATGATTATGACCCTTCAAAATTTGTATCAAACGTTGCCAACAGTGAATGGGGTTATACTCCACCTGGCTCTACAACTCGTACTCCTGGAACTTCAGTTTTGGCAAGTCTTCAAAGAATTGTAGCTACCAGTGTTATTTATACGCCACAAAATCAATTGAATAATTTATCAGGAAAAGGAGTAATTGATGCTATCAATGGTGAATATATCAAATTTGAAAACAATAAAGTATATTCAACAGGAACCAAAAATGCCCCAATTACAGTAACAGGTTCTAAAACGGCTACAAATGGTAAGGTTTATTATACAAATGGTTTGTTAAATTTTGCACCAAACAACACATCTATCGCCGACCCAATCGGAAAAGACCTTTCTGTGCTAGGTGCAACTGCTGATTTGCCTTATTATAATTTCTATCAATATCTTAAAAACTCAACAGCTTTCACTGCGGCGACATTTGCTATTAATGGCGTAAACGAAGGTAGTTTTTATACATTCTTCGTGCCAGACAATGCTGCGATACAAGCAGCAGTAAATGCTGGTGTTTTGCCAGGAACAGGTACAGGAGCAGTAAAAACACCAAACTTTAACCCGACAAGTTTACTTGACAAAAAGATTGTTGAAGATTTTATTAACTACCATATCCTGAACAAAAAAGTGGTTGCTACAGACGGAAAAGAATCTGGCGCCATGGAAACTTTATTGAAAGATGCGGTAGGAGATCCAGTAAAAATCTCTGTAATAAATGCGGTGGGTTCAATGCAATTGGCTGATGCTACTTCAAAAAAATCAAATGTTAGGGTTGATAAAAGTAATAACCTTTCTAACAGAGCAATGATTCATTTGATTGATGGATATCTAAAGGCTAATTAAATCTCAATCTTGGAAAACCAAGTGGATTTTTAGGTCACACAACTCGTTTAAAAATTTGCAAATAAGCCAATGAAAATTTTTACCAAATTACTAATCATAACGGGTGTATTGCTATTATGTCAACACATTTCAATAGCACAAACATCTACTTTACATACCGTTCGAGGCAAAATAGTTGACCTCAAAGATAGCTCTGCCGTGATAGGTGTTACGGTTGCTGAGCTTGACCGTGATAACCGTATCATTAAAGGTGTGAGTTCTGACGTAGAAGGTAACTTCGTTATCAGAGTTTCTAATGCTAATAATAGACTCTCGTTTTCGAGTATCGGTTATAAAACACAAAAAATTGACATCAAAGGAAAAAGCTCTTTGAAAATCTGGATGGAAGCTACCACTTCTGACCTTGACGAAGTAGTTGTTTCTGCAAGACCAACCGATAATGGTTTGATGTCTGTATCTGAAAGAAACACAACCATTGCAGTCGCTAAAATTGATGCTAAAATGGTTGAAGATATGCAAGGGACATCAATCGACCAAATGTTACAAGGTCGTTTGGCTGGGGTAGATATTACTGCCGCTTCTGGTGACCCAGGAACGGGGATGCAAATCAGAATTAGAGGTACATCATCTATCAACTCTTCTGTTGAGCCAATGATTGTAGTAGATGGTATGCCTTATGAAACATCTATTCCATCTGACTTCAACTTCGGTACTGCCGATGAAATGGGTTATGCTTCTTTATTGAACTTAGCTCCTTCTGATATTAAAAATATTGCGGTTTTGAAAGATGCAGCCGCTACAGCAATGTGGGGTTCAAGAGCTGCCAATGGTGTTGTGGTTATTAATACAAAAAGAGGAACAGTAGGTACGCCAAAAGTAACTTATACTTTTAAAGGTTCGGTTTCAAAACAACCAAATGCTATTCCAATGCTTTCAGGTGACCAATATTCAATGTTGATTCCAGAAGCATTTATGAACAGAAACGGTACTCCTTTGAATACGCAAACCGTAAAAGAATTCCAATACGACCCAAATGATCCATACTGGTATAATAACTATGGTCAAAATATTAACTGGGTAGATGCTATTACGCAATTAGGTTATTCGCAAGATCATGCTGTTTCAATTACGGGTGGTGGTGAAAAAGCGAAGTATTATGCTTCAACGGGATTCTTTAACCAAAAAGGTACAACAATTGGAACTGGACTTAGTCGTATCAATACTCGTATCAACCTTGACTACAACGTTTCTAACAGAATTCGTTTCAAGACCGACTTATCGTTTACTCACTCGGATAATGCAAGAAACTATGTTTCAGCTTTAACAGATAATAAAGACTTAATTCGTTCAGTAGCTTATAGCAAAATGCCTAACATGAGTATTTTTGAATACAATGATTTAGGGCAATTAACTGGCAATTACTTCTCGCCACTTACTAACATTCAGGGTACGTTTTCAAATACTTACAACCCTGTTGCGATGGTTAAATCTGCCAAAAACAACATCATTTCTGAAAGAATTATTCCACACTTTCAGGTGCAGTATGATTTAGTACCACAACAATGGGTTGCTACTTTTGATATTCAGTTTGATATTAATAACAACAAAACCAATTCATTCTTACCACAAGTAGCCACTGGACAAACATTCACTAGCCCTGCGGTAAACGTTGCAACAGATGGAGATGCGGATGGTTTTGCCGTTACTACAAAAACAAGTTTGATCTATACTCCAAAAATCAAAAATACCAAGCACGAATTAACCAGTTTGTGGGCTTTGAATACTTCTGATGTAAAGTCTGTTTGGCAAGAAGCTTATGTAACCAATACTGCATCTTCTGATTTAACAGATGTTACTAACCCTGCACGTTTAACGACGTCAAAGTTATCGTCGGGTGTTTCACAAACTCGTAATATCGGTTTATTGATGAATGTTCACTACGGATTTTTAGACCGTTATATTTTTGATGTGGGTATCAGAGGTGATGGAAACTCTCGTTTTGGACCAGCCTATCGTTATGGTTTATTCCCTTCTATTTCTTCTAAATGGATTATTTCTGATGAGCCTTTCATGAAAAGATTCGATAACCTTATCGAGCATTTAGGTTTAAGAATGAGTTATGGACAAAGTGGAAATGCACCACGTAAAGATTATTTATACTATGGTAGATTTAATACTTTAGGCTGGTCATACCTTGGTTCATCGGCTGTAGTTCCACAAACGATGCAATTGAATAACCTTCGTTGGGAACGTATTATTGGTAGAAACGTAGGTATTAACTTAATTACTCGTAACAGAAAATTAACGATAGATGCCGAATTCTACAAAAACAGTACAAAAGATTTATTCTTTGAAAACCTACAAATTCCAGCATTTACAGGTTTCAACACAGTTCAAATGAACGTTGGAACGATGGAAAACTCAGGTTGGGAGTTCAACTTAAACTTGATCGCTTACAAAACAAAAGATATAGCTGTTGATTTCAACATGAACATTGCTCATAACACAAACGTAATCCGTGAAATCTCAGATTTATATCCTCGTCAAGGTGGTATTGCTACACAAAACGGCACTTACATGACTTATATGCAAGTGAACAACCCATTTGGTTCTTTTTATGGATATCGTTATAAAGGAGTATATAAAGACAAAGCAGCTACTGTAGCACGAGGAAAAAATGGCGAGCCAATCGTTACACCTGATGCACAATCTGTTTATATGCGATTTAACTATCCACAAACAGATTATATTTTCCAACCGGGTGATGCAATGTATGAAGACATCAATAAAGATGGCAACATCAATTACATGGACTTAGTGTACTTAGGAAATAGTAACCCTGCTTTCACAGGTGGTTTTGGTGCAACTGCTTCTTACAAATCTTTCAAATTAACTACTTTCTTCAACTTCCGTAGCGATTACGATGTAGTAAATGCTACTAGAATGGGCACAACAAGTATGTTTGGTTTTGGAAACCAAAGTACTGAAGTGTTGTCTCGTTGGAGAAAAGAAGGTGATGAAACAATGGTGCCACGTGCTTTGTACAATACTGGTTATAACTGGTTAGGTTCAAGCAGATATGTGGAAGATGCTTCTTTCGTACGTTTCAGAACAGCTACTTTAAGCTACACATTCACTAAAAAAGCTTTGAAAGCATTGAATATTACAGCACTTAGAGCATACGCAACAGTAGAAAACTTAATGACTTGGACAAACTATAGCGGACAAGACCCAGAAGTACAAATGAGAGGTAGCGACCCATTCAGAGTAGCAACAGATAACTCAATGACTCCTCCAGCTAAAACTGTGACTTTTGGTTTAGTAGCGACTTTCTAAACGAAGCATTATCAAGATAGATACAACAATATAGATAATAGATACAATGTTGAAAAAAATATTTTATAACCTGATTTGTGTAAGCTCACTATTGATTGCAAGTTCTTGCGATAGTTGGTTGGCTTTGAGTCCACAAGACGGAATCGTGCAAAGCAGATTCTGGCAAAACAAAGAACAAGTAGAATCTGCTGTCGGTGGAATTTATGCATCTTTGATTGATGGATTACCTGAAAAAATGTTTATCCTCGGCGAAATCAGAGCCGATATGATTACCACTTCTTTCAGAATTTTGAGTAGTGAATTGGATATTATCAATAGTAATATTCTTCCTACCAATTATTTGACTGACTGGCGTGACTTCTACCGTATTATCAATTATAGTAATACAGTAATTGCCTTTGCTCCAAGTGTTTTAGACAAAGATAAAACTTATACCGAAGTAGCTTTGAAAGGCCATGTGGCAGAAGCAAAAGCCATGAGAGCTTGGATGTATTTCTATTTGGTAAGATTGTTCGGTGAAGTGCCTCTGAAATTATCGGCTACAAGTAGCGATGACGAAATTATTCCTATGGCAAAAGCTACTAAAGAGGAAGTATTGGCACAAATCGTAAAAGATTTGGAAGAAGCTGAAAAGGATATTCCAACTACTTATGGTAACAAAGAAAAAGACCATAGCAGAATTACAAAGCACATGATTAATACTTTGCAAGCGGATGTGTATTTATGGATGGAAAAACCAACTGAAGCCCTTGCTGCTACCAATAAAGTAATCAATAGCGCAAAATTTGGTTTAGTTTCAAATCAAGAAAGAAGTTTAGCATGGTTCAATACCATTAAAGCGGGGAATTCAAACGAAGGTATTTTTGAATTAGCACATGGTAGCGATTATACTATTCGCTTTATCAACTCGTCTTATCCTTTCTTTGCCATTTTTGGTTCGGGTGCATCAAGTTCTTTCAGAAGATATCAAGCAACTACTTATGTTACTGAAACTCTTTTCACAGAAGATATTATTGACCCTACCAATTATGATACTCGTGCTGATGATGCGTCTTTAAGTACTGCTACCAGTGTAATTACAAAGTATAACCGTCTTTCAGGCGATACTCCTTTCAACTTTATTGTGTATCGTTACGCTGATGTACTCTTGATGAAAGCAGAAGCTTTGGCATTGTTGAACAGAGGACAAGAAGCTTTAGACATTGTTTCACAAATTAGAAAAAGAGCTTGGGCAATTCCACAAACTGAAAAATCTCCAGACGCTAGTAATATTGACGGTACTGGTGGTGTATTAGAATATATTTTAGATGAACGTGCCAGAGAATTCGCTTTTGAAGGAAAACGCTGGTTTGATGTCCTCAGAAATGCTAAAAGAAGTAATTATAAACGTCTCGACTTATTGATTGAATTAACTGCAAGAAGTGTCCCTAGTGACAGACAACAATCGGCAATTGCTAAAATCAAAGATCCAAACAGCCATTATTTGCCAATTTATCAATACGAAATTCAAACAAATACGCTCTTGGTACAAAATCCATTTTATAAGTAAACAGCAAAATAGTACAGCAAATGGTTGATTGAATGTTTCTCAATATTCAACCATTCCAATTGTAGCATTCTATTTTTTAAAGATGATTTTGGAGACATAAAAAAAATAAACAAATGAAAAAGTTAATACAATCGCTCACATTACCATTACTTGGTCTTTTATTAGGACTAGGTATTATGAGCTGTTCGGATATAACTATTGTTGAAACCACCACAGGTGATGCCAACCTTTATAGTTATTTACAGAAGTATCCAGAGAAGTATTCTGATTTTACAAGCATTATTGATAAATCTGGTTATAACAGTTTCTTGGATGCTTATGGTGCTTACACAATGTTTGCTCCTAACAATACAGCCGTAAAAGCATATTTAACACAAATTGGAAAAACTGCTGACCAGCTTACGAAAGAGGAAGCACAGGGCATTGTAAAAATCCATGTGATTAGAGATACGCTTACCACGAACTCTTTCAAAGATGGTAAATTACCATTGGTTACCATGTATGGTCAGTACATTCTTTCTGGCGTAACAAACGGTACAAATGGTTCAAGCTATACTTTGAATCGCCAAGCAAACATTGTTGAATCGAACATCAGAACAGGTAACGGGATGTTGCATATTTTGGATGGCGTGTTAAAACCTGCTACCAAAACAATTGCTCAATTAACAGAGGCTAATCCTGATTATTCTATTTTCACACAGGCTTTAAAAGAAACAGGTTATTATGATTCTTTAAATACTGTTAATGAGAATTTAGATAAACGTTTTATGACTTTAGTGGCAGAATCAAATACTGTATTGGCACAAGCAGGATTTACAAATTATGCTCAACTGAAAGCAAGATATTCGAAATCAGGAAATCCTAAATTAAAATCTGATAGCCTTAATATTTTTGTTGCTTATCATATTTTAGATGGAGCAAAATATTTAGGAGATATTATTACTGCCACTTCACACATCACAAAAGTATCTACCGAACCTACCGTTGTAAGTTCAAAACTTGAAGGACAAACGGTATTATTGAACGATGATATTTTTAATGGCATCAGAGAAATGGGTGTTGAATTATCTCGTACTTTAAGTGACAACACTGCTACGAACGGTGTATTACATAGCACTTTAGGGCATTATGGTGTAAAATTACGTTTGCCGATTAGAATCGACTGGGATGTTTGCGATTTCCCTGAAATCAAAAAACTTTCTACTTATTATGGAAAGAGAACTTACGGTTTTCCAGTAGGAACAGTGTTAAATGATATTAAATGGGCTAATGCCAGCTTCCCTCCTACTTATGTGTATGCAGGTTCTGAAAATGCTGCCAAAAGAGATTATCTACAAGTACCAATGGGTGTACCAAGTAGAAATTTATGGTTAGAAATGAGAACACCTATCATTCCAAAAGGGAAATACAAAGTATGGATGTGCTACAGACGTCAACGTACTTCAAACAGTTTTACTATTACTTGTACTGGTGCAATTGATGGCGAAACGCTTACTCGTCCATTCCTATTTATTGACCAAGTTCCAAATTTATCTTCTGGTGAATTAGAATCATTAGGCTGGAAAAGATATATGTCGCCAGGAACTGACATCAATGCTGCTGGCCGTTTGCTTGGAACAATTGATATTAAAACAACTGACAGACACCTTTTCCGTTTGACAGCAATCAATGGTACGCACTCGCCAAACAACATCGATATGATTCAATTTATTCCTATCGACCAAAATCAGTTGAGTCCACGCCATTTACCAGATGGTACTTTAATCGCTGAATAATTGAAATCAGTCAGTTTTAAAACATTAAAAGAAATTCAAATGAAAATAAGATATTTATATTTTTTGCTCATTGCTCTTTGCGGCATTATCCTAGCGTCTTGTAAGACTTGGGACGACCGCTTGGTTTCAGAGAATGATGATCTAGGGAAATCATTATATGCTGAAATTAGCACACAAACCAATTTGAGTAAATTCAAAGAACTTTTAGAAAAATCAGGTTACGATAAAGTAATTTCTTCTTCTAAAAATTATACCGTTTGGGCGCCTACTAACGATGCCTTAGCTAATTTAAGCACAACCATTATCAATGACACCACTGCTTTAAAAGCATTTGTGGGTAATCATATTGCTTTACAAAGCCACGTGATGCCATCAACACAAACGTCTGAATTAGTAGGTTTATTAAATGGAAAATATGCAAGCTTCGGCAAAGATGTTTTTGCTACAGCAGCTATTACTTCTTCTAATAAATATGTTGGAAACGGTGTATTGCATGTTATTGGTAGCGCTGTACAAGTATTGCCTTCTCTTTGGGCTTATGTAAATGCTACACAAGCAACTTCATTACAAAGTAATGCTATCGTAAAGCTTACAACACTTGTATTTAATCCAAACACTGCGATTGTTGATAGTATCAGTGCTACAACAGGTCAGCCAGTATATCGTCCGGGAACAGGTTTTCAGTCGGTAAACTCTTTTACCGAAAAAGTATATGATTTGGGAGATGAGTCTAAACGTTATACTTATTTCTTATTACCAAATGATGTTTTCACACAAGAAGTAAATAAGTTATCGCCTTACTACAAAACTAGCACAACTGATAGTACTTACAGAAAAGCAGCTTTTGAAACCATTAAAGATTTAGTGATTGAAGGGGAATACTCACTTGAACAACTTCCAACTACTATCAAATCTAAATTTGATGTAAATTATACAATTGATAAATCTGCCATCACTCAAAGTTTCAAAGTAAGTAATGGAATTGTTCACGTATTAGGAAAAATCAACGTGAGTGTTAGTGAAAAGTTCAAGCCAATCATTATTCAAGGTGAAAATTATATTGCTAGAATGCCTACAACATCAAGTTTAGCTTCTACTGCCATCGCAACAAGAACCTTATTAAACCCATTAACCAACACAAGTTTCAAATCAGTTTTTGTGGTGGGGCATGCTAATGCAGGTTTTTGGTTGAGATATGTAGCTCCTGAAACTCCATCTATCAAATATAAAGTGTATTGGGTAGCAGTAAACGATTTGTATAATTCAAACACATCAACAGGCGAAACAGCAGGGTTTGTTATCAACCAAAAGTTAGCGATGGGTACTTTAAGCTCTGCGACTTTTGCTTACCCAGCGGCTGCCATGCCAGTGAAGAATTATACAGAACAATTGCTAGGAGAATATACTGTCGATGCTTATGGTACACTTAATATGTATCTGGTTGCCAATGGAACCAATGCCATGGCACTCGACTATATCAAACTTGTACCAGCTCTTTAGTTAGCTACATAATAATTTAACGATGATTCAAATGAAGTATTTCATACAAAATATACAAGCATTTCCCAAAACGACAGTTGCTTTAGCGTCTTTTTGTGGAATCATGATGTACGGCACTGCTGTACAGGCGCAAGAAACTAAAATTCAGGAAGTAGTAAAAATTCACCCGAAATATAATACCGAAATTACGGGTATTGTAATAAGTGCTTCTACAGGAAAACCTGTAACGGGCGCAAGGGTTTATTTTAAAAACATGACTTCTGCCATTACTGCTGAAGACGGAACTTTTAAACTAAGTGTCCCTAGTCCGAAAGTTTCAGTTTCTGTAGAATGTCCGGGCTATGAAAGTACTGAAGTAGCAGTTGCTAAACGTAATAAAATCACTATCACCATTCAAGACCAATCAGGACTTGAAAAATCTTTTGGATTACCTACTGGTACTTCAACAGGGAAACGTGTAGTGGGTGCAGCTAGTGCTTTGGCAATTCCTGATGCTTGGGCAAGAATTACTGATTCTCCAGATAGTTATTTACAAGGAAGAATCGCTGGTTTAAATGCTACTCGTTATTCAGGTACTACAAACGCAGGAAGCTTTACTACTTTGCGTGGTTTAAATTCTATCCAAGGAACAAACCGTCCTTTGTATGTGATTGACAATGTTATTTACGATGCTGGTATTTATGGCAGTTCATTGAATAACAATTACTTCGATAATCCATTAGCGTATATTGATGTAAGAGACATCAGTAATATTACTGTATTGAAAGACGCTTCAGCATCTGCAATTTATGGTACAAAAGCCGCTAATGGAGTTATCATGATTACGACTTCAAGAGCGAAAGAATTAGGAACAAAAATTGACTTCGCCATGTATGGTGGTGTGAACGCTGCTCCTAAGGATTTACCCGTAATGAATGCCAATAGTTATAGAAGTTATTTAACTGATATTCTTTCTTCGGCTGGTTATTCAAATGCGCAAATGGAAACATTGCCTTTTATGAATGATAGCAAGTCGAACCCTGATTATTATACTTATCATAACGATACAGACTGGCAGAAAAAAGTAATGGCAAGTAAACCGCTTACTAACATGTATTTACGTGTAACTGGTGGTGATAACATTGCAAAATATGCACTTTCGGTAAACTATTTAAGCAATAAAAATGGGGTTGCTGGTTCAACTTTAGAGAAATACAGTACTCGTTTCAATGCTGATATGAACTTAAGCCGTAAGCTTACAGCAGCAGCCAACTTAAGTTTCTCGTACAATGAAGCTGAAACCAAAGATTTTGGATTTGCCTCTAAAACGAATCCTCTTTATTTAGCCTTAATCAAAGCACCAATCTTAACAGATTATAGTGTTTCAAGTCAAGGGATTTTTTCTCCTTTCTTGGCAGATGAAGATATATTTTCAGTGGGTAACCCTGCTGTGGCTGCTACAAGCACTTTGGGTGGTAATAAAGCTTATCGCTTCTTTGGTGTGATTGATTTCCAATATGCGATTTCAAATGCTTTCAAACTAGGGACTAACATTGCAGTTACTTTCGATAAAGTCAAAGAAAACCGCTTTATTCCTAACTATGGTTTAGTAAGTGATACGCTTAAAAATGTGTTGGCATTAAACCAGTTGAGTTCACAAACAAAACGTTTGTTTAATGTATCAAATGAAACCTATTTAGCTTTCAATAAAACATTCAAAAACGTACATGATATTTCTGGTCGTTTGGGTTTACGTTTTATTAGCTCTAAAGTAGAACAAGACAAAATATTGGCTTATAACTCAGCAACCGACCAATTAATCAGTGTGAACAATGGTTCTGTTTTATACAACAACATTCAAGGTGGAATTGGTACTTATAACTGGTTGAATACTTATTTCAACTTAAATTATACTTATGCTGATAAATACTTCTTGGCTTTCACAATGGTAATGGATGCTTCTTCTCGTTTTGGGAAAGATGTTTCTACAAGCGATGCTGTCAGAATTGGCGGTACTCCTTTTGCAGTGATGCCTGCTGTATCGGCAGCTTGGTTGCTTTCTTCTGAACAATTCTTAGCGGATGGTCCTTTCGATTTATTAAAACTTCGTGTTTCAACAGGTCGTGTAGGAAATGATGACATCGGTAATTATGCTTCAAAACAATATTATGTTGGTCAAAACTTATTAGGTCTTCAAGGGATTGTCCGTGGAAACATTGCTAATCCAAACTTGAAATGGGAGAATATCTCTAAGTCTAATGCAGGTTTAGACATGAGCGTTCTTCACGAGCGTTTGGGTTTAAGTCTTGATGTATTCAGCAACAAAACTACAGACATGATTATCGCTGAGAAATTACCAACGGTAGCTGGTGTAGGTTATGTAATGACGAACAACGCTGCTATGAGTACTTCAGGTGTTGAAGCAAGTTTGAATATCAAATTATTAAACAAATCTGATTTGAAATGGGATTTAGGTGTAACCATCGCTAAATCAAAAACTAAATTAGATAAGTTACCAAACGCCAATGCCGACATCATTTCTAACTATGGTCTGGCTTCTTTCTTGACCCGTGTGGGTGAAAGTCCGAATGTATTCTTCGGTAATACTTCAAAAGGTGTTTATGCCTCGAATGCTGAGGCAACTGCTGAAGGTTTATCTTCAAGGTTGCCAGATGGTTCTTTGAAGCCCTTCCAAGGTGGTGATGTTAGATTCGAAGATTTGAATGGCGATAAAGTAATCGACGACCAAGACAGAAAGATTATCGGTAATCCTAATCCTGATTTCTACGGTGGTATTACTAACCGTATTATCTACAAAAACTGGACTTTAGATGCCCTTTGTAGCTTTGTTTCTGGCAACGAAGTATATAATTATACTCGTAGAAGTATCGAATCTGGCGCAAATTTCAATAATCAATCAGCTGCGATGGTTGCTCGTTGGAGAGGCGAAGGACAAATTACTGATATTCCAAGAGCTACTTATGGCGACCCAGTTCAAAATGCACGTTTCTCGAACAGATGGATTGAAGATGGTTCATATTTCAGATTAAAATCAGTTTCAGTGTCGTATAATTTCTCAATCGACAAAAGTATTTTGAAATATTTAACAGTATATGCTGCGGCAAATAACGTGTTGACTTTCACAAAATACCTTGGTTATGATCCAGAATTTAGTTCAACAAATGCAGTAGTAGGACAAGGCGTTGACAATACTTTAGAGCCTATCCAAAAATCATTTCACTTAGGGCTTAGAATTGGTTTATAATATCAAGCTAAAATCCCTCGGTCAACTGAAATTATTAATCGTTAAAATTATCGAAATAAGATGAAATCAATGTTTAGAAAAATAATCTTCAATCTAGCTGTACTTTCTTGTGTATGGGTTGGTAGTTCTTGTAAAGAAGTATTCGACCTCGACCCTGAAGAAGCACTCACTAGCCAACAAATGTATCGTGATATTTTCGATGCAGATGCTGCCATCATTGGCTTGTATGGTAAGTTTTCAACGCTTGCAAAACAATATGTAGTATTAAATGAACTTCGTGCAGATTTGCTAGATGTTACTGATAATGCCGACGTAGCCTTGCGTGAAATCAATAACCATAATGTTACAGAAAGTAATGCTTATGCGAACCCTCGTCCGTATTATGAATTAATTCTTAACTGTAACGACATCTTGAAGAACTTCAAGATGATGGTTGAAACCAACAAAATCAAAAGAACAGAATACAACCAACGTTATGCCGATGTAATTGCTTTAAGAAGCTGGATTTATTTACAATTAGCAATTCACTACAACAGTGTTCCATACATCACAGAATCAATTGAAAAAATTGGCGATGTATCAGCTATTGCTAGTAAGCCTGCTATTCCTTTAAAGGAAATGATTAAGCAACTTATTACGGACATGGAAACGATTCCAAGTGTATATCTTGACCCTTATACTTTAGATAATACTTTCGTTTCGAACAACGTGGATGGCTACTCTCCTACTACTTTCTTCATTAATAAAACTATTTTATTGGGAGATTTGTACTTGTGGGATAACCAATTTACCAAAGCGGCTACGATGTACAAATACATTATGACAACATCCGACCGCCTTGGTTTTGAAGCAACTGATATTAACGTTTGGTATCATTTATACAAAATCACTCGTGGGCAAATCAGCAGTGGTATGGGACCAATCGCAGTAAGTTATGATGCCAACATCAACGACGAAAACAGGTTGCTTGATAACAACAGCACTGGCTGGCGTTCAATCTTCGCACGTGACCGTTCTAATACTACTTATAATGGTTTATCGAATACTTCAAACATTTCTCGTGACCCAGAATGGCTTTGGTTATTACCTTTCGACAATAAGTTTCTACCTGAAAACCCATTTGTAGAATTGTTCTCGAATGTAGGTGGTAAATATTTGTTACAGCCTTCTCAGCAAGTACAAGATATGTGGAATTCGCAAACACAAACGAACAACTTCAACTTTGATGCTCGTGGAAAGATGTCTTACAAAACAGTCAATGGCAAACCAGTAGTCTATAAATACCTTTATAACTACTTGAATCCAAACTTGACGGGTTCTGTGATTTCTTTAGTAGGTAAAAGTTTGCAAGAAAAAAATGGTCGTTGGTTCTTGAACAGAGCAGCCAATGTACACTTGAAATTTGCTGAAGCTGCCAACCGTGAGGGACGTAGAAAGTTAGCTTTTGCTTTATTGAACAGCGGTGTAGCATCAGTGTATAACGGTACTTCAACCGATAAAACTAACTTGATGAATACTTTTGATGTTCCTCCATTCGACTTTGATGCTAGAAACGGCGATGCACCAGTACGTTATCGTTCGTCATGGCACTTAGCGACGGGTATCAGAGGTAGAGCCATGTTGAAAAATACAGAAGTAGTAGGCGATAGTACCATTGCCATCGAAAACTCTATCATCCAAGAAGGTGCTTTAGAATTAGCTTTTGAAGGACACCGTTGGGGCGATTTAGTAAGAGTAGCACTTCGTAGAGAGGACCCAACTTTCTTGGCAGACAAAGTGTATGATAAATTAAGAAAAGCCAACAACCCTAATGCAGCAGCCGTAAGAAGCAAACTGATGAACAAAGACAACTGGTTTTTACCATTCAAATTGCAATAATCGTATCAATCTTTTTATTACAAACACATCCGTTCTCTTTGGGCGGATGTGTTTTTTTTTGATGCCCACCAAGCTATCAAAAAGATAGAAAAACCTATCTCAGAGATAAGGCAACCCATCAAAAACAAGTAAAATCCCATCTCGGAGACAGGACTACCCATCAAAAAGATAAGAAAACCCATCTCGGAGATAGGACAAGCTATCAAAAACATAGGAAAACCTATCTCGGAGACAGAACAACTTATCAAAAAGATGGAAAATCCTATCTCGGAGATAGGATTCGTTTGGTTTTTCATCCAATAATGAATTGAAAACCAAATAATATTCTAAATTAGATTATCACTCATAGCATGACTTCAAGTCATGCCATGAGTAAAAATCCCGAAGGGATGTCAGGATTATAGCAATGTTTGAAAGGTCGTTTACAGAACCCTGAAAGGGTGAAACATCTGGAGTCTGTTCACCGAACTGTGTCAGTTTAAATTTGAGTCTGTTCACCGAACTGTGTCAGTTTAAATTTAAGTTTATTTTTTTACTTTTACTCAGACACACTTTATTATGGAGACTCCTGACAATTTTGA